>NZ_CP042433.1:3809715-4127192 GCF_007970805.1 Flavisolibacter ginsenosidimutans | reverse complement strand
AAGTAAAAAGTCAAAAGGCAAAAGACGAAAAGCAAAAGTCGTTTCATAACGGTAACAAATTTAACGGCTGCCTTAGCCGTCGCCTGTGGTAAGTTTTGTATTAACAAAAGTTTGTAGCGTGCAGATGGAAAAGAAAAAGTCAAAAGAGCGGCTCTTTGTTTTAAGCACTCTTTTGACTTTGCTTTAAATTTTAATTTATCAGAGCGTTCGCTTCACTTCTTCTTCTTCGTACGCTTCAATCACATCGCCCACTTTGATGTCGTTGTAATTTTTGACCGTGAGACCGCACTCCATACCCGATATCACATCTTTCACGTCGTCTTTGTAACGCTTGAGTGAACCCAATTCGGCATGCGCACCTTCGGCGGTTGGGTACACAACAATACCGTCGCGAATGAGGCGGATCTTGCTGTCACGCTTGATGCGTCCGTCAATCACCTGGCAGCCGGCTACGGTGGCTTTGTCAAACTTGAAGACTTCCCTGATCTCGACGTTGCCGATGATCTTCTCCTGCGTCTTCGGTTCCAACATGCCTTCCATTGCCGAGCGGATTTCTTCGATGGCGTTGTAGATAATGGAGTAGGTTTTGATTTGAATACCGGCGTTGTCGGCCAAACGATTTGCCTGCAAGGAAGGCCGAACATTGAAACCGATGATGATGGCGTCGGATGCTTCAGCCAAAACCACGTCGCTTTCGTTAATCTGGCCTACGCCTTTGTGAATCACACTTACTAGAATTTCTTCCGTGGATTGCTTTTGCAAAGAGTCGCTCAGGGCTTCTACCGAACCGTCCACGTCACCCTTAATGATAACTTTCAATTCCTTGAAGTTTCCGAGCGCCAAACGACGGCCAATTTCATCCAACGTGATGTGCTTCTTGGCTCTCATGCCCTGCTCACGCAGAATTTGTGCACGGCGGTTGGCGATGTCTTTCGCTTCGGCTTCGTCGTGGTATACTTTGAACTTTTCACCCGCCTGTGGAGCACCGTTCAAACCAAGGATAACGGCTGGCGCCGAAGGACCGGCTTCGTCTATCCGTTTGTTGCGTTCGTTAAACATGGCTTTCACACGGCCGTAATGCTGGCCGGATACCACAAGATCGCCGGTTTGCAGTGTACCGTTCTGCACCAAAATAGTGGTAACGTAACCGCGGCCTTTGTCTAGCGAGGCTTCAATGATAGATCCCGTCGCTTCGCGGTCGGGGTTTGCTTTCAGGTCAAGCAATTCGGCTTCAAGCAATATTTTTTCAAGTAACAGATCAACGTTTAAGCCTTGCTTGGCAGAGATTTCCTGGTTCTGGAATTTACCGCCCCAGGCTTCTACCAAGATGTTCATGCCCGCCAACTGCTCGTAAATTTTTTGCGGATTAGCGCCGTCCTTGTCAATCTTGTTGACGGCAAAAATCATAGGCACATTGGCCGCCTGTGCGTGGCTGATGGCCTCTCGTGTTTGCGGCATGATGGCATCATCGGCGGCAATCACAATTACCGCGATGTCGGTAATTTTTGCACCGCGGGCACGCATGGCCGTAAAGGCTTCGTGACCCGGCGTATCAAGGAAAGTAATGTCTTTGCCGTTGGGAAGATTTACCTGGTAAGCGCCGATGTGTTGCGTGATGCCGCCCGCTTCACCCGCCACCACGTTGGCTTTGCGGATGTAGTCGAGCAAGGATGTTTTACCGTGGTCAACGTGACCCATGATGGTAACGATGGGTGAACGCGACTGAAGGTCTTCGGCATCATCTTCTTCGATTTCTTCCTCCATTTCCAGTTGCTTCTCCATGTCAATGAATTCCACGTCAAAGCCGAATTCACTGGCCACCAGTTCAATAACCTCTGCGTCCAAACGCTGGTTGATGGACACCATGATGCCAAGGCCCATACACTTGCTGATAACTTCTGCAAACGAAACATCCATCAGGTTTGCCAGTTCGCTTACCGAAATGAACTCGGTTACCTGCAGTTTGTTGCCTTCGGTTGAGCCATCGGCTTCGGCCATTTCGTTGCGGCGATCGCGGCGTTTGGCTTTAATTGATTTGCCACCGCGGCCACCCGAAAGCTTGGCTTGTGTTTCCTGGATTTTGCGTTGAATTTCTTTCTCGTCAATTTCTTTTACTTCCCTTCGATCGCCGCGGCGTGTGGGTGTAAAGCGTCCGCCGCCACCGGCTTGTTGACCGCCACGGTTAAGGCCACCGGCCTGTCCCGGCGCTGCTTTTTGCGGCGTAAACCGTCCGCCTCCGCCCTGCCCTTGCTGCTGTTGTCCCTGTGTGGGCCGCACTTCTTTCTTTTCAATGGGGATGCGCTTGCGTTTTCTCTTTTCGTCGCCCCTTACCGGGCGTGTATCCGTTTCTACCGGCAATTCTATCTTGCCTAAAATTTTCGGGCCTTCCAATTTTTCGGCTTTGATATTTTCGATAACCGGTTCTTCTTCTTTTGTTTCCTCCTGTATTTGTGCAACGGGTGCTTCTACTTCAGGCTCTGCTTCAATAACAGGTGTTTCGGCAACAACGACTTTTTCCTCTGCCGGTACTTCAACGACCGGCTCGGATTCTGCCTTCGCTTTCTTCACGCCTTTTTTCGGGCGGGTAGACGAATCAATAGTGGAGAGGTCAATTTTGTCAACCACCTTCAGGCCTTCAATTTCCGGCACTTCGGGCCGAATGAGTTCGGGTTCAGGCTTTGGCTCTTCGACTTCTGGCGCTGCTTCGGCTACAACCGGAGGAGGCGGGACAATTTCCTGCACCGGCTCAGGCTTCGGTTCCTCAACAGGAGCTGGCGCCGCCGGCTCTTCTTTTTTAGCCGGCTTTTTTTCCTCCTTGCGGAAGTGAAGTATTTCTTCTTCGTCGCGTTTCTTTTTTGCCTCGGCAACGGCGCCTTTTGGCAGGTCAATCTGGACAGCCTTCATTTTGGCCACCTTGTCGCTCTGAAACTCGGCCTGCAATGCCCGGTACATTTCTTCGGTGAGCTTTGCGGTAGGTTTTAGTTCGTCCTTGTCAAATCCTTTGCCCGCCAAAAAATCCACCAGTGTGTCCTTACCGATGTTAAATTCTTTGGCGGCGGCCATGAGACGCGGTGTTGTTGTAATTTCTGCCATTCGATTTGATGAGCGATGAGTGATGAATAATCAGCGATAACCGTTCAATTAAAAGTCGCCGCCTTTTTCATCCGTCATCTATTCGGTTTAAAATTTTCTGTTTGTTAAGAACGAATGAACAGGAATGAGGCCAGAGTTTCGTGAAGACTTTGCCGCTGGCAAAACGCATCACTGATTACTCGTCACCCATCACCTTATTCTTTTTCAAATTCTGCCTGAAGCACTTTGCGTACATCGGCAATGGTTTCTTTTTCCAGGTCGGTTCTGCGTTCCAGTTCTTCAGCGGTCAGACTCAATACGCTGCGGGCCGTGTCGCAACCGATGCGCTTCAGCTCGTCAATCACCCAGCTTTCAATTTCATCGCTGAATTCTTCCAGGTCAATATCAAACTCTTCCACCTCGCCTTCGTTGTCGCGGTAAACATCAAGGTTGTAGCCTGTCAATTCGCAAGCCAGTTTAATGTTTACACCGCGGCGGCCAATGGCCAGGGAAACCTGGTCGGGCTTTAGGTAAACGTTGGCGTGGTGTTCTTCGTTGTTTAGTTCCATCGAAGTAATCTTGGCCGGCGTGAGAGAACGTTGTATCAGAAGCTGCGTATTGCTGGTCCAGTTAATAACGTCAATGTTCTCGTTTTTCAATTCGCGAACGATGCCGTGAATGCGGCTTCCTTTCATGCCCACGCAAGCGCCTACCGGATCAATGCGGTCATCATAGGATTCAACGGCTACTTTGGCTCTTTCTCCCGGTTCGCGAACGATTTTTTTGATCACGATCAGCCCGTCGAAAATCTCCGGCACCTCTATTTCCAAAAGCTTTGCCAGAAAATCAGGCGAAGTACGGGAAAGGATGATTACCGGCGTATTATTTTTCATGTCCACCTTTTTCACCACCGCCCGAATGTTCTCGCCTTTCTTAAAATAATCCTGCGGTATTTGTTCGCTCTTCGGCAGAATCAGTTCGTTGCCTTCTTCGTCGAGCAGCAGGATTTCTTTTTTCCAAACCTGGTACACTTCAGCCGAAATAATTTCGCCGATGCGGTCGCCGTATTTTTTGGCAAGCACGTTCTTTTTTAAATCGGAGATGCGGCTGGCAAGGGTTTGCTTTGCAGCTAAGATAGCGCGGCGGCCAAAGTCCTCAAGGTTCACTTCTTCATACAGTTCTTCGCCTACTTCGTAGTCGGGCGAAATTTTCCGGGCCTCCGACACTTCAATTTCTTCAAGCGTATTATAGACATCGTCATCGTCCACAATGTTGCGCCGGCGAAAAATTTCAAGGTCGCCTTTTTCGGCGTTCACAATCACATCGAAGGTTTCGTCGCTGCCGTATTTTTTGCGGATGAGGGTTTTAAATACATCCTCTACCACACGCATGAGCGTGGGGCGGTCAATGTTTTCGGCATCCTTAAACTCCTGGAATGCTTCTATCAGGTTGATACTGGCCATGGTAATTTCAGATTTACGATTTCGGCTTTGAGATTTTGTTGCTTGCTTTCAGTTTGTGGCTGATAACGCACCGCTTTCTCAAAACTTAACTTGAATTTTTGTTGTTTTTATATCGCTGAACAAAATGGTTTCCTGCTTTACTTCTTTTTTTTTGCCTTTGCCGGTTTCGGTTTCTACAACAATGCCGTCTTCGGTTGCCTCTATCAATTTTCCTTCAACAATGCCGCCGTCATTCTTTGTAACCTGTACGTAGCGGCCCGCGTTCTTTTTGTATTGGCGCTGTTTCTTAAGCGGTTCGTCAAGGCCGGGAGACGAAACTTCCAGCGAAAAGTCACCGCCTGGAAACAAGCCGCTTTCCTCCAAAATCTTGTAAAGTTTTCGGTTGTAACCAATGAGCGTTGAAAGCATAATGCCTTCATCGGCATCAACAAACACCTTAATGTTGTTGGTTGGCTTGATGCGTATGTCCACCAAAAAGTGCGAAGGGTTGGTTTCCAGAAGACTGTTTACCTTTTGCGTGATTGCGTCCAATACTGTTTCCATTGTCCTGTTGTAAAAGAAGAAGGGAACGCCGTTCGTTCCCTTCTAAATTTCTTTGCCGTGCCAAAGGTAAGGCAAACGTTAAATACCGTCCAAATTCAAATTGATTGTTTGGGCGCCTTTACCTTTGAAGTGCTATGATTTTAAGTTTTCTTTTCTTCACTTTTGTGGCCTACCTCATTTTTAAACTGGTGTTTGATTTTATAATTCCTGTTTATAAAACCACGCGGCAGGTAAAGCAAAAGTTCCGGGATATGAACGAACAAATGCGCGGGCAACAGGGCCAGCAGGCATCGCAAAACAACCAGCCAAAGAACAATACGGACAAGAAAAAAAGCACCTTGGGCGAGTACATTGATTTTGAAGAAGTGAAAGATTAATAAGGTCGTTTCCCTATTTTTGCTCCCCGCTTTTTTAGCGGATTGTTTTAAAAATTTCGGACCCTTAGCTCAGTTGGTTAGAGCGTCTGACTCATAATCAGAGGGCCGGGGGTTCAAGTCCCTCAGGGTCCACAAAGGCCGCAAGAAAATTCTTGCGGCCTTTGTTTTATTCACCAATGAAATTCAGAGAAACAAAAACGTCCCTCTTTTTTGGAGGGACGTTTTCGTATTATGTCTAAGGCGTTTGTTTTCTTTGAATGCGTTGTTTTCATCGGACAGTACGGACGCCTTAGCCTCTCAAAGGATTGGATCGGTTTTCAAACAGGAGTTGGATGTGTTTTGGCTTTCTTAGGATTTGGGACCGGTTAGCAACGGCTTTCAACAGGAGTGGATAAAAAAGAAGTTGACTGATATTGGATTTTTGGTTTTTTCAGGATTGTTGGACACTGCGGCTTTCAGCAGGATTTGGATCTTGGGATTGATAACGTTTTCGTACCAATCAACTTCTGCTGCAAAACTACTCCACACCCCAAAACCCCACAAGCGCACATTCGCCCTTTCTGAAACGTAAAGAAACCACAGTTCTTTGCGTAGAATTACGCAGCTTCGTTTATATCTGCTTACTTAAAATTTGCCTGCAATAATAATTGCCAATAGAATCTATGTAAGCAAAGGGCTTTTCGCTTTCTCAACATGTGTAGGGAACGCCTCATTCGAAAAAGCGCTGGTGCTATCTTTCTCTTTCGCTTTCTTGATTTGGAGTAAACACAAGGAACGTGTAGAAAAACTTCCGTTGGTTTATTAGCTTTTTTCTCTGCCTTTCTACTAAAACTTTTTCATTAGAGAATGACTCATTGTTGGGTATGATTGTTGATTTATTGAAGTAAGTTCTACCGTCCCTTATCCTTCCTGAATGCCAAAGCCCGGCAATTTATTTTGTTTAAATACTGTTGAATACACACCAAACTTATGATCATGAAAACACTTCTTCCTGGCCTTCTTGTGGCCATTCTTCTCTTCTCTTGCGATCCAAACGCTGATAAGCAAATTGGTCGAAACAATCAATTTAGAACTACGAACCCAAACAACGGCGGCGGTTCCGGAGTTGGAAGCGTAGGTTCAGGTAATAGCAGCACAGCCGATGCACCGTTTGATGGCGGTCTCAGTATTTTATTGGTAGGCGGAGCAGCTTACGGCTTAAAGCGGATAAGGAGCCGCAAACAAGCCGGCTAATAAACAGCGATAAGTTTAACGTGCCGCAATACTTTTCAATAGCTTGCTGGTGAAAAGTATTGCGGCACGTTAATGTACGATCAAGCCTTTAGGAGGTTTGATCTTCTAAAAACGAATCACGGCCGCTTATCTTCTTTCGCATTATTGTAACTCCAGGGTGTCTCTGTAAATTTTGTCTGGCAACTTTATGTCAGCGGCAATCGTTTTTATGCTTGTAAAATGGCTGCCGTCGGATGATGCTTCAACCTTGTATTCCTTTACATTGACTGCTTCGCTGGTTTCAAACTCAACGACAACCTTGCCTGATTTTACCCGCGAGATCGATGTGAAAGATTCAACACCGTCATTGTCCACAGCCACTACTCTAATCAGGTAATTCGTGACGGATTTTGCGCCGGTCCAATCTTTCTTTGAACAGGAAAACAGCGCGGCCAAAACAAGAATGCTTGCTAACTTTTTCATTTGATGTTGGTTGCTTTAAAGGATTTAAACTTTACAGGCAGCGGCGAGTTATCAACGGTGTTTTTGATACGGAAGAAATCAATTGCGCCATCCATATCGGGGCCGCCGGTACCGCCGCCCATGCCAATTACCGTCATGGTAAAACTCTCCGTTGAATTTTTTTCATCACCCCTTTGCACACCATCGAGATAGAACTTTAATATTCCGTTTGTCTGCGTAAACTTAAACGTATGATAGTTGCTCATGTTTACGGTATTACCCAAGTCCCATGAATAGTACGCGTTGGCAGTGCCCAACTCAACGTATAGCGCCGATGTGCTGTTGTTATGATGAAGCGTCAGCTTGTTGTAATGATCGCCAACGCCTGTGCCGAGCACCGTAGTCCAGGCTTCGTTGACATTCATCTTTAGCCTTATTTCTATGGTGAAAGTGTCGGACGAAAAGGGCCGCGATGTGAGAAGGCCGGTGTTAGGGCTAATGATAATTGCTCCGTCGGATGTGTAGGATGGGTCGGGTATCGGCGTTCCGCTTCTGGTTTGCATGTTCAGTAATACGTTGCCTGCCGCTTCGTTAATGTTGTTGTTGAAATCAAAAGACCAATTGGGAGTAAGATTAATATAGCCTGAGGTCACATTTTGGAGCGCAGCAACATTTTCTGCCAGTTGAATTTTTTGCCCCGTATTGCGGTAATAATTTATGGCGGTGGCAATGTCTTGCGCATCCTGGTTCAGGCCCAGCAAACTGTGATGTGTTTGATCGGAAAGCATCTTGCCGTTGGCAAACGTGTACGTAGGCGGCGAATAGCTGTCCATAATAAAATTCGGGTTGTTGAAGTTTAAGATCTTTTCCGCCTTCATGATTTTTTCGCTGTTGGTGGCGGCCGTGTAATTGGGATCGTAACCAATGCGTGTGGCAAAAACTTTTTCGACACCCATATCCGAAACCAGATCGCTGGCTAATTGATTCAGCATGACGTAATAACCGTCTGTCTCGGTAAAGCCTGCATCATTCTCGCCTTGCAGCCAGTGGACATACTTTGCTGACACCGTTATGTTTTGAGAAGCACAGTAAGCAAGTGCGGCTTGCCACATTTGTTTTGCTCGGGTATAATAATAATTCGATGACTTAAGCCAACTAACAATAAAAGTGTTTCCCACGCCGGCTGGCACAATAATGACATCGTGCCCGGTTAATTCTTTTAATCGCTTTCCCAACATGGGATTCATGCTGTAGGCAGTAGCTTGCGAAAGGCCCTCGCCGACGCTTTCAATAAGCGACTCCAAACTGTTGGTACTTTGCTTGTACCACCAGGTGCCGGGCGTAGGCGGTACTTCGTTTGCCAAATCATCCTGAGCCCTGCCCACGACGTTGGATTGGCCAATGTTGAGCAGCAGGATAACATCGTGCGGTGTTTGCGAAAAAAGGAGCTGTACGCTGAACAAGTACAGAAAGAACAGAATTGCTTGTTTCATGATTTCCAATAGATTTTTCAGTTTATATGAAACGTGTTTTGTTTAAGGTGTAGCAAGGCTTGCTACGCAGAACGCTGCGGCATGCGCAGAAGCCATTGTATATCGCAAGCAGTGTACGCCAACGCTTACAGAAAGTAAACTGTTTCCAGTTGCGTTAATGAATCGGGCGTTGAATGGATTGGTGTTAGTATCAACAGAGTAACGATTCCGTTCAACAGGAAATAAGTGTTGTTACAGGTTAGTGAGAAGCCGCATTTTGTGCAATAAAACTCGGGTAAATACACGGCTTGTTTGCGAAACCTTTCTGAAAACCATTAAGCAAGTACATCAATACTGGCAAGAATTTGAAATAGACGCATAGAATCAAACGTCGGTTCAAGCAAAGAGTTCCTCAAATTTTATACCCCTTGCTGATTTTCTACCATCAGCAAAAAGAATCAACAGCCGGATAATTTAATTAAAAACTTATCGTTCAGGACATTTATTAAACAGAAGAAGCAATAACTTTTTTTATCAACACGGGTTCAGGATTTGCTGGTTCCCAACTCAATCTTCTCCAATCCATTTTGTGCAGGTCCGGTAAGTACTTCGCCGTCCATATTGTAACGGGCGCCGTGGCAGGGACAATCCCAGGATTTTTCGGTATTGTTCCAGGCAACGATGCATTTAGCGTGTGTACACACCGGATTGATAGCGTGAACACCACCGGCTTCATCTTTATACAAGGCTATTTTTTCGCCTTCGTACTTCACAACTTTTGCCTCGTTGTGCGCCAGTTCGGCAAGACCCTGAATTTTTTCAACGGCAATGCGTTTTGCAACAAACTCTTTTACCACATCCGCATTCTCCTGCACAAAGGCGGCAAAGCCGGCAATGGGTTTGATGCGTGAAGGACTAAAGAGGTCTTTGAACTCGCTATTGCCCTTCGTCAATAAACCCGTTAAGGTAATGGCCGCAATGTGACTGTACGTGATGCCGTTGCCGCCATAACCTGTAGCCACGTAAACGTTGTCGGGGTTACCGGGCAAATGCCCAATGTAGGCCAGTCCATCGGCCGGTTCAAAATATTGCGAAGACCAGCGACGACTGACTTCTTTTATCGTAAAATAGTGGCGAACGTGCGCCAGCAAATGATCGAAGCAAGCCGCTGTATTTTCTTCGTGAGCTGTTTTGTGATCTTCGCCGCCAGCAATCAAATATTTTTCGCCGTCAATTTGCTGTGTGCGATAATAATAATAAGGGTCGTACATGTCATAAACCAGCGCATCGGGGTAATTGTCGTCGGCCAGTTTAAGTGCAACGGCATAACTGCGGTACGGTGCGTTGCGGAAGTGCAGCAAATTGATGCCGGGTGGAATGTGCGTGGCCCATATCAACGCTCTTGCTTTTAGAGTGCCGATGCCTGTTTCGATAAGAAGCAAATCGTCTTCTTTTTCAACCTTGTTTACCGGGCAGTTTTGTAAAACAACGCCACCGGCTTCTTCAAACACCTTTGCCAACGCAAAAACATAACGCGTTGGATGTAGTTGTGCTTGTTCATGATATACGATTGCTTTTTGAAAGTCAACCGGCAAGGGTATTTGTTGTACGTATTCTATGTTTGCGCCAACTGCTCTTGAAGCTTCAAACATCTTGTCCAATTCCTGAACTTGTTGCTCTGTTTGTGCGTACACGTACCCGTCTTTTTCTTCAAAGCCACAATCAATTTTGTATTGAGCAACGTTCGTTTTAAAAAGTTCTCTCGCCTGTTTAGTGGCTTCGGCTATTTGCTTTGCCGCATCCTTGCCAAAATCGTTTTCAATTTGATCATAGCTCGTGTCAAAAAAAGAATTGATGTGCGCCGTAGTGCCGCCTGTAGTCCCAAAACACAGGGTATGTGCTTCAGCAAGTACAACCTTTTTGCCCGCTTTTTGCAACAACAATCCGGTGGTAACGCCGGTGATGCCGCCGCCTGCTATCAACACGTCGTACACGGCCTCTGCTGAGCCTGTATTTGAGGGAGTGTAATCATTTATTCCGCTTTGCCAAAGGCTAATGTTCGCGCCGTCTCTTTGCATAAAATCTTTTTTGCATTGCTAAAAAAATAGTGCCGGTAAGCGGATAAACAAATTCATGGCACAGGGTATGTATTAAGAAAAAGTGTAGAAGAATTGTGTAACGAAAATGCGGTTATGAAAAAGATGATGACGGTTCTTTCGCTCTTTGCAGCACTGAACGGATGGGCGCAAACAAAAGAAGAACACAGCATGAGCGATTTGATGGGAACGTGGCGCAACGGTAGCGGCGCAGGGCTGGACATTGTGGACAGCAATACGGTTTATATTGTTTGCGGCGGCCAGCGCAAAAAAGCTTTTGCAACGGTATCGGACATCCGGAAAAACCCCGTCAATTTTAATCTCACGGTAAGGGACTCTTCTAAAGTGGTCACGTTAAAAGGCTTGTTGCTGATTGTAAACGACGACATGTTGCAATGGCAAGTCTTCGACTCTGATACAAAGCCCGCGAGCTTTAGCTACAACAGGGGCGATATGTTGTTTCTGAAGCGCATTGACAAGTTGATAAACTAAGGACAGCCAGCGAAAAGAAGGAACGTCTTTCTGTTTTTCGTTTTCAACGTTTAATTGTCTTCACCAGTCTTCCTCTCCCGATGGCTCATCTGCCAGTGAAGAGTTTTTCCGTGTGCCTGTCTTTTCTTTTTGTCGCTGAATTAGCAGTTCGGCTAACAGTTCACCAGCGTCGGCCTGCGGATTTTCTTTCAGCACCGTTTTTAATTTTTGTTCGGAAACATCCACACGGTAAAGAAGCTGTATCAATGCGGAGAAATCATTTAGGATAAGATGGTTCAGGTAAGCAGCCAATTCTTTTCGCCGTTCTTCCTGTTCGGTGAGCGAAGGTGAAGCCGTAATAAGGTCTAATGTAGCAACGACGTCCATGAATACAAAGGTGACCCATCTTTACCAAACTTTTATTGCTTACATGAAGTTATCGTTGTGACTTGCTGAAAACTTTGCGAACCATTTGGATGAATGCGGTAAATCCATAGTATAGATCAGAGAACTTAAAAACGATGATCAAAACGACGGGCAAGGCTGCAATGAAAGCGTCTGCTGCTTTACCTCGATGGATTAATTTACTTTAGCATGGATGACGTAACTGCTCAATCGTGAAAGAATTTCTGGTAACCCGAAGGCATTTCTTCTTTCGATACCGAACAAGCAAAGAAGCCAACCAATGTTGGCGTTGCTGAATTCAATACGGCCAATGATCCACAACTTCTTTCACTTTACTTTCAATTCAGTCGTTACCTTTTGATTTCCGGTTCGCAACCCACCAACTTGCAAGGCAAGTGAAACGATAAATTAAACCCGCCGTGGGACAGCAAATACACCATCAACATCAACACGGAAATGAATTACCGGCCGGCGGAAGTGACCAATCTTTTGGAGCTGCACCAGCCTTTGTTTGACATAATCAAAGACCTTGCGGCAAGAGGAAAGGAAAGCGCTTCAAAGATTTATCATGCCGGTGGCTTTCGGTAGGTTGCCAATGGGTGACGCGTGGCTCACGCAACATTCATCGGAAAAGGGTCTAACTCCTAAATTTATAAAATAAGCGTGCAAGGTTGTTGCGGGAAAGCGCTTACCATTGCAAAGCATTAATTGAATCAAATGAAAACACCTTTTTGTTTTTTGGTAGCAACAAGCATTTGTTTATCGGTTTTTCAACGGCTGCATGCGCAATCCGATTTTCCCGCGCCTCTGCTTCCTTCCATTCCGAACAAAGCATTTAGCATAAAAGATTTTGGTGCGAAGAGCGACAACGTAACCGACAACACAACCGCCATACAAAACGCCATCGGCGCGGCTAAGAGTGCCGGCGGCGGAAAAGTGATTGTGCCTGCTGGTGTTTATTTATCGGGGCCTTTGCAGTTTTTTAGCACTCTTGATTTTCATCTCGATTCAGGCGCAGTTCTCAAATTCTTGCCTATAGATAAATATCCTGGTGGTACCGCATACGGTACGGATTTTATCAGCGGTGTAAAACTTCACGACGTAGCCATTACCGGGAAAGGAACCATTGACGGTCAGGGTTCTCCCTGGTGGCCTTTTGCAAAGGAAAAAAACGCCAAACGTCCGCGCATGATTTCTCTTAAAGAATGCGACAAAGTGTTGATTGAAAACGTTACGCTGACCAACTCGCCCATGTTTCATATTGCCATCAGCGGTAAATCGTCAAACGTAACGGTTAGCGGCGTTATCGTTCGTGCACCGGCATCGGATGACCCGGTCAATCCGAGCCACAACACCGATGCCTGTGATGTATCCGGACGCGACATCTTAATCAAGAATTGCGACATCAGCACCGGCGACGATAATTTTACCTGCGGTGGTGGCACCACGAACGTTCACATTACCGGTTGCAAATACGGCTACGGACACGGCTTGTCTATCGGCAGTTATACAAAAGGCGGCGTGTCAAATTTTTTGATTGAAGACTGCACCTTCAACAATACCGAAGCAGGCATTCGCATTAAATCGGACCGTGACCGCGGTGGCCTTGTTCAAAACCTTACTTACCGCAACCTGAAAATGACGAATGTGGGCATTCCTATTTTGATTTACGGGGCTTACATGGCAAAGGAACGCGAATACCGAAACCTGCAGAAGATCACACCTGAAATTGCAACAACTTACCCTTCAGCGACAGTTAGCGAATTAACGCCTGTCTATCGCAATATCAAGTTCCAAAACATAACGGCCACCACCCAAAAGGGAAAGCGGGCCGGCTTAATTTGGGGATTGCCGGAAGCACCGGCAGCAAACATCGTTTTTCAAAACGTAATCATCACGGCCGAAAATCCATTTGGTGTGTTCTTCGTCCAAAATATGCAACTGGAAAACTGTAAGATTCTTACAAAGGAGGGTGTAAACAAATTAGCCCTTGCAAATGCACAGGTTTCTGTTGATGGAGAAGAGGTGAAGTGAAGATGCGGATTGGATATGGGTTTCCTGCAAAGAACCTCGTTACAAAACATACAGTCTTTTGTTTTTGAGATTCACAGTATGTCGAATTGTGGGCCCGCGACTTTACCGTATCGTACGCGATGCAATAAAAAAGGTTATACGTTCTTCAACTTATAACCTTTTAATTCCTGCTCCCCCTTCAGGACTTGAACCTGAGACCCTCTGATTAACAGTCAGATGCTCTAACCAACTGAGCTAAGGAGGAATCCAACAAAATCATTTCTGATTTCAGGACGGCAAAAATAGGCGTTTTCCCTTTCCGGCCAAATCAAAAATTGGCCTTTTAAAATAAAATTTTCTAAAAGACCAAGCCCTAGAAGAAGTCAAACAATTTGCGGCTGTCGAAACCAATAAATACACCGTCTTTTCGTAACGCTACCGGCCAATGTTTTAAATAATAGCCTTCGCCGCTTATGTTGCGGCCGTTTTTCATGCAAAACTTATAGTGGTGCACCGGACAAACCACGTTGCCCAGCGCATCAATAAAGCCTTCGCTAAAAAAGCCGCTGGCGTGCGGACATTTGTGTGCAAAAGCAAACAATTCTTCTTTATGCTTCCCGATGCAGATGCGCTTGTCCCCGGCCATTACTTCCGCAATTTCGTTTGCATCAAACGGAATGTCGCTTACGCTCTCCGCAATCTTTACCCAATTGATTCTTTTCTCCATCGTAAACAATTCAAACAATCCTTTTAAAATCCCGAACATCCACGATCAATAAAAAAAATCCGTTTTGTACGGATACCGAATGCGGTAGAGTTCCCGCACTTTATCTAGAATGATTTTCCGCAGTTCGTCAATGTGCAGGCGTTCCAGCGCTGAAACAAATATGGCATTACCGCCGGTTTCGTTGTGCCAGCGGGCTTTTAAGTCGCTGATGATTTGCTCCTTTGTTTCTTCGCTCAACCACTCGTCGAAGGTTTGCTTGATGTACAAATCCATTTTGTTGAAAACCATCACCACCGGCTTGTCGTGTGTCTTCATCTCCTGCAAGGTTTTGTTTACTACGGCTACTTGGTCTTCGTAATTGGGATGCGAAATGTCCACCACGTGCAATAAAATATCCGCCTCTCTTACTTCATCAAGCGTACTCTTAAAGCTTTCCACCAGGTGATGCGGCAGCTTGCGGATAAAACCTACCGTGTCGCTCAGCAAAAACGGTGTGCCTTCGTACACAATCTTTCGCGTGGTGGTGTCCAGCGTGGCAAAAAGTTTGTTTTCGGCCAGCACGTTGCTTTTGCTCAAAAGATTCATTAGGGTGCTTTTGCCGACGTTAGTATAGCCCACCAGCGCCACGCGAATAAACTCGCCGCGGTCTTTGCGTTGCGTAAAGGCTTGCTTGTCTATTTCGCTTAAGCGCTTGCGCAGCAGCGAGATTTTATCCCGCACAATCCGGCGGTCGGTTTCAATTTCGGTTTCTCCCGGGCCTCTTGTACCAATGCCGCCGCCCAACCGTTCCAGGTGTTTCCACATGCCGCGAAGCCGTGGCAGGATGTATTGGTACTGCGCCAGTTCCACCTGTGCCTTGGCCTGTGCCGTCTTTGCTCTTCGCGCAAAAATGTCGAGGATCAAATCCGATCGGTCAATGGTTTTTACATCCGTTTCCTTTTCAATGTTGGTAATCTGCGAACCGTTCAACTCATCGTCAAAAATCAGGAGGTTGATGTCGCGGCTTTGCAGATAGTTTTTGATTTCTTCCAGCTTGCCTTTGCCCACATAGGTCCGGCTATCTGGGTGCGGCAGTTTTTGAATGAATTTTTTCACCGCCACGGCACCGGCGGTTTCGGCCAGAAAGGCCAGTTCGTCCAGGTATTCCATGACTTCCTGTTCGCGTTGGTCCTTGTGCACCACGCCTACCAGCACCGCTCTTTCTTCTTTGTTTATTTTACTTTTCTTGTCCAGCATTTTTTTGCTTTAAGCACAAAACTAAAAAAGCGATACCACCTTCCGGCGCACCGCTTTTCATTCTTTCCATAGAAATATTTTTAAAGGCCGCTTAGCGTCAAACCAATGCTCATGGCATTCATCTGCGGGCCAACGCCTTCTTTAAGCAAAGAAGTCAACGAGTACGAACCAAAAACGCTGAAGTGTCCGTAACCCAGGCGGGCCGTGGCCGAAATTCGGGTGGTGTTGAAGAACTTTTTGCTTTTTTCTTTTTCGATATACTCGTTCAGTGTAGTGCCGGCGCTGTTTTGCAGGGTTTTGCCTTTTGTCCAGGCAGCCAGCATGGTACCGGCCCGCAGCCCAACGGCGGCCTTGAAGCTTTTGCCGTCGTTGTCCGGGTTGGAAGAAAAGCGCAACTCCACGGGCAATTCCAAAAAGGCGGTAGAGACTTTGTATTTTTTAAAATGGGTGGTGTCGGTAGCGTTCTTAAACACAAGGGTTGAGCCGGTACTGGTAATGTTGGCCGTCATCTTGTCCAAAAACACGTTGTCGGTAGAAAGGCCGGGGCCCAGGGCGATGCTGAATTTCGGTGAAGTCTTAAACGGGAAATCAAACATCAGGTACATATTAAAGGTGCGGGAAAAGCCGCCCGTTTTAATAGAGTCCGGTTTGTTTTGCCACATGGCGCCGCCCAACTGAATCATGAAATGATCTTTGGCGCGGGCCTGCATCGGACGAAAAATTTTCACGGGTCCTGTCGTATCGGATTGAGCGGTTGCGAGCAAAGCCAGGCAAAAGAAAAAAGCGCTGAAAAGAGTTCTTCTCATAATCGGGGTTAAAAGGAAACAAATGTATTTGCCAAGGGGTTAATGAAAGGTTAAACGAGCGCAAAGATAAGGGTCGGGTTTGTGGTTTACGGTTGGCGGTCTGTGGTTTCGCGCAGGTGTCAAAAGTTTCCCGTTTCAAGCGGTTCACAACCGGGCAGTGTTTCCGGTTTACCACGCAAACCACAAACCACCACCAACCTTCTTTCGTCTTTTTTTAACCAAGCGAAAATCTGATTCAATTATTTTTACCGCTACTATTCAATTCGTATGAAAAAATTCGTCGCCGTTCTCTTTCTTTTTTACGCGGCAGCCTTGTGCGCACAAAGTCCCGCCGGCGGTTACCAAATTAAAGTAACCCTCAAGCCTTTTAAAAATCAGTACATCTACCTCGGTCACTATTATGGCAAACAGTTGCCCATCATTGATTCGGTAAAACTTAACGACCGCAGCGAAGGCGTTTTCAAAGGCCCAAAAAAATTGGGCGGCGGCATTTATCTCATCGGCTTCCCCGACCGCGCCAACCGCTTCGAGTTTTTGGTAGGCAAGGAGCAGAATTTTTCTATTGTAGCCGATACAGCCCATCTTGATAAAATCGCCTTCATCGGCTCTGCCGAAAATTCTTCCTTCAAAGCTTACCAGGAGTTTATGGGAAAAAACGGCCGCACGCTGGACGAGCTTTACAAAAAACGCGGCGGCTCTTCTGTTGCCGATTCGCTTAAAGCCAATAAGGAGATTGATTCCATCTCGAAAAAAATTACGGCTTACCGTACGCAAGTCATGGCTAAAGAACCAACCGGTTTGCTTACTACTTTGCTCAAAGCCATGCGCGAACCGGAGGTGCCAAGCAATCCCGAAGCGGCGAAAAAAGATTCGCTGTATGCCTATCGTTATTTTAAAAAACATTACTGGGACGACGTGAATTTTTGGGACGACCGCCTGGCCCGCACACCATTTTTTGAAGGCCGTCTGGATAAATATTTCGAGCAATTGGTTTATCCGGCTTCCGATTCGGTGAACAAGGAAATGGACTGGATGCTGGGTTATGCAACGGCTTCGGATGAAATGCAAAAGTTTCTCTTGCTCAAATTTGTAAACCGCTACCTGAACATGAAATACATGTGGGAAGACGCGGTGTTTGTTCATCTCTATGAAAAATATTTTGCGCAGAAAAATTACGACTGGCTTACCGACAAAGGCCGCAAGATGATTACCGACCGGGCTTACAGTTTAATGGCCAACATCATGGGTTCGCCGGCGTCTGAAATAGAATTGCCCGACACCACCGGCAAAAACGTAACGCTTTACAGTTTGGATGCACCGTACACGCTGGTGGTGATTTACGATCCAACCTGCGGCCATTGCAAAGAAACTTTGCCCAAGATTGACAGCTTCTATCAAGCCAAATGGAAAGGCGAAGGCATGAAGATATTTGCCATGGCCAAGCAAACCGAAGGCGTAAAAAAAGACGACTGGTTCACCTTCATTCGCGAACGCGGCCTGAAAGGCTGGACGCACGTTTATTATTCCAGGGAAGCCGAACAGGCAAGGGTTTCGGCCAACGTTCCGTCCTATGCGCAGTTGTACGATGTGCAAAGTTTTCCTACTTTGTACCTGCTTGACAAAGACAAGCGCATCATTGCAAAAAAAGTCACCGACAAGCAGATTGATGAAATCCTGGATCAACGCATTAAAGCGGGTAAGTAGTTGACCGTTTATTGTTAGTCGTTGGCGGTACGCGATGTACAACCAACCATCAACGAACAACGGCCAACGATTGATAGAATACGAATGAATCAAATCATCCACCTCTCAAATGAAAAAGTTACTAACTGTTTTTTGCGTGCTGGGCTTTTTTTCAGCACCTGCACAAACTTTGTTCACCTACGGCAAGAACGCCGTTTCCGCCGACGAATTTCTTCGCGCCTTTCAAAAAAACAACACCGGTGCAAAGGATGAAAAAGCAATGCGGGAATATCTTGACCTCTACATTTCTTCGCGCCTGAAAGTGGCCGAGGCCAAGGCAAAAAAGCTGGACACGCTGCCGCAGTTAAAAAGCGATTTGGCCAATCTGCGCCAGCAAATTTTACCGGGTTATTTGAGCGACAAGGAAAGCCTTGACGGCCTGATAAAAGAAGCCTTTGCGCACGAGCAGAAAGACCTGCACGTGGCGCACATCTTTATCGCGTTTACAAAGAACAATGTGACCGATACGGTGGCCGCAGCAAAGAAACGCGACGAAGTGTTAAGCGCTCTTGCAAAAGGTTTGTCTTTTTCCGAAGCGGCCAAACAATACTCCGACGATCCGTCGGCGAAAAATAATGACGGTAACCTGGGTTGGATTACTGCTTTCACCTTGCCTTACGAATTGGAGTCGGTAGTTTACGCAACGCCGGTTGGCAAAACCTCGGCTGTTTATATGTCAAAAGCCGGTTATCACATTTTCAAAATACTGGGTGAACGAAAAGCGCTTGGCCGCATGAAGGCTGCGCAAATCTTGTTGGCCTTTCCACCCGGCGCCGATGAAGCCTACAAAGCAGCGTTGAAGAAGAGGTCCGATTCTTTGTACAACCGCATTCTTGCCGGCGATGATTTCGGCAAACTGGCAACCGCGTTTAGTAACGATGTGATTTCCGCTGCTTCAGCCGGGCAAATGCAGGAATTTGGCGTAGGCGAATACAGCCCCGTTTTTGAAACAACCGTTTTTGCCTTGCCAAAAGACGGCGCCGTCAGCAAGCCTTTCTTAACCGAACACGGTTATCACATTGTAAAGCGAATAAAATTGTTGCCCGTGCCCGCGAAATTAAATGCGCAGGCAAGCGATGAATTGCGCAACAAAATTGAAAGCAGCGACCGGGCAGCAGTGACGAAAAAAATTCTTGCGCAAAAAATATTAAAGCAAGCCGGCTACAAAAGCCTGCTTGCATCCAACAACGAATTGTGGGCTTATACCGACAGCGTGTTGAACTTTACAAAGCCTTCTGTAAAGCTGACGATTAATCCTGCAACACCGGTTTTTTCGCTTGGCAACCGAACGCCCACGGTGAAAGATTGGGCTGAGTTTGCGCAAACGCATCGCTACCGTGCAAACGGCGCAACAAAAATATACCCGCAGCTTTGGAACGAATTTGTACAAGCCGCTGCGTTGCAGTATTACGAAGATCACATGGAAGATTACAACGCCGATTTCAAACAGCAGATAAATGAATTTGCCGACGGCAATTTGTTTTTTGAAATCATGCAGCGGCAGGTGTGGACACCGGCGCAAACCGATTCCGTTGCGCTGTTGAATTATTACCAAAAGCACAAAGGCAATTATGTGTGGAAGCAAAGCGCCGATGCCGTTTTGTTTTACGCCAATAACGCCGCCAGTGCTGATGAATTTTACAAGAAACTGAAAGCTGCTCCCGCGGCATGGCGAACAACAGTCAGCAATTACGCCGAGCAGATTACTTCGGATTCGGGCCGCTTTGAATTGACGCAAATCCCAAAAGGTAAAGAAGAGTTGCTGGCCGCGGGCACGGTTACAATGCCTGTTGTCAACAAAGCCGACAATACCGCTTCTTTTGCCTACGTGCTGAAGCTTCATAACGGCGAAGAACCCCGCAGCTTTGCCGATGCCAAAGGAATGGTGATTAATGATTACCAGGCCACGTTGGAAAAGGCTTGGGTGGCGGAATTAAAAAAGAAATATCCCGTAGAAATAAACGAAAAGGAGTGGAAAAAAATAGTGAATAGTAAGTAGCGAGTGCTCGCTGCGTACAATCTTGCTTTAATAAAAAACTCTCTGAGGTCCAGAGAGTTTTTTA
The DNA here is from genome assembly GCF_007970805.1 of Flavisolibacter ginsenosidimutans. Lineage (GTDB taxonomy): Bacteria > Bacteroidota > Bacteroidia > Chitinophagales > Chitinophagaceae > Flavisolibacter > Flavisolibacter ginsenosidimutans. Next base: position 4,107,031 of record NZ_CP042433.1, on the reverse strand, counting down.
TTGAGAAAAATTACGCTTGAAAGCTACTTGCTATAATTCTCTTACCACGTTCGCCACCACATTTGGCTTGCCCAGCGTGTAGTAATGCAACACCGGCACACCGGCTGCTTTTAATTCTTTCGATTGTTTCAGAAGCCATTCCTGTCCCACTACTTCCACTTCCGCATCGGTCTTGCATTTCAATAAATCCGATGAGAGTTCTTCAGGGATGTCCACGTGAAAAGTGCGGGGAATGATGGAAAGCTGTTTTTTCGTATAGATTGGTTTCAATCCTGGAATGACCGGTACGTTGATGCCGGCATCGCGGCAGCTTTTTACGAAGGCAAAATATTTCTGGTTGTCGAAAAACATTTGCGTAACGATGTATTCCGCACCCGCATCAACCTTTGCTTTTAAGAAGGCAAGATCGGTTTGCATGTTGGGCGCTTCAAAATGTTTTTCGGGATAGCCCGCCACGCCGATGCAGAAATTCGTTTTGGTGGCGTTCTTTAAATCTTCTTCCAGGTAAATGCCGTTGTTCATGTTGTTTACCTGTTGCATCAACTCAATGGCATAACGGTGGCCCCCGGGTTCGGGCTCAAAAGAGCTTTCGTTCTTTGGCGCATCGCCGCGCAGCACCAGCACGTTGTTCACACCCAGAAAATGCAAATCAATAAGTGCGTCTTCGGTTTCTTGCTTGGAAAAGCCGCCGCAAATGAGGTGCGCCACCGCATCTACTTTGTAGCGGTTCATCAGCGCGGCGCAAATGCCTACCGTGCCAGGACGCTTGCGCACTTCCACTTTGTCAAAAGTGCCGTCGGGCTTTTTCTTGAACATGCTTTCGCTGCGGTGGTACGTTACGTTGATAAACGAAGGCTTGAATTCCATGAGCGGATCAAGATGTTCCCACAGGGCATTAATGCCTTTGCCTTTGAGTGGCGGCAATATCTCAAACGAAACCAGGGTCTTTCCGTTCGCCTCGTTGATGTAGTCAATTACTTTCATAAAGGATGCAAACTTAGGTGTTGAGAGGGATAATTGGAAGTTGAGCAGTTGATTGGTTGATCCGTTGATTTGTTAAAGGCCGGCTTGCTCAACCAGTCAACTGCTCAACCAATCAACTACTCAACTATTTTCGCCCCATGAGCATCCGCATTCATACACACGACTTGGTGAAGCGCTACGGCAAACGCACGGTGGTGAACCACGCATCTGTTGAAGTAAGGCAAGGAGAAATTGTGGGCTTACTGGGGCCCAACGGCGCCGGCAAAACCACCACGTTTTACATGGTTGTGGGTTTGATCAAGCCCGACGAAGGCGCTGTGTACCTGGACGACGAGGACATTACCAAACTGGCCATGTACAAGCGGGCGCAGTTGGGCATTGGTTATTTGCCGCAAGAGGCTTCGGTATTTCGAAAGTTGAGTGTGGAAGATAACATCAGTGCGGTGCTGGAAATGACGAAGCTTTCGCGCAAGCAACAGAAAGAAAAACTCGAAAGTTTGCTGGATGAATTTCGTCTGCATCACGTACGCAAAAGTCCCGGCGACGTATTGAGCGGTGGCGAGCGACGACGTACCGAAATTGCCCGTGCACTGGCCGTTGATCCCAAATTTATTTTGCTCGACGAACCCTTTGCGGGCATTGACCCCATTGCGGTGGAAGACATTCAGGCCATCGTTGCTAAACTCAAATACAAAAACATCGGCATCCTGATTACCGATCACAACGTAACCGAAACGCTTTCCATTTGCGACCGTGCTTATTTGCTGATCGAAGGAAAAATTTTTCAGCACGGTACGGCGGAAGAACTGGCCATAAACGAAGACGTGAAGAAATTGTATTTGGGACGAAACTTTGAGTTGAAGCGGAAGGATTATTTGTACGAAGGTTTGCGAGAAACGAAAGCGGCCAGTTTGGAGAGCATCGTTCGTAACCTGGATGATTTGTATGCAAGGGAAAGCAACACCAGTCTGCGGTTAGAGGCTGCAGAATCCGTTGCGGCTACAGCGGCAAGTCTTTCCGAAACGAACGATGAAGCCATTAACAGCCGTATGCAACTGGATAAGCAATTTTCGGAAACCGTCAACGCAATCGAAATCTTTCTCTCCGAAAAAGGCGACAACGAATTGAAAACAGAAGTGGCAAATATTTTTGAAGCAGGTTATGAAAGAAGAAAAACGGTTGATGCTTTACTAAACACGTTTCGCAGGTATCAATTGCAAAATGAAACCGTGTAAACGACACGCCTTAAACGCTTCCCTGCCATTCTTCGCAACGTATTGCTTTGCATCTTTGCGCGAAGCGCTACACGGCATCAGGTGTTCACCATCTCCAAAAACTGGTCTTCGCTTAAAATTCTTATGCTCGCAATCTTCTTAGCTTTTTCCAGCTTGCTGCCGGCATCATCGCCTACAACCAAATAATTCAGCTTGCTGCTCACTCCGGAAACAATCTTGCCGCCGTTCTTTTCCACCAATTCTTCGGCGTCGCTGCGTTTTAATTTGTGCAAAGTACCGGTGAACAAAAAACTTTGTCCGTCAAGATTGCCGTCGCTGGCCGCTTCCTTCTTTTCATTCTTCAGTTGAAGGCCCAGGCTTTCCAGTTCGTGAAGCATGTGGATGTTGTCTTCGTTGGCAAAAAACTGCACCACGCTGCCCGCTACTTTCGGCCCAACGTCTTCCAACGTTTTTAATTTCTCTTCGTCAAAGTTTTTCAAGTCAAGCAAATGGTTGACGGCATTGGCCAATGTCTTCGCGATTGTTTCGCCTACGAAGCGAATGCCCAGTGCAAAAATCAAACGGTGCAGCGGCTGCGATTTTGAATTGGCGATTGCCGCTTGCAGGTTTTCAATTGACTTTTTTCCAAAACCTTCGAGCTTGCTGAGAGCCTCAAAGTCTAATTGATAAATCTGGGGGATAGATTTAAGCAAGCCGAGGTCGTAAAACTTTTTGATATTGGCTTCGCCGAGACCGCGAATGTCCATCGCGTCTTTCGACGCAAAGTGCATCAATCGCTCCAGCACTTGCGCAGGACAATTGATGTTCACACAACGCCACGCGGCTTCTTCGGCGGTGCGCACAATTTCATCGCCGCAGGAAGGACAACATTTCGGAAAAACAATTGGCTGTTCGTTGCCCGTACGCAACTCGGTCAATGCTTTCACGATGTACGGAATCACATCACCCGCTCTTTCTACCAAAACCGTATCGCCAATGCGAATGTCTTTTTCGCGAATCACGTCTTCATTGAAAAGTGAAACGGAACTGACCGTTACACCGCCGATGTGCACGGGTTCAATCTTGGCAACAGGACCCACATTGCCCGTGCGGCCAATTTGATATTCGATGCGAAGCAATTTCGAAGTGGCTTGCCTTGCTTTGAATTTATAGGCCATTGCCCACCGCGGATGGTGCGTGGTCATGCCCATCTTGTCCTGCAGTTCAAAGTCGTTTACTTTAATTACCATGCCGTCTATTTCATAAGGAAGGTCATCGCGTTGCGATTCAAATTCGTTGCAATAATCAATCACGGCTTGTATGCCTTTCAACACTTTTTTTTCTTTTGCAGGAGAACGAAAGCCGAGGCTCCAAAGCATGTCCAGTGTGCCGGAATGTGTGAGGAGTGAAGATGACAGATGACTGTTGACGGATGACGGTGTTTCTTTGCTGTCGTCTCTCTCGCTGTCATCCGTCATCCGTAACCCGTCATCCGTTACATAATAACTAACGTGATAAACGAAAGCTTCAAGGTTTCTTCGTTTTACTTCTAAGGGATCCTTGATACGCAACGTTCCTGCAGCAGCGTTGCGCGGGTTTGCTAAAGGTGCAAGCCCTTGCTCGGTCAATCCTTCGTTGAATTTTTTAAAGTTGTTCTTGTTGATCAAAACCTCGCCGCGTATCTCTACCGTTTGCAAACCGTAGTCAGAAAATTTTGCCGACAGCGGAATGGTTCTGATTTGTTTGATGTTTGGTGTGATGTCGTCGCCGCGAACGCCGTCGCCGCGGGTAGCGCCTCTTTCCAAGCCATCGCCTTCGTAAATCAATGAGATGCTGGCGCCGTCAAACTTTGGTTCAACGCAGTATTCAATTTCATTTAAGCCCGTTAGTTCTCTTGCCTTGCGGTCAAAGTCCAAAAGATCTTCGCTGTCGTATGAGTTGTCGAGCGATAGCATGGGCACCAAGTGCGGCACGTTCGGAAAGTCTTTCGTTAACCCTTTGGCCACACGTTGGGTAGGAGAATCCGGTGTAATTAAATCCGGCGCTTCCTTTTCTAATACCTCAAGCCCTTTGTACAAAGTGTCGTATTCAAAATCCGAAATCAGCGGATCGCTTTGCACGTAATACCGGTGCTCGTGAAAGCGCAATACGTTGCGAAGCCGGTCAATACCTTTTGTGGACAGTTTGTCTTCTTTAATTTCTTTCAGCAGTTCCAGCGTGGCTTGTTGGAGCGTTTTTACATCGGCGTTCATGCGTGTAAAAATAGGGGCGAAAAAATTTTTCCGGCTAATGTGTAATTCGTACATATTCCTGCTATCTTTAGCCGGAGAAACGCTATTATGAAACGATTGCTGCTGGTTATTGCCGCAAGCTTTTGCGGGCTTCTTTGCTATTCGCAACTGCTTACCTGGACACCTTCTTTCCCAACCGAAAACAACGCTTCGCAAACGCTGGTGATAACAATGGATGCCAGCAAAGGCAACCAGGGTTTGTACAATTATTCCGCAACAACCGATGTTTACGTTCACATCGGTGTCATTACAAACAAGAGTACTTCTTCATCGGATTGGAAATACGTGAAGTTCACTTGGGCCACGACGCCGGCCGCGGCGAACGCAGTTTACATCGGCAACAACAAATGGACATACACCATCACCGGCAGCTTACACAATTTCTTCGGCATTACTGATGCCACAGAAACCATTCAAAAGATTGCCATTCTTTTCCGTAACGGCGCCGGAGACAATAGTCGTGTGCAGCGCAACAGCGACGGCAGCGACATGTATATTCCAATCTATACATCGTCACTGGCTGTGCGACTAACGCAACCGCCAACAGAACCTCGATACGTACCTACACCGGAACAACAATCCTGGTCGTTAGGCACTTCCTTTACCATCAGTGCCGATGCGAACAAGCCTTCAGCGATGAAACTTTATCACAACGGGACCATGATAGCTTCGGCTTCAAACGTTACCACGCTTTTAGGAACGTCTACTATCACCGCTGCAGGCAATCAGCAGGTTGTAGCCGAGGCGAATGACGGCACCACGACCAAATACGACACGATCAATATTTTCATTGGTGTTTCACCCGTTGTGGCTTTGCCTGCAGGTATTCGTGACGGTATCAATTACAATAGCGGCACATCCGTAACGTTGGTGCTGCGTGCGCCGGGCAAAGGTTATGCAACGGTGATGGGTGAGTTCAACAACTGGACGCCAGCCATCATGAACAAAACACCCGACGGAAAATTTTTCTGGATAACGCTGAACAATCTTACTGCGGGCACCGAATACGGTTATCAATACGTTGTGGACGGCACTATAAAAATTGCTGATCCTTACGCTGAAAAAATTCTCGATCCGAATAACGATGCCGGCATTTCATCGACAACTTATCCGGGTTTGAAAACTTATCCTACGGGACAAACGGGCATTGTAAGCGTGTTGCAAACGTCTGCACCTACATACACGTGGAGCGTAAATACTTTTAACCATCCCGATAAAAAAGGCCTCATGATTTATGAGTTATTGGTAAGAGATTTTGTAGCAGCACACGATTGGAAGACAATTCAGGATAGTTTGAATTATTTACAAAAGCTCGGCGTGAATGCGATTGAAGTAATGCCTTTCAACGAATTTGAAGGCAACAACAGTTGGGGCTACAATCCTGATTTTTATTTCGCTCCCGATAAATATTATGGCCCGGCAAACACGCTTAAACGTTTTGTGGACAGTTGCCATCGTCGCGGCATTGCCGTGATCATGGACATTGCATTGAATCACTCCTTTGGTTCATCGCCGATGGTGCAGTTGTATTGGGATGCGGCAAACAATCGTCCGGCTGCCAACAACCCCTGGTTTAACCCCGTGCCGAAGCATGCGTACAACGTTGGTTACGACATGAACCACGAAAGCGCCGATACAAAATATTATGTGGGAAGAATTGTTGAACACTGGTTACAGAACTACAAACTTGATGGTTTTCGTTTTGATCTCGCCAAAGGCTTCACGCAAAAACAAACATGCGACGCAAGCGGCAACAATTGCGATGTGAACGCCTGGAGCGCCTATGATTCTTCGCGGGTAAAAATCTGGAAAGGCTATTACGATACGGTGCAGAACAAATCCAGCAACGCTTATGTAATTCTCGAACATTTTGCAGCCGACAACGAGGAAATAGACTTGAGCAATTACGGCATGATGCTTTGGGGCAACATGAACGACAGCTACGCACAAGCTTCAATGGGCTACGCCGATCGTTGGGATTTTTCGCGTGCCATTCACAGCGTTCGCGGATGGACGCAGCCGCATCTTGTGGCTTATGCCGAAAGCCACGACGAAGAGCGCATTGTGTACAAGAACGTCACGTACGGAAACAGCTCCGGAAGCTACAATATCAAAGACACAACGACGGCTTTAAAACGTGCCGAACAAACAGCGGTCTTTTTGCTTACGATTCCGGGGCCGAAAATGATCTGGCAGTTTGGGGAACTGGGTTATTCCTATTCCATCAACACCTGTACGAACACAAGTCTTATCGCTGACAGTTGCCGCCTTACGCCCAAACCAATCCGTTGGGATTATCTCAACGATTCACGGCGGAAAAATCTTTACAACGTGTACAGTGCGTTGAACAAACTTCGCTTTGATTCAAGATACCTTGGCGCTTTTCAAACCGGCGCCATCACCCGCGATTTCAGCGGTGCATTTAAATGGCTGAAAGTGGCAACGGCAAACGATACGGCTGACGTTGTGGTGATTGGTAATTTTGATGTGGTTGCGCAAACCGGCAGCGTTACCTTCCCAACTGCTGGAAACTGGTATGATTACTTTGGCAACTTTATACAAACGACAACAGCCTCCGCACAAAGCTTTACCCTGCAGCCCGGCGAATACCATGTGTACGTGAACCGCAACGTGAACAACGTAACGGCTACACCTGTTTCCAACGTTCCCTGGAACGGCACAACGCTGGAAGCAAAGCTCTATCCCAATCCCGCTTTTGCAAACAACACAACCTATCTGGAAGTAAAGCTGCCGCAGAGCGGAAAAACCACGGTGGAACTTTATAACAGCGTGGGCCAGCAGGTAAGAAAACTTTACAACGGCATTTTGAACAACGGAACCAAGGTGCTTTCTTTACCGGCATTGCACTTGCCGGCCGGTACTTATTTTTTAAAAGTACAGGCGAAGGAGAAAACCAAAACCCTTTCGTTAACCCTTCAATAAGACAACATGCTAAAACTAAAAACTGCTGCCATTGAAAAGATCAGCCACAAGGATTATTTCAACATTGCCTTGTCGGTGGATTGCGTGATTTTCAGCTACCAGGAAAAGGCGCTGAAAGTCTTGCTTATCGAGTCGGATTTAAAAGAGTTTGAAGGCATGCATTCGCTTTTGGGCGACCTGGTAAAACCCGGTGAAGACCTGGACGAAGCGCCTTACCGCGTGTTGCAGGAGCGCACGGGTTTAAAGGACGTTTATTTAGAGCAAGTACACACCTTTGGAAACGTGGAGCGGCATCCTTCGGGCCGTGTGATAACGACGGCTTATTTCTCACTGGTCGATGCAAAACACAGCAAGCTGAAACTAACGCACAACGACGTGGCCTGGCACAATGTGGCCGGCGTGAATAGGTTAGCCTTCGATCACAAAATGATTTTGGATACCTGCCTGCAGCAGTTGCGTGAAAAAGTTATGGAGCATCCGATCGTATTCAACCTCTTGCCCGAAAAGTTTTCTTTGCGGGAATTGCAGGATTTGTACGAAGCCATTTTGGGGATAGAATTAGACCGGCGGAATTTTCGCAAACGCATTACAGCTAAGGACTGGCTGGTAGATTTGAACGAAATGGAAGAAGACGTGCCGCATCGTCCCGGCAAATTGTACAAGCTGCGCCCAGGCTTAAAAAAAACCGGACGCTTACTATCGGGCGTTGAACAGAAAATGGCTGTATAACCACGCGAGGCTTTATTCGTTGCTTTTAATCAGGAATTCAACAAAAAAACCGGCTACCGTTTTTAGAGAAGTAGAAAATGATTTATTATTGTGTCCTCTATACACATTTATAGACTGCTTTTAATTTTTAAACTTTAATATTCGATTGCTTTATGCACAAGAGAAAATTGCTTTATGCGGTTGTCTTGCCACTGCTGCTTCTTTTTTCCGCTTCGGCTTTTGCGCAAGACCGTGTGATCAGTGGCCGTGTAACCGATTCTTCCGGCAGAAGTGTTTCCGGCGCATCGGTTTCGGTAAAGGACCAGAACAGCCGGGGAACAACCACCGGCGAAAACGGTAACTTCTCACTCTCGGTTCCTTCTTCGGCAACGGCGCTTGTTTTTTCCTCGGTTGGCTACGGCGCACAGGAAGTAAGTATTGCCGGAAGATCGTCGGTGAACGTAACGATGCAAGCCACGGCAGGAAGTCTAAATGAGATTGTCGTGGTAGGCTATGGTACTACGCGAAAGAAAGACCTGACCGGTTCCGTGGCCACCGTCACAGCAAAAGATTTTCAGAAAGGAAACATCACCACACCCGAACAACTCATTGCCGGCAAAGTGCCCGGTGTGTCCATCGTTTCAAACGGCGGACAGCCCGGCTCGGGCAGCAAAATCCGCATTCGCGGCGGCTCTTCGTTAAGTGCCAGCAACGACCCGCTGATTGTGATTGACGGCGTACCTCTGGATCCCGACGGCATCAACGGCGCCAGCAATCCGTTAAGCTTTATCAACGTAAACGACATCGAAAGTTTTACCGTGTTGAAAGACGCGTCGGCGGCGGCCATTTACGGTACCCGTGCGGCCAACGGCGTTATTCTCATTACCACCAAAAAAGGCCGCAGCGGCGGCCCGCTGCGAGTGGCTTTCAATACCGTTAATTCTGTTTCGCACATAACCAAGGAAGTGCCGATACTCACTGCCGATCAGGTTCGCGCCATTGTGAACGCCAACGGCACCGCGGCTCAAAAAGCGCAGTTGGGAACGGCCAATACCGACTGGCAAAAACAGATTTATCAAACGGCTTTGTCTACCGATAATAACTTAACGCTTAGCGGCGGCATTAAAAATCTGCCTTACCGCGTAACGCTGGGTTATCAATACCAGAACGGTATTTTAAAAACCGATCACCTGCAAAAGACATCGCTTGCCCTCGTGTTTAATCCAACCTTTTTTGACAACCATTTGCGGGTGGACATTAACTTAAAAGGCAGCATGGAGCAAACGCGGTTTGCCAACCAGGGCGCCATTGGAACGGCCGTGAGTTACGATCCAACACAACCGGTTACCTCAAAGTCAAACCGCTTTGGTGGTTACTACGAATGGTTGGACGCGACCGGTCTTCCGGCGCTTAACACGGCTTCAAACCCGGTAGGACTTCTGGAAGAAACCTTCGATCGCCAAAAGCCCATGCGCAGCATCGGCAACGCACAATTCGATTATAAATTTCATTTCCTGCCCGACCTGCACGCCAACCTGAATCTTGGTTACGACATCAGCAAAAACACCGGCACGTATTACGTTCCCGACAGTGCTGCTTCGGGCTACCGCACCGGCGGTTCAAAAAATCCGGGTAAGCAAACCAAGCAAGCAACCGTGTTGGATTTTTATTTGAACTACGTGAAAGATATAAAGTCCATTAAGAGCCGGGTAGATGTAACCGCGGGTTATTCTTACAATGATTACCAGACGAAGAATTATTTCTTCCGCGGTTACAAAGCCAACGGCGATACCTTCCCGGCCACAACGCCGCCCACCTTTCCGTTCGACAAGCCAGAGCATTTCCTCGTTTCTTTCTTTGGCCGTTTCAATTATTCGTTTAACGATAAATACCTGCTGACAGGGACCATTCGCCGTGACGGTTCTTCGCGTTTTGGCCCGAGCCACAAATGGGGCACCTTCCCTTCAATTGCCTTTGCCTGGCGTGTGAAGCAGGAATCTTTCCTGAAAGAAAGCAAGGGCATCTCTGATTTGAAACTGCGCCTGGGTTACGGCATTACCGGCCAACAAGAAGGCATCGGTAACTACGGCTTCTTATCCAGCTACAGTCTCAGCTCTACTTACGCCTCTTATTATTTTGGCAACATGCCTTACCAGGCTTACTCGCCCAGCGGCTTTAACGCGGGTTTGAAATGGGAGCAAACCGCTACGTACAATGCGGGTTTGGATTACGGCTTCCTCGACAACCGCATTACCGGTACGCTTGATTTTTATGTGAAGAAAACAAGCGGCTTGTTGAACTACGTTGCACAGCCAGCGGGTACAAACTTCTCGGCTTATATCTTGTCAAACGTTGGAAGCATGGACAACAAAGGCGTGGAGTTTTCCATCAACGCACAACCCATTCGTCAACGGGATATGTCGCTTGATCTGAACTTCAACATCACTTACAACAAGAACACCATTAAGAACTTAACCGTTGTACCCAACGATCCGAATTACATTGGATTGTTGTCGGGCAATGCCGCCGGTGCAAACGGTTTTCTTTTGATCAGTGCCGTAGGCGGCTCAAAGAATACATTCTATTTGTACAAACAGGTGTATGATGCGGCCGGCAAGCCCATTGAAGGTTTGTTTGAAGACAAAAACCGCGACGGTATCATCAACGATTTGGACCGCTACAAAAGCAAGAGCGTTGACCCGAATGTGTTCCTTGGCTTTAGCCCCAACTTCAATTATAAAAAATGGAACGTAGGCGCGGTGTTGCGGGCCAGCTTCAACAACTATGTTTACAACAACGTGTACAGCAACCTGGGCAAGCTGACACAAATTCAAGGAACCTATACAACCGCTAATGGTTCTGTAAATTATCTCGAAACAGGATTTAAAGGAGGTACTGATCTTCAGCCGCTGAGCGATTATTATTTGGAGAACGCTTCCTTCCTGCGGATGGATAACGTGAACATTGGTTACAACGTCGGACGCATCAGTCACGGCAAGGCGACGTTGCGTTTAACAGGCACCGTTCAAAACGTTTTTGTCGTGACCAAATACAAAGGCCTTGATCCCGAAGTGGGCAGCGGCATTGATAACAACATTTATCCGCGTCCGCGCATTTATTCCGTGGGTGCAAATCTTGATTTTTAAATTTTCCGTAAAGTATCAGCTATATGAAAGAAAGTTTTTTCAAACGCATAGTGGCAGCAGGTTTGGTGGTGGCTGCGTTGGCTTCGTGTACAAAGAAACTTGATCTTGCACCAACCAACGACGTTACCTCTGTTTCTGTGTTTAGTACACCGGCCGGTTACAAACAAGCTTTAGCCAAAGTGTACGGTTCAATGGCGTTGATTGGTAATTCAGGGCCTGGCAGTGCCAGTGATATTCCTTCGCAACTTGTGTCGGATGCCGGTAGTTCCGATTTCTTCCGGCAGTTTTGGTACCTGCAATGCTTAAGCACCGATGAAGCCGGGTGGACTTATCACGGCAACACCGACCCGATTGGCATCCACCAAATGAGCTGGTCGGCTGCAAGCCAGGCAGTGGCGGGTTCTTACTACCGTTCCTTTTACGTGATTACGTTGTGCAACAATTTTATCAATGAATCATCGGATGCAAACCTGAGCAAGCGGGCCATTAGCGGAACGGATGCCGACAACGTTCGGCGTTACAGGGCTGAAGCCCGTTTCATCCGCGCCTATCATTATTGGGTGTTGATGGACCTTTTTGGCAATCCGCCTTTTGTTGACGAGAACTACGTCATCGGTTCCGGTACATTGCCAAAGCAAATTTCGCGGAGAGATTTGTTCGCTTACATCGAGTCGGAATTGAAAGCCATTGACGGCGATCTTGCCGCGCCGCGCACAAACGAATACGGACGTGCGGATAAAGCGGCCGCCTGGTCGTTGCTGGCCCGCATTTACCTGAATGCCGAAGTTTACAGCGGCACCGCACGTTATGCAGATGCCATTACTTATTGCAACAAAGTAATTGGCGCAGGGTATACGCTTCACCCGAAATACAAAGAGTTAATGCTTGCCGATAACAACCTGAACACGGATGAATTCATTCTGGCTGTTAACTACGACGGCACATCCACGCAGAACTACGGCGGCACAACGTTGCTGGTACACGGCCCGGCCGGCGTAACCGCAGACACCTCGGGATTGAACGGCACCTGGAACTGCATTCGCATGACCCAGCAGTTTGTAGATTTGTTTGACGCACAGGACATCAGGGGACAGTTTTACACGTCCGGCCAAAGTAAGAACATGACCAGTTTGCTGGACGTTCCAACCGATGGATATTCTTCTACCAAATTCCGCAACAAAACCAGAACCGGTGGTAAAGCGCCTCATGTGGATGCCGGCAACACCTTTGCCGATATTGACATGCCCTTGTTTCGTTTGGCGGAGATTTATTTAATCTATGCAGAAGCAACGATACGTGGAGGTGCCAATAGTGGTGGCGTTCAGGCAACGGCTTTGACTTACCTGCAACAATTGGCGGCAAGAGCAAGGCCGGCCGATCCCAATCCCAATGCTTCTGTACAACTGGCGCTTGATTACATCATCAAAGAAAGAGGACGTGAATTGTTTTGGGAAGGTTTTCGCCGAACTGATTTGATTCGCTATAACCAGTTTACAACCGGTGCGTACTTGTGGGCCTGGAAAGGCGGCGTGGCATCGGGAACGGCGGTGGACAGCAAGTACAATCTTTACCCCATTCCTTCTACTGATTTATCCTCTAATCCAAACTTGGTTCAAAATCCCGGTTATTAATTCAACGACAAATTTTTGGTATGAAAAATACAGTCAAATTTTTTCTCTTGTTTTTGATAGCGGGTTTTGCGGCCTGCAAAAAAAACATCAGCGAGGTCACGTACCAGGGCGGCACAGCGCCAGTGCTCACGGCTTCTTCCACATTACCGATGGTGCTTGACATTGCCAACAAAAGCAACAACGCCATCACACTTTCCTGGACAAATCCGAATTATACTTTTTCAACGGGCCCAAGCTCACAGGACGTATCGTACACCTTGCAGTTTGACACCACCGGATCAAATTTCACCAATCCAAAAATGTTCGAGATGTCCATTGCAAAAGACCTCTCCACAACGCTGACGGTAAACAGCCTTAACGCGGCTTTGCTGACAATGGGGTTGGCCGAAAACGTGGCGCACAACATGGAAATAAGAGTGAAATCAACCCTGGTAAACAAGAGCATTCCGCTTTATTCCAACGTAATCAAATTAACGGTAACGCCTTACCTTGATGTGAAATACCCGGTGCCGGCCAAGTTGTACATTACGGGCAGCGCTACACCCGGTAACTGGATGGGCGGCGGCGATCCCGAACTGGGCAGCCAGAAATTTACCAAGATCAGTTCAACGCAGTTTCAAATCACCATTCCTTTATCGGCCAATAACTCTTACCTGTTCGTACCGGTTTACGGCGACTGGGGCAACAAATACGGCGGCACCGGAAGCAACAACGCCAATAACGTGAGCGGTGATGATTTTAAACCCAACGGCGGTGATTTAAAGGCGCCGGGCACCAGCAAAACTTACACCATCACGGTTGATTTTAAAACCGGCAAATTCACCGTACAGTAAACGATTGACCTGCTTAAAAAAATTGTATGAAACACATTTCAAAACTTCTGTTGCTTTCAACCCTTGCAGCGCTTCTCTTTGCCTGCGACAAGAAAGATATACTGCCTTATTACAACAAAGGCAGCCAGGTAACGCTGAGCGCATCCAAGGCATCGGTAACGCCTACCGCTGCCGATTCGACAAACAAGGTGCTTGCCCTGAACTGGACAAGCCCGAACTACGGTGTTGATCCCAACACGTACAAATATGTTGTGGAGATTGATTCATCGGGACGAAACTTTGCCAATCCCGTTCGCCGTACCGTCGTTGGCAAGCTCACTGACTCCATCACCGGCCGCGATTTAAACACCATTCTTCTGAACAATGGTTTTAAAGTGGGCACGGCTTACAACCTGGATATGCACGTCATATCCTCTTACGGAAACAACAACGAGCCTTATATTTCCAACACGGTCAAGGTAGCCGTTACGCCTTATGCCGATCCTTCGACTCTTGCAACTCAATTTACTTCGGTAACCGGCACGGCCGCTACTTCCACCAATCCTTCGAATACGTTTTCGTGGTCGCAAGCCTTTACCGGTTATATGGGAAACATTACCTACACCTTGCAGTACGATTCGGCGGGTAAAAATTTTGTTGCGCCACAGGAAATCGCAGCCGGCACTGCAACGTCAAGCAAAACGTTGACGCAGGACGATATGAACACGACGGCATTGTCATCTGGCGTTGCCATTGGCAACACAGGCAAAGTAGAATACAGAATTAAAGCCACGACTGCGGGTGGTGCCGTAGCTTATTCAAACGTTGTGAACGTAACGGTGGCTACGTTCTCACCGGTGCCCGCAAATCTTTACATCGTCGGCGATGCCACACCGGGCGGGTGGAACAATCCCGTGCCTGTTCCTTCGCAACAATTCACCAAAGTAGATGCGTATACCTTCAGCATTACCATCGGCCTTACTGCGGGTAAGTCCTACCTGTTTCTCCCTGTGAACGGCGACTGGAATCACAAGTACGGCGGTGCAGCCGATGGAACAGCCGCAGGCGGCAGCACGCTATTGAAAGACGGCGCCGTTCCGGGTTCCAATATACCGGCTCCGGCTGCATCCGGTGTTTACAAAATCACGGTAAACTTCCAAACCAACAAATACACCGTTACGCAAATTGCTGTGCCTTCCAACCTTTACATTGTCGGTGATGCAACGGCCGGTGGCTGGAACAACCCCGTTCCCACACCATCGCAGCAATTCACGCAAATTGACAACGTTTCTTTTGGCATTGTAGTGAACTTGACAGCCGGCAAATCTTATCTCTTCTTACCGGTGAACGGCGACTGGAATCACAAGTACGGCGGTAGCACCGACGGGACTTCAGCAAACGGTGGCGCTTTATTGGCCGATGGTGCGGTTCCCGGATCGAACACCCCTGCACCCGCAACCTCAGGCCTTTATAAAATCGTCGTGAACTTCGCAACAAATTCATATACGGTTACGCCTTACTCAGGACCGACTGCCTTGTTTATCGTTGGCGATGCTACAGCCGGCGGCTGGAACAATCCGGTTCCGGTTCCTTCACAGCAATTCACAAAAACAAAGGAAGGCGAGTTCCAAATCTCGATACCGTTAACAGCGGGCAAATCGTATTTATTCTTACCGGTCAATGGCGACTGGAACCACAAGTACGGTGGCGCAACAGACGGCACGTCTGCCGGCGGCGATGTGTTGCTGGCCGACGGTGCCGTACCGGGATCGAACACGCCGGCACCTGCTGTATCAGGCCCACACACCATAACAGTGAGCTTTATTACCAATACTTACAAAGTGCAATAAAACTTTCTTCGAAAAATAAAAAGGCTGTCGTTCGCGACAGCCTTTTTATTTTGCAAAAGCATCGTTTGGTTTTAAAACACAACAATGAAACCTCTGTATAAAATCGCCTTTTGGTTGCTTCTGCTTTTTCTTTTTTCGTGCAAGAAAAACAATCCATCTAACACTACTCCCGATCCAACACCCGCAGCTACGGATAGCCTCGTTAAAGGCGCTGATGTAAGTTGGTTGACTGAAATGGAAGCGGCAGGAATCAAGTTTTACAATGCCTCCGGCACGCAGCAAGATTTGTTTACGATTTTGAAAGGTGTTGGTATGAACACCATTCGTCTGCGTGTGTGGGTGAATCCCTCCAATGCATACAACAGCAAAGCCGATGTTGTGGCAAAAGCAGCAAGGGCTAAGAACGCAGGCATGCGCATCTTGATTGATTTTCATTACAGCGATACTTGGGCCGATCCGGCACACCAAACAAAACCGGCTGCTTGGGCTTCACAAGATATCAATGGCTTAAAAACATCGGTTGCAACGCATACAACCGATGTATTGAATGCGTTGAAAACAGCTGGCGTTACACCCGGGTGGGTGCAAGTCGGCAATGAAACCAATGATGGCATGTTGTGGCCCGAAGGCAAAGCATCTGCGAACATGAGCAACTTTGCGCAACTGGTAAACGCCGGTTATGATGCGGTGAAAGCTGTTTTTCCAAATGCAAAAGTGATTGTGCATTTGTCGAATGGTTATGACAACAGTTTGTATCGCTGGATGTTTGATGGCTTGAAAAATAATGGTGCGAAGTGGGATGTGATTGGCATATCGCTTTATCCATCTATCACAGATTGGTCAACGAAAAATGCGCAATGCCTTTCCAACATGAACGACATGGTAAGTCGCTACGGAAAAGAAGTGATGATTGTAGAAGTCGGAATGCCGTGGGATCAACCGGCAGCGACAAATGCTTTCATTGCCGATTTGATTGCAAAAGTAAAATCTGTTGGCAGCAAAGGTTTGAGCGTTTTGTATTGGGAACCCGAAGCCTACAACAATTGGCAAGGTTATACACTTGGTGCGTTCGATAATTCAGGAAAACCAACGGTTGCGTTGGATGCGTTTAAATAATTTACCCTTCTCATCATGCAGAAAATTTTTACCGCTTTTCTTTTCGTTCTTGCAAGCCTTTCATCTTTTGCACAACGCAAGCACATGCCCTTTGACGAAGATTGGAAATTTCATTTTGGCAATGCATCCGATCCTGCAAAAGATTTTAATTACAGCGTTGCCGTCATCTTTAAAAAAACCGGTGAGGCAGCGCATACCGCCATTGATCCAAGAATGAACGACAGCAGTTGGCGAACGCTGAATCTTCCGCACGACTGGGCGGTGGAATTGCCTTTCGTAAACGTGAACAATTTTGACGTAATGGCGCACGGCTATAAACCCGTTGGCGGCCTCTTTCCCGAAACAAGCATCGGTTGGTACCGCAAGCATTTTACGGTGGACAGAAAAGATTCAGGACACCGTTTTCAACTGCAGTTTGACGGCGTCTTTCGCGACGCGAATTTTTGGATCAACGGAATTTATTTGGGCAATAACAAAAGTGGTTACATCGGCGCATCGTACGACGTCACGGACTTTATCAATTACAACAAAGACAACGTGATTGCGGTACGGGTAGATGCCACGCAATACGAAGGTTGGTTTTACGAAGGCGCGGGCATTTATCGTCACGTGTGGCTGAATGAATTCAACAACGTTCACATACCAAACGATGGCGTGTTTGCATCTGCAACAGTTAAAGGATCGAACGCATCGGTGCAAGTGGAAACGGAAATTGAAAACAACTTCATGCCTGTAAACGCAACGGCTTTGTGTTACGTCGTTGATCGAACGGGCAAAAGAGTGGCACAGTCTCCTGATCAAACAATCAAGCTAAACACGTACGAAAAGAAAACGCTCAAACAAACGCTCAACGTCCCGGCTGCGCATTTGTGGTCAATTGACGATCCTTATCTCTATCGTGTAGTTTCACTCGTAAAACAGGCCGGAAAAACAGTTGACAGCGTTTCACACCGCATTGGCATTCGAACAATCGAGATTAAACCGAACGGCGTTTTCTTAAACGGTGTTCACGTAAAAATCAAAGGCACCAATAACCACCAAGATCATGCAGGCGTTGGTTCTGCCATGCCTGATTATCTTCAATACTACCGCGTTCGTTTATTAAAAGAAATGGGTGCGAACGCATACAGAACTTCGCACCATCCACCGACACCTGAATTACTTGATGCATGTGATAGTTTGGGCATGTTGGTGTTGGACGAACAACGCTTGCTCAACAGCGGTGCTGAATACATGAACGAGTTTGAACGCATGATCCGCCGCGACCGCAATCATTCTTCGATATTTCTTTGGTCCATCGGCAACGAAGAAGGCTGGATTCACACCACCGAAACCGGCAAGCGCATTGCGCAAACGCTGATTGCAAAACAAAAAGAACTTGATCCAACAAGAACGTCAACGTATGCGGCCGACGTAGGCAATGTATTCAAAGGTGTGAACGAAGTGATTCCCGTTCGCGGTTTTAATTACCGCGAAAAATTTGTAGCCGATTATCACCGCGATCATCCAACGCAACCCATCATTGGTACCGAAATGGGAAGCACGGTTACCACTCGCGGCATCTATCAAAAAGATTCAATCAGAGCTTACGTTCCCGACCAAGACATTACCGCACCGTGGTGGGCATCAACGGCCGAAGCCTGGTGGACGCTTGCAGCGCCGAATGATTTTTGGCTTGGTGGTTTTGTGTGGACGGGCTTTGATTACCGGGGCGAACCAACGCCGTACGAATGGCCGAACGTGTCTTCGCATTTCGGCATCATGGATGCGTGCGGCTTTCCCAAAAACATTTATTACTACTATCAATCTTGGTGGACGGACAAAGACGTGCTGCACATTTCGCCGCACTGGAATTGGGGCGGAAAAGAAGGCCAGCCAATTGACGTTTGGGTGAACACAAATGCCGACAATGTCGAACTGTTTTTGAATGGAAAGAGTTTGGGCAAGAAAAACATGCCGCGCAATAAACATTTGCAGTGGAGTGTGAATTACGAACCCGGAACGCTGGAAGCAATTGCGTACAAAGGGGGGAAGAAGTTGACGGCAAAAGTGGAAACCACCGGAGTGCCAACAGAAGTTGTGGTGTCGCCCTCAAAGACAACGATGCTTGCCGATGGAAGGGATGCGGCCGTGATGAACATCAGCGTCATTGACAAGCAGGGAAGAGAAGTACCCGATGCGATGAACCTCATTCACTTCTCCGTGAAAGGCGATGCAAAAATTATCGGCGTTGGCAACGGCGATCCAAGCAGCCACGAACAGGACAAATATTTTGATACGACGGCGCAACGTCATCTTTTCAACGGCAAGGCACAAGTGATTTTGATCGCCGGTAAAAAAGCATCAACGATAAAATTTGAAGCAAGAAGCGAAGGCTTGTGGTCGGGTTCGACGGACATCTTTTCCGTGTATCCGATACCCACTAACGCTGCCGGGCCGAAAACATCGCGTACTAAAAAGAAGGTTGGAAAAATTGTCGGCGCCGATATTTCTTTCTTGCCAGAATTGGAAGCAAGAGGCATTAAGTTTTCGGACAAAGGAAGCCAAAAAGATGCGTTGCAAATTTTAAAAGATCACGGCTTCAATTACATCCGCTTGCGCATTTTCAACAACCCCGCAGCCGACAGCGGCTATTCGCCGAAGAAAGGTTTTTGCGATCTCTCACATACGCTGCAAATGGCAAAGCGTGTGAAAGCCGCAGGCATGAAATTCCTGCTCGATTTTCATTACAGCGATTACTGGGCCGATCCGGGAAAACAGTTCAAACCATCGGCCTGGAAAGCCTTGCCGTTTGCAAGTTTAAAAGATTCGGTTTACCGTTTTACCAAACAGGTTTTGCTTGCATTGAAAGCACAAGGCACTGTGCCCGACATGGTGCAGGTGGGTAACGAAATCAATCACGGAATGATGTGGCCCGAAGGTCATGTGTCGCATTTCGATAGTCTTGCGCAGTTGTTCAAAGCCGGCGCCGATGCGGTGCGTGCCGTTGATCCTTCCATTGTCATCATGCAACACCTGGCGTTGGGCGGACAAAACGACGAAGCGGTTTGGTATCTCAACAACATGTTTGCAAGAGGAGTAGATTTTGATGTGATTGGCTTGTCGTATTATCCCAAATGGCACGGCACCATCAGCGACTTGCAAAATAATTTGCGTGACCTTTCGCAGCGTTACAACAAAGACGTGATCGTGGTGGAGTATTCGCAACTAAAAAAGGAAGTGAACAGTGCGGCGTTCAACGTGCCGGACAACCGTGGCAAAGGAAGTTTTATTTGGGAGCCGTTGAGTTGGGGCGAAACCGTGTTTGACAGAAGCGGCAAGAGCAACGAGTTGCTGAACGTGTACGATGAAATTGCGAAGGAATATCTCAAATAGAGTTTAGAATTATGAGTTAAGAATGATGAATGCGGGGTGTTTCTGTTCGAAATTCTGAATGACGTGGTGAATTGTTGTTTTTTAGATTGGCATCGAAAGTGTGCAACTCTGCCAATTTAATATTCAAAATAATTTTTCACGACATTCATCATTCTTAACTCATAATTGAATTAACTGCTCATCAAACCCAAGCTGCACAAGTCGTTCAAACGCTTGCCAAACATCATCAGGAATGGCCTGGTAAATTTGAAAACCTTTTTCAGCGTACAACTTTATCCGTTGCAAATCGCCAACCATGACGTTGATGACTTTTTCCATCGGCAAGGAAGGTGTGGGATAATCTTCAAATGAAATTTGCGGCGAGGTCACGCAAACGTTTGGTTCGGGCCAAATCTTTTTGAACGTAGCAAAGCTGCGACGCTCCATGTAGGGCTTCTGTACCAAGATGACAGATGACGGATGACAGCCGTTGGCAATGAGAAGCTTTCGGCTGAAAATAACGTTCTCACCGGTATTTGTTGACTTGTCTTCAATTAGAATCGCTTCTTTGGGTACGCCGTGTTTCATTGCTATTTGAGCAAATAAAAATGCTTCGGGTTGCGTGAATGATTCTTTCGTGAGTCGTCCCAAACCACCGGACATGACAATGAACGGCGCGAAGCCTTGCAGATAAAGTTCTGCGCCTCGTTCCGCTACTCTTGTGTCGTGACTTCCTAAAACAAGAATGCAATCGGATTTTACCAAAGCATCATGCAGTAAATGATAGTTCCAAACCTTCTTTGCCAGCACCAATATTTCTTCTGTCATGCGAACGAAACTACAACGAGAGAGTTTCACGCAGCAGCGCAAAACCTTTCTTCATCCACTTTTTCGTTCCTGTTTTATGACCTGCAAGCAAGACCCGAAAATTCTCTTTTCATTCTTTTCTATTTGTTTAATTTGTACGCATAAGTATGGCGAATATGAACAAACCTCACCGGCTATTTGATTGCCTTCATTTGCAGTTGCAGAAAGGGGGCGTGCAAACAACGCTTGCGGCAAAGGAAGCCGGCCAATGGCGCAGCTACAGCACGCAGGATGTAAAGAACATCGTTGATAAATTAAGTGCCGGTTTAATTGCCCTTGGTGTAAGCAGCGGCGACATGAGCGTGGAAGGCCGCGACAAGATTGCGATCATTTCGAAGAACCGTCCCGAATGGGTTTTTCTCGATTTGGCCGTGCAGCAAATTGGTGCCGTGCTCATTCCCATTTATCCCACGGCCATTGCTTCCGACATCAGCTTTATCATCAACGATACGAGGGCCAAATTCATTTTCATCAACGACGGTGAATTAAGCGAGAAGATAAAAGAAGTGCTGTCCGGTACACCAACCGTGCAGGAAGTTTACGCCTTCGAACACACAGACGGCTTCCGACACTGGAGCGAGATTCTGCCACTCGGAAAGCAGGAGCATTTTATCGCAACCGGAGAAGCGTCAAAAAAAATAAACACCGAAGATCTTTTTACCATCATTTATACTTCAGGTACAACGGGCACACCGAAAGGTGTCATGCTTTCGCACCACAATGTGTTGAGCAATGTGATGAGTACACTGCCGACTTTTCCCATCGGCATTGGCACAAAGGTGTTGAGCTTTTTGCCGCTCAATCACATCTTCGAACGGATGGTAACCTACGTGTACTTGTTTGCCGGCGCGTCCATTCATTACGCGGAAAGTCTGGATACCCTTGGCGAGAACATTCGCGAAGTAAAACCGCACATGTTTACCACCGTTCCGCGTTTGCTTGAAAAAGTTTACGAACGAATTCTTGCCAAAGGCATGGAACAAAAAGGCATCAGGAAGAAGCTTTTCTTTTGGGCTTTGAAACTTGGCGAGGGCTACGACATTCAACAAAAAGGAAGCATCGGTTATCGCACAAAACTTTCGCTTGCCAACAAGATTGTGTTCAGCAAATGGCGCGAAGGTTTGGGCGGAGAAATTAAATGCATCGTAACCGGTGCGGCGGCTTGCCAGGTTCGGTTGCTGCGCATTTTTTCTGCGGCGGGTATTCCCATTTTAGAAGGCTATGGACAAACGGAATCATCGCCGGTGATTAGCGTGAATCAATTGAGGGAAGAGGCTTGGATGTTTGGGACCGTTGGGCCCATCATTGACGGCGTGACGGTGAAGATTGCCGAAGACGGCGAAGTGCTTTGCAAAGGGCCCAACGTGATGATGGGTTATTACAAGCGTCCCGATTTAAGCGCCGAAACTGTTATTGACGGCTGGCTGCACACCGGTGACATCGGCACGTTAGTGAACAACAAGTTTTTAAAAATCACCGACCGCAAAAAAGAAATCTTCAAAACATCGGGCGGCAAATACGTGGCGCCGCAGCCCATTGAAAACAAGCTGGCCGAATCGCCTTTTGTAGAGCAAGTGATGGTGGTGGGCGCCGGTGAAAAATTTACAGGAGCGTTGATTGTTCCCTGCCTTCCCGTGTTGAGCGATTGGGCAAAAGCACAAGGCATTGAGGTTGGAGGCGACGACCAGAGTTTGGTGCATCATCCAAAAGTGCACGAGCAGTATAAAAAGATTGTGGACGAGATGAACAAACACTTTAACCAGGTGGAGCAAGTGAAAAAATTTGAATTGCTTTCGTCATCGTTTAGTTTGGACAACGGCGAGATAACGCCAGGCCTTGGTAAGCTGCGGAGAAAAGTGATTATGGAAAGAAGGAGTGAAGCGGTGAGGAAGATTTATTCTTGAGGAAGGAGCTTAAAGGACGTAAAGTTGTTTCACTTGTTTTTCTGGTTGTTGGTGGGCTTCGCTGCAGAGCCTTTGCTTCAACACCAACAACGGCGTAAAACGACCAGTTTAAGCTTTTTACAAGTGCGCTTGTTAAAGCAATGAGAGAACAGAATGTGAATGAGGTTAAAACAACAAATTCTAGAAAATGAAGTCAGTCATAATGATAATTGTATGCCTGGTTATGGGCTTTGTGATATATGCCTTTTGGTTGTCAGGCTCACATGGGAGAATAATGTTTAGGCCTTACATGGTAGAGGATTGGATATTTGGACTGTTGTTATTGACCTGCGTGGTTATCCCAATAATTTTAATCATTAGGCTGTTCTGGAAGAAAGCATCAAACTGATTTAACACAAAAGGTCGTTCCATACGCCGCAATTTGAACAGTTATTGTATTCCCAAGGCGGGCAAAACAAGGGATATTACACCGATTAAATACCAAAGCCACAGAAATCTAGCAACTACAGGTGTGTGAGTATTTAACCCATTATTATCCGTTCGGACTTACCATGGCCGGGATATCCAGTAAAGCGGCGAGGTCGTTACGAAATAGAAAAAAATATAATGGGAAAGAAGAGCAGGAGGAAGAATTTACCGATGGAAGCGGGCTTGATTGGCTAGATTACGGAGCAAGAATGTACGATCCGCAATTGGGTGTTTGGCATAACCCCGATCCTTTGGCAGAGAAATTTTATGAATGGTCTCCTTACACATATACTTATGATGAACCTGTAAAACATATTGATCTCGATGGACGGTCGGGAGATGTCACATTGGATAAAAAGAATAAAACGATTACAGTTGAACAGCATTTCGTTTTTTATGGCTCAAAGGCAAATTCAAAGTTGTCTGGTAAAATTGCCACTGGAATAGCATCACAATGGAATGGTGCACACGGAAAGGTTAAGGAAGGAGGAGTAACATACAAAGTTAAATTCAGAATTACGTATGAAACAGTATCTGTAGCGGATGCAAAGAAAATGGCGAGCACGAACAAGGATATAAAAAATAACTTCTATAGAGTCGAAGATCTAGGTACTGCAAGCAGTTTTTCGCAAGTTGGAGGTAACGCAGGTGTTTTAAACACGCAAGATGATTTAGGGGGTTCCACTACACCCTCTCATGAGGATGGACATCTTATGGGATTGCAACACACAAATAGCGGCCAAACGCCTAATGATAGACCCGATATTATGACTGCTAGAAACACTCAAGTAAATCCGAGATGGTCGAAAGTCGGGCCAAGTAATGATATTGACCCTAATTTTCGAAGAGTAAACCAACAGAACATAAGCAGTGTATTTAGTAATGTGACATTCGATGCTAATGGACATGCTGATATAGGACACATAACAAATAGAATTTATGATCAGAATGGCAATTAATTTATTCCCGTTGCTTCTTTTATCATTTTCATTCAGTTGTACTTCGCATCAAATTAATGCGGTACAAGAAAGCGCTGCAAATCCCCAGACAAATGACACGCTTGTAAAGTATGTTGATGATTGGAAAAAAGATAGTGTCGGTTGCTTGAAATTGCGAACGAGAGAAAAAGGCGAGACAATTATTCGGTTTTTAAAGAAAGATTCCGTTATAACAAAGGCAACCTTGTATCAGAATCTTGGTACACCTAATGAAGTACAAGAAAATAATGACAATTTTGTTTTGATTTACTATTTCGATTGCCTGTGTAAAGATGGAAGCCTCGTTAAAGATGCGGATAAGTGTTACGCCAAATTTTATACTAAATCTGCTTTATTTACTGATGTTGATTTTATCTGCGAATAAAATCTTATTTGCGAACGCTTTTGATTAAAACTTTAATCTTCAAAAACAGGACGTAGGATTTGCGAATTTGTTCCACAAGATCGACGGGGACATTATTATCCGTTCGGATTAACAATGGCAGGAATAAGTAGTAAAGCGGCGGGAGGCTTGGAGAATAAGAAGAAATATAACGGGATAGAATTGAACACAGACTTTGATTTAGATATTGGCGAAACATTCTACCGCAGCCATGATCCACAGTTAGGTCGGTGGTGGCAGATAGACCCCAAGCCTTCTTTTGAGGAAAGTCCTTATTCAGCAATGGGAAACAATCCAATTAGAAATTTTGATATGTTGGGAGATACTGTAAGGAGCCCTAACGCCGCTTTAGGAGCTGCGATTTTAAAGTGGATTACACAAGGGTTGAACTTAAAGAAAGGACAGACTAATCCATTTTCTTTTAACAAACAGGGAGTATTAACGGTAAATCAGTCCAGGCTAAATAAATTATCTAGCGATCAAAAAGATGTTGCCGGTAACGTTGTGCAGGCAATCAATGCAACTGAAAACGCTGTTGTTTCGGTAGTAGATAAAGACCAAGTAGTAGATCGAAATCCCATAGACCCCAAAGGAGTTTATATCAAAATCACGGGGTATGACAAACAGGGAAAGCCAATTTATGAAAGAGACACAGATCCAGGTGCTGTAACTGCTGCAGGTAGCGGAGGCGGAGTGACATTAGCACGTGATGCCGCAAATAACACAACCAATGTTTTTATTCAACGTCAGGCAAGCACCGAAACAGTAGACGGGCAAAACGGAAGTCAAATCAGTGACCCCAATTTTGCGGTACTTTTCCACGAAGCCTTCGGTCACTTTGTTTATAGGGATGTTAAAAAGATAGGTAATCAGCAGAAGAGTGCAACAATAGATTATGAAAATCAAGTTCGAAAACTCAACAACATGCCGTTAAGGTCTTATGATGTTGGTCACCCTAAACAATAAGCTATGACAATTAAAATCGTTCCGCTTCTATTGTTGCTTTGCAATGTTGCGTTGTCCCAAGAAGTAAAAATCATTAAAACAGGAGAAGGAAAAATATCAGGCCAAAGCGCAGTTAATTACTACAGCGTTAGTATTTACAATAACACAGACAAGCCAATCTGCGTTCCTGTTTCGAATTATTTTTCTTACAGGATGAACACGAATGATACTCTAGAGTTAGGAGGTGTTTATAGTGAAAAAGACTCTATAATTGTTGTCAGCCTTTTTTGGTCAAAAAAAGACTTAGAAATAGACCCGCAGCAAATGCCAGGCTATCCTGTCGTTATAAATCCAAGAACATACTTGTTAACTAACATACTGTTCCATAGAAGTAGCAACATTAAAGGAGCTTACTTTGAGTTCAAATATTCATTTGGCCCAAACTTGGACTATCAAAAAATAAGTTCATCTTATAATGCAGAACCAAAGTTCAGGTGGATGAAGACTTTAAAATTTATTGAGGACAGACTATCAATCCAACTGTAATTGATAAGCAAAGGCGCTGCTTTCCGTGGAGTTCTGCCTGTCATCTTAAACCACCCAAAACAAGTAAGGGGCAACGTCGTTGCCACTTGTACTTTCCATCAAAACAAACGTCGCCCATCGAGCGGCGTTTGTGTTATTGCCTTATTCCTTTCAGCTCCCCTAACCTTTTAAAGCAGTCGTTTAGTTTGTTCCAATTACCTTTTATGTAAGATAATACTTCCGGTTGCAAGGGGTTCTCGTAACGAGTCGCAATGCCTTTCTCCACTATAGTAAAACCGTTGGGCGAACCCATATAAATTCTTTTCCTCGCCTTCATATCAAAGCCTACGCTTGTCACTAACTCTTTGTTGTCTCTTGTCATACTTGGCAGGATAGGATAAGCCTCGCTTTCATCTACAAAATCAAAGTTCAATTGTAGAGTATCGTGTTTAAGACTTAGATCTTTAAATTTTAGCGGCAGTTCTCCAAATGTTACAGATTTTGAACTGCGGCTTTTCGGTAAATAGCTTTGATTACAAGACCATGTGTAGATGTACCATTGAGCACTATCGTATAAGTCTTTCACCTGCAAGCTGTCGATGGCTTTGGGATAAACAAGGCAACGGTTATTCCCGCTCGCTTCTTCGCTTTGCCTAACAGGTTGTTGATTTGAGGCACAGCCAAAAACAGTAAACGAAAATATCAAAAAGTATCTCCTCATTGTCTTGGGATTTTAATGGTTTTCACGCCGTTGTTGGTATACCGCCTTGCTTTGTGCGGTTGCGTACCAACAACCCGAACTGGAAGACCGTTCGTGCTTCGGCTGTTGGTGGGCTACGCACAAGGCCAGCGCCTCAATACCAACAGGAGCAAAAACGCCTTATCTTAAGGCCACATGGAAGAACCGGAACTAATTACGGCCCACGCCCAATTCTTCACGGCTACATGCCTGGAGTGGAAGCCGCTGCTCAAGCCGGATAAATATAAAGACATCCTTATCGAAAGCCTGCGCTTTTTGGTCAAAAATAACCGGGTTGTTGTTTACGGCTTCGTCCTTATGCAAAACCACCTTCACCTCATCTGGCAACTGCGCCACGGACATAAACGCGAGGACGTGCAGCGTGACTTTTTAAAGTTTACTGCACAAACCATTAAAGAGGATCTGCAACGTCATCACCCGAAAGCATTGGAGCAGTTTCGGGTGAATGCCAAAGACCGGATGTATCAGTTCTGGGAACGCAACCCTTTGTCTGTTGATTTATACACCGATAAAACCATACGGCAAAAACTGACCTACATTCATCAAAACCCGGTAAGAGCAAACCTTTGCCGGTGGCCGGAGGAGTACCTGTATTCTTCGGCAATGTTTTATCACAGCGGAAAAGATGACTGGGGCTTTCTCTCGCACGTCTTGGGTTGATTCTGTGATTGTTTGGTTGTTGGTACGCCATCACACACGTCTAAGCGGCATACCAACAACGGCGTGTAAAACGGTGAGATAACGCCAGGCCTTGGCAAGCTGCGGAGAAAAGTGATTATGGAAAGAAGGGGTGAAGCGGTGAGGAAGATTTATTCGCAGAACCAGTGAATATGAAATTTTCGATTTTTACATCTCGATTTTTATAATTTTTTCTTTTCAATATCCAACAACATAGTATTGATGGAGTTTAATATTTCATATACTGATAAAATCCGCGTCTTCAATGGAAAAGATTTGTTTTTGTATGCAGACATTAAGAACAGAATAAAACTCCACTTGCGATTTTATAAAGGCGATACTTTTCTACTCGAAACCGATTTCTTTGGTTTTCTAGTTTTTAAATCTGTCAAAATTAAAAGCCAATCCCTCCTTTATCCAATTACATCGATTAAACAGCAAGGCGTGTTTGGATTTGAAATGAGGTATGCTGATCATGTAATTAATACAACTCTAAGGCCATTCAGGCAACCGTCTTACATTTTATTTTTGGATGACAATAAAGTCGGTGAAATTTATGATCCAAGAGGGATAACAGTGGGACGAAAATATGTAATGAAAACAGAGGTGGACGACCAAACAGTAAATCTCTATTTGCTGTTTATATTTCTAACACAATTATCACCCCTTCCTTAAAGGTCCGCCATTATTTTCTGTCATCCATATTTGCAAATAAGTCTACTTCACAACACTCGCAATGGTCTAGAAGACCATCCTTCATTATCTTTAAAAAACACTTCAACCTCTTGCCATGCAACTCAACCCGCTCACACCCGAAGAAGAAAGAGTCATTCTCCGCAAAGGCACTGAACGACCTTTTACCGGCGAATACACGAATCACAAAGAAGCCGGCACCTACGTTTGCCGCCGTTGCAACGCACCGCTTTACCGTTCGCAGGACAAGTTTGAATCGCATTGCGGCTGGCCTTCGTTTGACGATGAAATTGCCGGCGCCGTAAAGCATGTGCCCGATGCGGATGGGCGACGTACCGAAATCATTTGTGCTTCTTGCGGCGGTCATCTCGGTCATGTGTTCAACGGCGAACGCTTCACGGCTAAAAACACCCGGCATTGCGTCAATTCCATTTCGCTGAAATTTGTGCCGGGCAAGGATTCGGAATAAACGGGAGTGAATAAACGTTTCTTTCTTTTGTTCGTCCGTTTTGCTTGCATATCATTCTTCAACCGGTGCCGTAAAAGAGCACCACAAACAATCTAACGATGAAAAAGTTTTTTCTTTTGCTGGCGGCCTTCACGCTCAGCACAGCTCTCTTTGCGCAAGACAAGAAGATGAAGCCTGACACGTATCACATGGGTAAGATGAAAATGAAAATGCAGGATTGCGTGATGATGGAAAACGGTAAAATGATGATGATGAAGGACGGTCAAACAATGGATATGGACAAAGACATGACGATGAAAAACGGAACGATGGTGATGACCGACGGCACCGTAAAAATGAAGAACGGAAAAACGATGAAGTTAAAAGACGGTCAGTGCGTGTACACGAGCGGGAAAATGAGCAGTATGAAGATGGGCAAAATGAAGAACAGCAAAATGTAGCCGTTCTAAACTTTTAAAAGGAGCCCTTTACGCGAGGCTCCTTTTATTTTTTGCTGCCTCTGTTTCTTTCCGCGCCGACGGCTTACCACTTCAAGGCTTACGCGTTTGTGGGCCACGATCTGCGTTTTCTCCCGGCACATCGCTAATTTCTTTTTCAAAGCTGCCGGGCTCCTGGTCAATGTACTCCGGTTGATTGTTTAACTGTGAATCGGCCTCGGTCGGCTTCGGATAAGCCACCGGACGTTCGTCTTCGTTCTTGTCTTTTATTTTATCCTTCGGGTCCATAAAAAATTTTGAAAGGTTGTAAAACCATCAAGCCTTGTAGTGATACAAGGCTTGATAAATTGAATAGCTAAGCAACGAGCAAGATTACATGTTGCCTTGATTGCGTTCGCTGCCGCTACGGCCTGTGTTGCCACTGCCGGTGCTGCTGCCGCGTCCTGAATCACCGCTGCTCATGTCCTGATCAGAGCTTCTTCCAGACTGGGAACCGCTTTGTGAGCCGCTCGTGCCCTGGCTTTGATTGCCCATGCCGCTTGAGCTGCGATCAGAGTTGCCCATGTTGCCGCTTTGCGAGCCGCTTTGATCGCTGCTGCGTGAGCCGCCCTGATTACCCTGGTTGCCCATGTTGCCGCTTTGCGAGCCACTGGTTTGCTGACTTTGGCTGCTCCAATCCTGATTGCTTCTGCTTTGATCCTGTGAGCTTCTGTTTTGATCTTGATTTCTGTTGTTGTCTGCCATAATCGTTAGATTTTAAAAGTCAAAAAATAATTTAGACGCTCTTACTACTAAAAACTTTGTGCCTTTTTGAGTTCAGCCTTTAATGCCCGTTTACAATCAAACTCAGGAACAGAAATGGTTTTATTAAGGAGCTTATCTGTGGAGGTTTATCAACAGATTTTCAACCACCAGGCAGATTCATATTCCTGCTTCAAACAATGCCGTTAAAGCTGTGACTGGTTGATGAATTCACTGTCCGGCGAGAGTCTTTCTTGCTTTTTTTTTGCAAGTAATTTCCTTTCAACGGGTTTCTGAAATATTGATAAAGAAATCTAATGATTACTGGCCCCGTCCTGATTCGTACCGTCAGAGCCGCTTCTTTCGCGGCCCTCGCCGTAGCGGTTTTGTATCTGGCTGTCCGTTTCAAACGGATGTTGGCGGCGCAGTTCATTCATCGGTTCTTTCTTTAACGGCAACTTTTTTATTTCTGCTTTCTCTTTTTTCGACCGCATAGCTTTTTTACAAAAGGCCGAAAAATTTATGCCGGTTGAAGCAGATTGAACAGAAGGGCAGGGCGAATTTGCGTGAACAAACTTCTGTTGGTTGTGTAAAGTCTGCCGTTTCTTTTACGGCTGCGCCAGAATTTTCATCGCCAGTTCTTTCACGTTTTTTAGGTAAAGCTGACGGCTGGCCCTCCGCTCGCCAAGCTGCGGAATTGCAGGTCCCAGCAAAGCCATCCAGGTTTGCGAAGAGCCATCTACAAGAATGCCGTGCGTGTACCAATTGCCGGTAGAAGCGCCGCGTCCGTGATCGGTAGTGATGAGAAAAGTTGTTTTGTCTTTGTATTCGGGGAGAGTTTGCAGGTATTGCCAAAGCTCGCCAATCATGCGGTCGGCATTTGCCGCTTGTTGCAGATATTGATCGTATTTTTTTTGATGTGCGGCTTCGTCTGTTCCGCCAAAGCTTAAAAAAACAACGGCGGGTCTTTTCTTCTGAATGTATTCCCTGCAGGCAAGATAAGTGAGTTCGTCGTAGCGGGTGGTTTTTTGGTCGTCTGCTTCGTTCTGCATTGAGTTAATCAGCGCCTCGGTTGCGCTTAAATTACTTTTCGTCAATTCATCAAATCCACTGTTGATAAAGACAGAACTTTTTTCTTTGTTCAGAATAAACGGGAAGGCATCCCAGGAGGCGAAGGCGGCAACCTTTCCGCGGTAGGTGGCGGTTGCATTTAAAGCGTCTAATAACGTTGAATTATGATTGGGTGTTTTGCCGTTGTTGAAAATACTGATGTCAACGCTGCCGGTGAGCAATTCGTTGTAACCGGGGTAAGAAAGTGCGAACGGATTGGCCACGTTCATAAAGCTTCCCTTTTTGCGGTTTCCGTAAATCTCACCCTGCTGCGCCACAATGTTCCAAAGGAAAGGCATCAATTTTTTTCGCCTTTCTTCGGTTGTTTGACCCCCGTATAATTCGTTTAGCACGGCTGCATTGCTCGTATAAGCAGAGTTGTTTAGCAAGGCAGAATCAGCGCCGCCAAATATCTCCTGCCACCGAAAGCCATCAAGGGTAATGATGAATATTTTATTTTCTGCGTTTAAAGAGCGAACCGTGTATTCGTTTGTTCGAACCGATAAACTGGAGAACATTAAAACAATCATTGCCACAAGAGTCTTCATGCTTTGTAGAAAAGAAAAACTGTACCAACGTTGCTGGTGCAGTTTTCCGCAGAATTCCACCGTCCGGTGGAAAAGCAGGCAAAGTAATGCCGAAGAAACAGGGCGGAAAGACTGTAGCAAACGGCTGGAGAGTTTTTACGGGATGACACCTGGTTAGTAAAACAGCCGCCTTGTGAAGATGGAGCTGTTTTAGTTTTATACCGTTACTGCGGCTAAGCGTTTCGCGTTATATCCAATACAACGATTAAAAAGCATCGTAAAACTGCGATAACGGTTTTCGTTTCCTTACGATGGCTGCGGTAAATACCATACGTTTCAGAAAGGGCGAATGTGCGCTTGTGGGGTTTTGGGGTGTGGAGTAGTTTTGCAGCAGAAGTTGATTGGTACGAAAACGTTATCAATCCCAAGATCCAAATCCTGCTGAAAGCCGCAGTGTCCAACAATCCTGAAAAAACCAAAAATCCAATATCAGTCAACTTCTTTTTTATCCACTCCTGTTGAAAGCCGTTGCTAACCGGTCCCAAATCCTAAGAAAGCCAAAACACATCCAACTCCTGTTTGAAAACCGATCCAATCCTTTGAGAGGCTAAGGCGTCCGTACTGTCCGATGAAAACAACGCATTCAAAGAAAACAAACGCCTTAGACATAATACGAAAACGTCCCTCCAAAAAAGAGGGACGTTTTTGTTTCTCTATTCGCAGCGGAGAGAATAATACCTTCCTCCATTTCAAAGACAAAATATCCCGGATTTTTTGATTCGGCAATTAAAAGACTGAACACTTGAAAGTGCCTTGAATTAGAAATGAACTCGTCAACAGGACAAACAAGCGGACTTTTACCCCATTTCACCGTATTTTTACTATTTTGTTTTTATCACAATATTTATCTTTTTACTTTTCAAATAGTTTTCATAGGGTACGGATTAAAAACGGGCCAGGGTTTTTACCCAGGCCCTATTAATTTCAATGGAAATTGCTTTTGACGGCGTGTAATTGTTTCCGCTTATTGCTTTTGCAAAACGCATTTGCTTTCTTTACCCTTTGTTTTACTCATTACCCTTGAAATCGCAATGCCGTCACACACCGTTTCCAACCCACTTGAGATTGATGCTCTCTCATTAAAGAATGCCTCGCTATTTTTTCGTGCAATCAATCACGACTTCCGCCAAAAAATCATGCAACTTATTCACAAACACGGCCGAATGACCGTAACAGAGATTTACGTGAAGCTTCGCAGAGAGCAGTGCGTCGTGTCATCGCACCTGGCCGTTTTACGAGATGCCAAACTGGTACAGGCGGAAAGAGCGGGCAAAAATATTTTTTACTCTGTTAACTACGAACAGATTAAACATCTTCAATCTCTTGCAGCGGAGCTTTTGAAAAATTAAAGCCGAGAGAATCGGATACCAAGATGCGGCCCAATCGTGATAAGCCGTGGGCTTGCCGTGCAAAAAACTTACAGATTGCCAAGTAAGAAGTCAATTTGCCTCACGGAAGGAAATAAAAAAGCCCCGCGGCTGCTGACCGACGGGGCTAATACATACACACATGATGAGAAAAAAGCTGTAGGGGAAGGATTCGAACCTTCACGGGGCAGTTAGCAAAAGCGCAAAGTTTAGTGGTCAACCCTGGTCGGCCTTACCAATGGTAACGTCGGCTCTACGCTCAGTTTGTCCTGTGATCCCCACCCCCGAGACAAGAGGGTATGTCTGCCAAAAATTTCATCACCCCACAGTGTATAAAGTGAATGGGCAATAGCGAATGGCGAATGAGAAGACTTTACTTACTCACTACTCACATTTGACTACTCCCTGTTTTCAATGAACTTGACAAGTCAAAAATAGGATGGCTTATACAACTTTCAAACAAGCTGATAAAAATTTAGATTTCATTCAATAAATTGCGCCTGTGTTGAATATTTTTTAGAATCCCTTTCCTTTATGGCTTCCATTTTGAATCTTGACAAATTGGACTTGAGCATCGTTCAGCAATTAATGCACGACGCCAATGTTTCCTACGCCGAAATCGGCAAAAAATTATTCGTTTCCGCTGGCACCGTACATGTGCGCATTAAAAAAATGCAGGAAGCCGGCATCATCAGCGGCATGAACTATCGCGTGGACTTAAAAAAATTAGGCTACGATGTCATCGCTTTTATCGGCATCTATCTCGAAAAAAGTTCCTTGTACGACGTGGTGGCAAAAGACCTGAAAAAGATTCCCGAAATTGTTCGCATG
Organism: Flavisolibacter ginsenosidimutans; assembly: GCF_007970805.1. GTDB lineage: Bacteria > Bacteroidota > Bacteroidia > Chitinophagales > Chitinophagaceae > Flavisolibacter > Flavisolibacter ginsenosidimutans. The sequence continues at coordinate 4,073,220 of NZ_CP042433.1, read as the reverse complement.
AACTATACTACAGGTAACTACAGCATCTTTGCCGAAATTGTTTGCAAGGACATTGTGCAACTGCGCTACGTACTGCACGACGAGCTGCAAAAAATCAAAGGCATCGAACGCACTGAAACTTTTATCTCGCTGGAAGAAAGCCTGAACCGCAGCGTAAAAGTGGCCGCTTCCTGATATGAAAACGAAAACGTTTTTCAGCGGACTTTCCTGGCTGTTGCTTTTGAACCTGCTCATCAAACCCGCGTGGATTTTTTTAATTGACCGGCAAGTGCAAAACGCCGTTGGTCATGAAGCCTACGGCGTTTATTTCGCCTTGTTTAATTTAACCTACGTTTTGCTCTTTCTTGCCGATGCCGGCCTTTCCAATTTTCTCACGCAAAGCATAGCTGCGGGCAATTCCGTTAGCGTACGGCAGTTGCTTCGCACAAAATTCTTCCTGCTTCTGCTTTACGCAGTTGCTTGTTGTTTCGTTGCGTGGATAACCGGCATTCAACAACGAAGGGTTCTTTTTTATCTCCTACTTATTCAAAGCCTGACTTCGCTCTTTCTTTTTTTGCGCGGATTGCTTACGGCCAATCAGCTTTATAAAACCGATGCGTTATTCTCAGTACTTGACAAAACATTAATGCTGTTGTTGTGCCTTGGCCCGGTGTATGGTTTCTTTGCCCGCATCAGCATTCATCTTTTTCTGCAATTGCAATTAATAGCCACCGCTGTTTCGGTAAGCTTTCTATTCTTCTTGCTGATGAAAAAACGTTTGTTGGCCTCTTCGGCGCAGCAACAGTCTGTGTTGCATCTTCTAAAAAGCAGCGCACCTTTTTTTCTCATTGTTTTGCTGATGGCAACGCATTACCGCCTCGATGGCTTTTTGCTGGAACGCTTACACAAAGACGGTGCAAGGCAGGCCGGCATTTATGCAGCAGCGTACCGCTTGTTGGATGCGGGCAATACCGTGGGTTATTTGTGCGCTTCTTTTTTGGTTCCTTTCGTTGCACGCCACCGGCAAGAAACAAAACGGGTTGAAAATGTTGTCTTGTTTCTTCGTCACGGATTGCTGTTTATCGCCATCGTTGCCGCAACATTTTCGTTTGTGTTTGCGCCTTGGCTACAATCCGTTCTTTACCACACCAACGATGCTTTTAACAGCCGCGTTATTGCCTTGTGCGTCGCAGTTTTGCCGGCATATTATCTCGTTCACGTTTACGGCTCGGTGTTAACGGCAGGAGCGGCATTCAGGCCTTTTATTTTTAGTTTGCTTTGGGCTGTTGCAATCAACATTGCTCTCAACATCATCCTCACTCCTTCGCTTGGTGCGCTTGGTTGTTGCATCGCTGCACTGGCTTCGCAATACAGTTGTGCGCTGCTGCTTTTTCTTTCTGCCTCGCAAAAGCTTTCGTTGCGCTACGGCGCAAAATGGTTTGGACTGTACACTGCTTGCGGCGTTGCGTTTTGGTTGCTGTTCTTCCTTCTTAAAAATTCCGGTAATGCGGTTTGGATTATTTTAGTCGGCGCTTGCCTGCTTGCAATCGCATTTGCATTTTTGCAGAAGACGAGACTGCAACAACTCATTGCTATACTTAACTCCTGATTATGCCCGATCTTTTTTTGGTAATCGCTCGCCGATGGCGCCTGATGCTTTTGCTGACGCTTGCCAGCACATTAGCGGCACTTATTGCTTCTTTGCTGAGCCCTAAACTTTATCTCGGCACAACGACAGCTTTGCCGGTAAACACGATGGTAAACGACAAAGCCCGCATCTTTAATCAAAATATTGAAACGCTTTATTCCGAAATCGGTACAGCCGATGAACTGGACAAGATTGAAGGCACGGCAAAACTCGATACGGTTTTTCTTGCGGTAGCGGCTGCACAACACCTTGCAACGCATTACAATCTCGACAGGGCCGCGAACGATGCGTTAGAAAAAGCGGCCTTACGGCTGCGAAAGAACAGCGACATCAGCCGCACGGGATACGGCGAATTGAAAGTAAAAGTATGGGACAAGGATAACGAGATGGCAGCAACACTTGCCAATGCCTTGATGCAAACCATCAACGCCATTCACGAACGTTTGCAAACAGAAAATAACAGAACCGTTCTTCAAAAGTTGCAAGAAGCTTACACGCAGAAGCTGAACGAAGTCTCCAACATCGAAAACGAAGGGCTTGCTTTTAAAACCGCTCCTGAAATACAAACGCTCAATCCGCAGGCTGTGAGAGATTCTTTGTTGAAAAACACCAAACGGCTTACCGGAGCAACGGTACAATTAGATGAAAATAGAAAAGAGCTGCAGGACTATCTGCGCTTGATAAACGAATACGAACTCGCGGTAAAAACAAACCCAAAAGTTTTACTCGTCGTTGAACAAGCACGCCCTTCTCCCTGGTACGACCGGCCGAAGACGGCAATGAACGCATTGCTTGCATTCTTGGCTTCGCTGCTGTTTTCATTTTTGCTGGCCGTTTATGTTGAAAGTCGCAAAGAACCGGCATGACAACAAGCGTCAATAAAACAATCGTCTTCCTTGCCGCAATGCTTTTGTTCCTGGGCTGCTTTGCCGCGGCTTATGCGGATGAACCGGCGCTGTTGTTTGCACCGCTGGCTTTGCTGATAAGTATTTGTTTGTTTCAATATCCGCAACTCCTTTTTTATACATTGATCGCTTCAATTCCCTGGTCAACAGAGTTTCATTTCAGCGAAAGCCTGGGAACTGATTTGCCCGACGAGCCGCTGATGTTGTTGACGGCTTTTGCCTCCGTCGTACTGTGGTTGAACCAAAAAAAAATGAATGAGCCAAAGCGTTTTCATCCTTTGCTCTTTTTGCTTTTTACCGGCTTTTGCTGGTGGGTAATTACGGTTGTTGCATCTACCTACCCGCTCTTTTCAGTAAAGTATTTAGCGGCAAAAACCTGGTATCTTTTGGCCTTTGTTGCCCTGCCGCTTTTGCTAAAAAACAATGAAAAGTTACTGAAGAATTCAGCCGTCGTTTTGTTTGTTTCCATGTTTACCGCTACGGTGCTGGTGCTTTGCCGCCACGCGGGTTTAGGCTTTAGGTTTGCCCATGTCAACGATGCCGTGCATCCCTTCTTTCGCAACCATGTAAACTATTCGGCGCTGCTGGTATTGATCACTCCTTTACCAATTGCTTTCATCAGGCAAACAAAAAACAAAGTTCTTCGCTCTTCAATTATTGCAGCGTTAATTATTCTTATGGCTGCACTTTATTTTTCTTATTCAAGAGGCGCATGGCTTGCTTTCTTTGTTGGCGTGTCAGGCTTTTGGCTCATAAAAAAAGGATGGCTTTTCAAAACCTTTCTCGCTTTGCTTTTACTCGTCACCATTAGTGTTGCCTGGCTTCGGTACAATGATAATTATCTGCGATTTGCTCCTGATCACAACACCACCATCTTTCACCAAAACTTCAGCGAACACCTGGCTGCAACGTATCAGGGCAAAGACGTTTCTACCGCCGAACGTTTTTATCGTTGGGCAGCCGGGGCCAACATGAGCCGCGAAAACTGGTTTACGGGTTTTGGGCCAACAACGTTTTATTCAAACTACAAATCCTACACCGTTCCCCTGTTCCGAACGTGGGTAAGTGATAACAAGGAACACTCCACGGTGCACAATTATTTTCTGCTGGCGCTCATCGAACAAGGTGTGCCTGGCCTGCTGTTGCTTTTGTTTTTATTTGGAACAATGTTCTACTACACACAAAAATTTTACGGCAGCACGAAGGATGAATTTTGGCAAACGGTTGTTGCGGTCATTGGCTCCATTCTGCTCATGCAATGCACACTGAATTTTTTAAGCGATCTGATTGAAACCGATAAAGTAGGCAGCGTATTTTATTTGTGTGTAGCAGCGTTGGTGATGGCGGAGAGGAGACAGGAGTCAGGAGTCAGAATTCAGGAGAATCAAAATAGGTAATTGGTTCTCATGAACTTTCTGCGCCTCAAAGCCCTGTCTCCTGACTCCTATATTCTTCCTCTCACATTCAGCGCATCCCGCAAACCGTTTCCCAACAAATTAAACGAGAGCACAAGCAGCATGATGGCAAAGCCGGGAGCCAGCGCCAGCATAGGGTTTTGCGTAATGATGAAGTTGTAATTCTCTTTTATCATCAGGCCCCAACTCGGTTGCGGTGGTTGCACGCCAACACCCAAAAAACTCAGACCGGCTTCAATCACAATGGCCGATGCAAAATTGGACGCGGCAATGACGAGAATGGGCCCGAAGATGTTGGGTAAAATGTGCCGTGCAATGATTCGCGTGTGCGAGAAGCCCAACACTTTTGCTGCTTCCACGTACTGTAGTTCTTTGGTCACCATTATTTGTCCGCGAACCAGCCTTGCCACGTTCACCCACAAGGTTAAACCCACGGCAATAAACACCTGCCAGAAACCTTTACCCAACAAAAGCGTAACGGCAAATACAAGTAACAAGGTTGGGATGCTCCAAATAACGTTAATGAGCCACATCACCACGTTGTCTGCACGGCCACCAAAATAACCAGCGATGGCGCCAAATAAAATGCCAACGGATAAGGAAATCAAAACCGTTATCAACCCCACGCTCAGGCTTACTCTTGTTCCAATGATGAGGCGACTTAAAATATCGCGGCCGTATTTATCGGTGCCGAGGTAAAATTTCTTGGTGGCGACCGGTTCTTTTGCGAGGGCTGCTTTTGCAAAAGCCACTCTTTCCGTTACGCCTTCGTCAATGTATTTCTGCGCAATAACGCTGTCGCTTGTTTGCTGGTAAGATGCGATGGGAATATAATCCACGTCATCGGGTTTGCCCGAAACAAGCCTTGAGAGAAAAGACGCTTCTCCTTTTGTTTCTTTTTTTACTTGCAGAAAGTCTCTTGTATAACCGGGCTTCTCTCCTCCTATTTCCAAAACAATGCGGTTGGCGAAGGGCGAAGGATCAGGCGAAAGAAAATAACCGAAAACGGCAACAAAAACGGCAACAAAAATCATCACCAATCCGGCCATGGCACCTTTGTTTTTTTTCAACCGTTGCCAGGCAGATTGCCAAAAAGATGGTGATGGATTCATTAAACAAATATAAAGGCCAAGGCAAGTGATCAACCGATAAATAGACTTTAGTTTAACTGCCGCTCACCGTGTTGCGTTGAGATTTGTTCTACGATCATTGCTTGCAGCGGCTCCTGTTTTTCAGCTTGCCACCTGCGCTGTGCAAATAAAAGGTCCTTTAGCTTTTTCATGACAGGCTTCTCTATATACAAATAACTTAGATAGGCAATGGAAATCATCAGGATTGCGGTAACGCACATGAGTAAAGGCGCCGGCATATAGTTTTTCCATTTACCAATCAGGATCAGACCCAGGGTTTCATGAATCAGGTATAGCGGATAAGTTATATTGCCCATCTTTTCTATAAACTGAAAATTGGAAGAATACCTGATATCTCTCAAAGAAATAAAGTAAAAGACCCCAAAAAAAACGGCAATGATAACAGATCCTGCCAGATCAAATGCGGTGTTATAAAGATGCAGCTTAGAACATGTAACAGCAACGAACATACACAACAAGGGCATGACCAAGTCGCCTTTTTTTCGATCATATTTAATCAGGTAGAAATAACAACCCGCTATAAAATAGTAAGAATATTCAGCAACAAAAGCCAAGCTTAACTTATGGAGCAAGGCGTTATGAGTAAAATAGCTTTGACCCAAATTAATGAGCAGCGAACAAGCCAACCATGCAATTAGAAAGGTACGTATATACGTAAGCTTTTTAAAATAAATCAAGAGATAAATCATGAAATAAAACTGAATCTCTACCAATAAGGTCCAATAAACACCACTTACCAACTTTCCATTAAACCAAACAGAGACTGTTCCAACCAAAGAGACATTCATAAGCAACTCTTTTACACTAACGCTATATTCAGGCATGAAAATCCTGGCGCATATAAAAGTTAAAAGGCAAATGGGTATGAACGCGGGATACAAGCGAATTGCTCTCGTCTTGAGGAACTTACTCGCCGACACGCCTTGTGACGACATAAGAATAACAAAGCCACTTATGATAAAAAACAGGTTTACCCCTAAAAATCCATGCTCCAAAAAACGGTTTATCCCTTCGTTTTGCAACAGGTAAAATCCATATTCATTAAAGACGGATTTTGTATAGTGAAAGAATACAACAAACAAAGCTGCAAAAAACCTTAAAACGTCAATTTCGTATAATCTTTTCTTCATAGCTATTGGAATGATCGCAAGCCAAGTAATGGCATGCAATGCACGATCCACAAAAAAAGGAACTATAAGGATAAAATAAACGGGCATTCGTTGACAGCCGGCTTTTTGGCTTTAAACCAACGAATCTGCAGAGCCAAATGCTTTCGTTGTTGTCAGGGTTTATTGTAGGCCGTTTTCGGGATAGCGAGATTACGTTTTGATTATGCCTTTAAAGTATAGGCTCAAGAAGAGTTTTAAATTTGTGACAGATTTCTTTCATCTTCGGCAGATCCGTTCTTGCATAGTAACAACAGGTCACGGGTTGTTATGCGCCTCTAATGAAATTACCCATGAAGACAAAATTTATTGAAGTCTGCGCTACCGTGTTCTTCTTCCCTTCCATTCATATTTTCCGGCCTGGCCAAGCAAGCCAACAAACACCGTGTAAAAAACATGCAGCGGTTGCACGAAGAAGAAGTGCCGCATTAATTTTTGTTCGCCGAAGAAAGCCGCAACCGACGACACGAAAGGCCATTCGATAACCGTTTTTGCCAGAAAGAAGAAAAAAAATATAATCCAGTAAGTTTTGTTGAACAAAGCAGCAACAAGCAGGACAAAGGGCAAAAGGTTAAAAAGCAGCACAAAGCCTAACACAACAATGATTCGCCAATCATCGTACACCAATGTTTTGCTGGCCCAACGCCGACGCTGCAGCAAAAAATCTTTCCAGCTTTGCATGGGTGTTGTTTCCACAACGGCTTCTTTGCATTTCAAATAACAAACTTTTTGCGGATAAGCTTTCCAGATCTTGTGCATCAAAAGCATGTCATCGCCGGTGGCTACTTTATCTATGCCGGCAAAGCCGTTCACTTCTTCAAAGGCTTGTTTTGTATAAGCCAGGTTGGCGCCGTTGCACATGGTGTGAACGTTGGCGTTTACGCTTGCGGCGGTAACACCCTGCAGCGTGATAAAATCAAGCACCTGGAAAATTTGCAGCAAAGAGTTATCGTGTGTAAAAGCAACGGGTGCGGCAATGAAAGCAGCACTGCGCTCTTTATAGAATGAAGCCATAATTTGCAACCATTCCTTACTCACACGGCAATCGGCATCGGTGATCAACATCAATTCGCCTTTTGTTTTTTTTATGCCCGAAGCGATGGCTGCCTTTTTTGAAGAAGCTCCGGGCGGCGCATCGGGAAAAATTATGCGGATGTTTTGCGCCTTAAACTTGCTTGCAACCGCGGCCGTGTTGTCGGTGGAGTAATCGTCAACAACGATGACTTCAAATAAATGCTGGGGGAATGTTTGTTCCGACAAATCTTTCAACAACAGCGGCAGCGTTTTTTCTTCGTTGCGGGCGGCAACAATCACGGAAACAAAAACCGCTGGCGTTTGCGCCGCGGGTTTGTAATCCTGCAACTTGTTCCATTGCACGAAATAAAAAAAAATCAGGGCCGCATAAATCAGGAGAAAGACAACGGTGATGATCGTGAGCCACATGCGGTTCAAAACTAAATCTTTTCGGCGCTGAAGCAGTTTGCTGAAAACACTCCCTACCAGCACGGACGTTTTCAACCTTAAGCTTCTAACCGATGTGGCATGTTTTGGCACGGCTTAAAAAACTTTTCCCAAAAAATATTTGGCGCTTCCAAATTCCGGTGTACTTTTAAGTAGTTGCATAAACAACTATATGGTTTCAACCCATTTTAAAAAAGGCGAATTATACAGTTTCATCACGGGCAAGGCTTCTACGGCCATTGCGCGGCGGCTGCAAAAGAAATTCAACGAGGCGGGCATCTCCGTCACCATTGAACAATGGAGCGTTCTGTATCATTTGTGGAAGGCCGATGGCATCAGCCAGCAGGAGCTTTGCAATGCCACCTTTCGCGACAAGCCAAGCATTACGCGGCTTGTTGACAACCTTGAAAAATTAGGCTTGGTAAAACGTGTGGCGCACGACAAGGACCGGCGCATCAACAAAATTCTCTTGACGAAGGAAGCGCTGAAGCTGGAAGGAGAAACCATGCAGTTAGCCGAAGAAACGCTGAACGAAGCACTTGCCGGCGTGTCGCAGAAGGACATTGAAATGTGCAAGGAAGTGTTGCAGAAGGTGTACGATAACCTTAGCTCTTGAAAAGCGTTGATCGTTGTTCGAAAGCAATCGTCAACTCTCATTTCTCTTCGACCAACGGCTAACGATCAACGAACAACAATTTTTAAAACGATAAAACAAAACGCTAACGATGGAAGCAATAAAAACACAAGCCCTCAAAGGCGGCGAATGGCTGGTAAAAGAAAGCGAGCCGCAGGCAACGTTCACACCCGAAGATTTCAACGAAGAACAAAAAATGATTCGCGACATGTGCGACCAGTTTTTGCGGCAGGAAGTATTGCCCAACGTGGAGCGCATGGACAAAATGGAACCCGGTTACATGCGCAGCCTTTTGCAAAAAGCCGGTGAACAAGGCTTGCTCTCTGTGGCCTTTCCCGAAGAATACGGCGGACTTGGAAAAGACTTTGTCACATCAACTATCGTGAGCGAATATTTGGGTGCGGGGCATTCTTTTTCGGTTGCAATTTCAGCCCACACGGGCATCGGCACCTTGCCCATTTTATACTTCGGCACCGAAGAACAGAAGCAAAAATATTTGCCCAAATTAATCTCCGGCGAATGGATAGGCGCATATGGTTTAACGGAACCCAACAGCGGTTCCGATGCCCTCGGTGCAAAGACCACGGCAAAGCTGAGCGAAGACGGAAAATATTATTTGCTCAACGGGCAAAAATGCTGGATTACCAACGGCGGCTTCGCCGACGTTTATACCGTGTTTGCAAAAATTGATGGCAAGGAGTTCACGGCCTTTCTTGTTGAAAGAGGTTTTGAAGGATTCACCAACGGCCCCGAAGAAGACAAGATGGGCATCAAAGGTTCGAGCACTGTTCAATTGTATTTCCAGGATTGCAAAGTGCCGGTTGAAAACCTGCTGGGCGAGATTGGCAAAGGCCACAAGATTGCCTTTAATATTTTAAACATCGGTCGCTTGAAACTGTGTGCTGCGGCTCTCGGTGGAGCGAAACATGCCATCTCCAATTCGACCGAATACGCCATGACCCGCGAACAATTTAAAACACCCATCGTGAAGTTTGGCGCCATTCAGCACAAGCTCGCCGAGATGGCAATTGAAACCTTTGCCTGCGAAACAGCGCTTTACCGCGCAGCGGCATGGATTGACGATAAAGAATCTGAGTTGCACGAAGGCGGCAAGCCCTTTAACGAAGCGCTGCTCGGTGCAGCCGAAGAATACGCGATCGAATGCGCCATTTTGAAAGTGTACGGCAGTGAAGTGCTGGACTTTGTTGTGGACGAAGGCGTGCAGATTCACGGTGGCAACGGCTACAGTGCAGAGTACAATATTTCAAGAGCCTATCGCGACAGCCGCATCAACCGCATTTACGAAGGAACAAATGAAATCAATCGTCTTTTAACCGTTGACATGACATTGAAACGTGCCATGCAAGGCCGGTTGAACATGATGGGTGCCGCCATGAAAGTGCAGGGTGAATTAATGAGCATTCCTGATTTTGGTGAAGAAGACGAAACGCCTTTTGCGCAAGAAAGAAAACTGGTGCAAGGCTTTAAAAAAGCGTTGCTCTTAACTGCCGGTGCGGCCGCGCAAAAGCTGATGATGCAATTGCAGAACGAGCAGGAAATTTTGATGTGCATTGCCGACATGAGCATTGACACTTTTGTTGCCGAGAGCCTTTTGCTGCGTGTAATGAAGCTAACTGAAAACGGTACTGCCGGTGTTTACAAAGACATGCTCAATTGCTTCTTGTACGATGCTGCCGACCGCGTACTGAAAAACGGCAAAGATGCCATCAATGCTTTTGCCGAAGGCGACGAGCAGCGCATGATCCTGATGGGACTTCGCCGCTTTACAAAAGCACAACCGTTCAACAGCAAAGAAGCAAGAAGAAAAATCGCTGCGCAGTTGGTGAATGACGGGCGGTATGCTTTATAAGATGACAGATGGTGGATGACAGATGGCAGTAGGGAGAGGCGAAAAGAATTAATGCCGTTGAAGTGTGTTCTTTAACAAGCTCAGAATAAACTCGCAAGGGACGCAGAATAGAAAAGGGAAAGCCGGCCAACAAATGACCGGCTTTCCCTTATTTAAAACAACTTTAAGTGTTGTATGGTTCTTACTATAAATTTTCTTCTGTCATCTGTCATCTATCATCCGTCATCTAATTAAGAGCCAAACACCATCTGCAATTCTTTCCTTACCACCTTCAATTCCTGCAATTCCTTTATGCGGTAGCGCATCATGAACAAGCCTACGGACATAAGCAGGGAGGCAATGGTGGACGAAACAAAGTAAACCGAATAAACGGTGTAAATGTCGGGCTGCTTTTCAATGAAGTAAGTATAAAATACCAGCGCATAACTGCCGTACGAAAACAGGATGGCGCCCAGCATCAGCACGCGGCCAATGTTCTTTCCGTGCAACACCGTAAACTTGGCCTGGCGCAAAAACAAAAAGGAAGTATAGCCTACCACAATTACGAGGCCCGGCGTCATGATGTAAACAGATGATTGCGGTGAAAACTTAAAATACAACGACACCGCTATCTCGTAAACCACAAAGCCAATCAAAACCTTTTGCATAAACTGGCGGCGCTGGCGCACATGGCAAAAGAAAAGCAGCGAGGAAAGTACCAGCGGAATCTCCACGAAGCTGTACATCACGTCCCAGGGATTTGTGAACGTGGGCACCGGCGGAATGCTTTCCGCGGTAAGGCAGTGAACAATGGTCAATCCATAATAAAGCATCAAGGTAATAAGGCTGGTGTGGCGGTACAAACGAAAAAGGACAATTACCAGGATGGGTAAGCTAAAACAAAGGACAGAGCTAAGTCCAAAAATTGTGTTCGGGTTCATAGGATGCTCGGTTTTTCAAACGATACGGCGTCAAAATAAAAACGAAACAGATTGATTTCAAACCGTGAAAGAAAAATTCAGTAGTAGTTGCAATATATAGTCGTAGAAATACGGAGAGTTTATCGTTTGTGGGTTTGTGGTTGGCGTAATGTGCAAAGTAGTTCCTTAATTGTTTCGCCTCCGCGGATTGTCTGCCTTCAGCATATGTCATCCTGAGCCATTCAAATAAAGTAAGAGATTAACACCATCACGCCAACTACAAACCTCAATACCGATTCGCCGGGCAACCCACCTTACTATCTCTCTTCCCACCCGGCAGCCCCGATGTTTCCTTGTACTTGTTAAACCAAAAACGGAAGGTGTACGTCAGCGCCACGTAATAATAACCGTCCTTCTGCTTTGGATTGCCGCGAATGTCGCCAACGGGATAAGGACGATTGCTCACTTCATCACCGCGGTAGGCCAGTTCCACTGCCTTTGGTCCGCGATACTTCAGCAAATCGGCATCGCTAACATAAGTTGTGCTCACGTCGTCAAGGTAATCGGTAAAGGTGGTGCGGTAGCTGAACTCAAGACCAATGCGGTGGTCTTCGTCCAGCAGGTATTCCGCGCCAAAGCCAAGCGGAATGCTGAACTGTGTAAGACTGTAATTCGGCACGCCGGGTTCAAAGCCCTGGCCTTCGGTGCTCAGGGGTTTTAAAAAGTATTGCGTGCCAGCCGCGTCTTTGGTGTACGGATTAAAATGGAAAGCGCCAATGCCCGCAAACACGTAAGGCGTCCACCACTTTTCGTTCAGGTTAAAAATGTTGTATTGGGCACCCAGTTCAAAATCCAAAAGCTTGGTGGAGAAATCGAGGTTGCGGGCCTGCATGGCAGCCGTTCCTTTTTTATCGCTGGCGGTTAAGGCGCCGTAGGTAAAATAGCCACGGGCCATGATGTGTTCCGTGAGGTCGTAGCGGGCGCCCAGCGAAATCATCGGCTTTGTTTGCGACAGTGTGACGGGATGCGCTTTCAGGTCGCCGTTATAGCCCATAGCGCCGAGGCGTGCGGAGAAATGAAAGTCCTGCGAAGCGGCGGCCAGCGGCAGGGAGAAAAGAAGCAGCAAAAGGTTTTTCATTCGCGATGCGGTTTGGTGCTGCAAGGTAAACGCCGAAACGGAGGTTTTAGTACGGCGGAAGGGCGAGAAGAATTATGTACTAAGCTGCAGTGTTACTATGAAGCTGTGGTTGCGTCGCACTCTTGTACGTTCTTATCGCTGTGCAGCAAAGAGGTTATCTTACCTTATCTGAATAGTATTTTTTAAACCATTCTGGCACGCCACTTTTTTGAATCCGGTCCCACTTCTTTTTACCACCCCCTGATTTGAAATGCGCAAACATCACGGAGTTTTCGCCGTCAACTGAGTTATCAAAGAAGAAAACCTGATAAGCTAATTGGCAAGCATCAAAAAGTAAATCCAGCGAACGATAATAACGGCTTACAATTTTGTCTTCGGGCACATCGTGTCCATTCTTTGCTTTTCGCGCCTTTACCCGAAACTTGTTAATCTCCGGCGATTCGGTAGAAACGAAATACAGATAAACCTTATAGCCTGCCTCTGCTGCCTGCCGCATAATTTCTAGTTTGGAAGGATGCGAGAACACTGTTTCAAACGAAAACTTCTTTTGTTCTTCCAACAATTTCTTTCGTAAAAAGTCTGCAACAATTTGCGCTAACCGCTCTGCCGCAGCAGGCGTTTTGAGTCGCAGAATATTGTTGCGCAAAGAAAAAGCTGATTGAAAATCGGCTAACGAAAATTCATTGCCGATAAGTCCAGAGAGCAAAACAACCTCGGTAAATTCTTTTGGCTTTACATTCAAATCGAAAGCAGCAAACGAAAAGGAATTGCTTCGCAATTGCACGGCAATGTCATCGGCATTAATGTAATAACCGAAGTCAATGAAGTGCTTTTTTACTTTGATGTTTCTGACGTAATGGATGACCGTGCTTTTGCCCGAGCCGTTTGGACCGGCAAACACGCGAAGGCGCAATTGCGATTGGGGCTTAGTCGAGGACAAGCGATTCGTTGGGGTTTGCTCTTTCGATGGGAGAGATTTTCTCCGTGCGACCATCGGCGTATTTTTTTACCAGCCAGCCGTCTTCAGCAATTATTACATAGCCCATCACTTCCATTGTTTCCGCAGCCGCCTTGCGAATGCCGGATTTAGCGGCACTGACCAATCTTCGTTTGGTGAGGTAAGGCTGTTTGGCTACTGCTTTTTTCTTTTGTGACATTTATCAAAGTTACAAATCCTCGTAATTGTTTGAAAGCAAAGAAAGGGCATTGCTGCGTTAAAGTCAGACGGCTGCAACTGTATTTAAGCCTTCATAAAACGAAAGCCAAATTCGAAAGAGCAAAGAAATTTCAAGAACTGTGAAATTCTATTTGATGATGTGAGTTTTTTAATGTCTTTGTAATATTTAGGTTATTTTACCTTCTTGATTCATCTCTTCATTTAGATTTCTTCGTTGTCTTAGATGATATGCTCCGAACTCTTCACCTATCCCTTCAACAAAACCCCATTTGAAAAAGTTAGGATTTAGCTCTAAATGCTTTCTATGAATAAGATCAATACAACCTCTAAGAATAACTTGATGATGAATTTCACTGAAAAAGGTCTTGAATAAATCAGGAGAAGGTATATAGTCATATAAATACCTACACTGGTCAAAAATAAAACAGTTAGAAAACATCCAAGTTTCTTTTGCTTTATACTTTAAGCTTAAGCACTGTTCTGTGTTGGCTACATAGGGAAAACCATAGAGACCAAAAAACAGTTCGACAATTAGGTTTTTCATTGGAATGTCACATGTTAAATGCAAATGACGATCAAAGAAATCAAGTTCAATCAACAACTCACGGAATCTTGGACTGCATATCTCACGAGTAAAAGTGTTAAAGCCAGAATTGCCTTCTTCAAAGCTTTTAAGCAAGGAACCTAAATAAAGAGCATCTCCAAGAGCCATCTTCTTTCTTTTGCTGTGAAGAAAAGTATTAACGACATGGTTAGAACCAAGCAACTCTTCTGAAAGACGCGTCCAGTTAAGTAATGGATAAGCTGAAACCGCGAGCTTATAATGCTGTACCATTGCTATAAAATCTTTCATTGTTTCTGTCGGTGGCGCTTCAGACTTTATTGTACTTAAAAGTTTAAACAGTTCTTGTTCTTGCCAGAAAAAATTACTCTGTACAGAACTCAAAGCAAATACCTGCCATATCGGGATGATTTCGGATGCGAAACATGAGATAAATTGGGTTAAGAAATAATCGTAATACTCATGAAGGTGTTTGTTGATGTAATCACCGTAGTCTTTTAATGATGTAGATTTTGTAATCTCATCCCAACCAAGTTTAAAATCAATAGGCGGAGATTGAAACTCGGTTGCGCTGGCATACCAGCAAGCCAGAGTTTCTCCCCAATTTAAGTTTGTCTTAGGCTCAGCAAAATTTGTAATTAAAGCTGATAAACCAGTCAATCTATTATTTAAGAAAATCTGTTTCAGTGTCTCGAAAGGTGAAGAGGTAGGTGAAATGAAAGGCGTGCAGGCGTCATAATATATAATATCAAATTGATGATTTGTTAACTCGAAAAATTCTGTAAGGGTGCCACGATGAATTTTGACAGGTAGTTCTGCCTCGATTAATGCTGATACAGCTTGTTGATAAGTATTTTTATCAGACTCTATTGCCCAAATATTTGCAAGAGAAATACCCTTATTTAGAAACATTTCAATGTCATTTAAAGGTTCAGGACCCGATAAATAAAGCACCTTTAATGCAGAAGCATCTTTTGACTGACACATACTGTCATAGAAGTTATACCAGTTGGTTTTTTCGCCGTGGATCAGCCAATTCAATTGATTCATCGCGTCGAAATGCTTACTGTTTAATATCTTGAAAAAAAGACCTTTAAAGTGGTCAGTTATTTTGTCCAATTTCTCCTTCGAAACAAGAAAGCTATCAAAACGGTTGACAGTTAATGCATCGATTGCATTATTGATTAGTAATTCTCTTGATTGTCTTTTTACCTCTTGATTGTACATCATCGCAAATTTCGTGAATCAAAAAATTGAAAAAATTATCAACTGAACTGAATTTGCAAACATCTATGATATATAGGTCAGTTTGCTCAGTAACCTTCCCGAACGCACAAGAGTGCGACGCAACGACAGCTTCATACTAGCACTACTGCTCGTCCCATAATCCTTCGACTTCGCTCAGGATGACATCACTCACATTTTCTCCTATCTTGCCGTCATGAGACGACTGCTCCTCGCCTGCTTCCTTATTGCTACCGCCGTTGCACATTCGCAAGCTTTTTACGGCCGCACCTCCGGCCCGCTGGTTTACCTCAATTACGGCCTCGGCGAAGACCGCCTGGGCGGCGCCAAAGCCGGTTTCCTCGACAGCAACGTGCTGGTAAAAGTGGTGGACAGCGTAAAAGCCGATTACAAAGTGCAGCTTTCGAAAGCGCATTTCGCCTACCTGCCCAAGTCGGCCTTCCGCACCGACACGGCCATCAAGCTTCAAGCCTATTATTTAACCGGCAGTTGGAAGGTGTACGGCGACAGCGCCGCCGATTACGTGAACATTTCTCTCACGGAAAAACTGCCGTACAAAAGCGTGCAGCAAATCAATCCCGCACGCCTGGTGGTGGACGTTTTCGGCGTTACGTCCAACACCAACTGGATCACCCAACTGAAGACCACCCAGGAAATAAAAAACGCCTGGTACGAACAGGTGGAAGACGATGTGTTCCGCATTTTTATTGAACTGAAGCACCAGCAGCATTGGGGCTATTCGATTGCCTACAAGAACAACGTGCTGCAAATAAAAATCAAGCGGCAACCGCCATCCTTATCGCTTAAGAAATTAAAGATCGCGATTGACGCGGGCCACGGCGGCACCAACGCCGGCGCGGACGGCCTGACCTCGAAGGTTTTGGAAAAAGACTACACGCTGAAGATTGCCAAAGAGGTGGAAGCTTATTTGAAAAAGAAAGGCGCTGCCGTTTATATGACGCGTACGCACGACACGGATTTGAGCATGGTGGAACGCACGGTGATGCTCCGCGAACAAGCACCGGATTTTTTAATTTCCATTCACCTGAATTCGGCGGGTTCGCCTACGGTGAAGGGCACGAGCACGTATTACCGCTACATTGGTTTCCGGCCGTTGTCGCAAGCGATTTTAAAGCGCATGTTGGAATTGGGATTGGATGAATACGGCAACGTGGGTTCGTTTAATTTTTCGCTAAGCGGTCCAACGGAGTACCCGAATTGTTTGGTGGAGGTTGCGTTTTTAAGCAACCCGGATGACGAGAAAAAAATACTTGATCCGAAGTTTCACAAGGCCGTGGCGAAGAAGATAACGCAAGGGATTGAGGATTGGCTGAAGGGGATGAAGTGAGGAGGTAGAATGTAGGAGTCAGGAGTCAGAATTCAGGAGTCAGGAGTTGAGAGGTTCTTGTTCGCATGATGCATCGCAATACTCTTCCTGAGTAATCAACAACAGCGGAGTGCTTGCTGCGAGTAACAATTGACAAAGGTTATAGAAAAAATGTGGCTGGGTTTAGTTGATCTTTTTGTTGCGTTCGTTGCGTCACCGCGTGAAATTCTACCGCATGGCGATTTGCACGTAAACCCACACCGCTACACTTGCAAACAACAACGAATCAAAGCGATCTAAAAAGCCGCCGTGGCCGGGCATAACACTTCCGCTGTCTTTCACTCCTGCCATGCGTTTTAATTTGCTTTCAAACAAATCGCCAATGGTTCCAAATACTGCCGCCAATGCAGCAATAAAACCTGCATCAACATAAGTCAATCCAAGTGCATGACCAATGAAAGCCATTGCCACCACGCAAAGGATTGCGCCGCCGCCTGTGCCTTCCCATGTTTTCTTCGGCGATATTTTGGAGAACGGCGTTTTGCCAATAAACGAACCCACGATGTACGCCATCGTGTCGTTGATCCAGATGGAAAAGATTAGTGTTAACACCAGCGCTTTACCAAGGCCTTCTTTGCCTTCGGTATTAAGCCCGTACAAGGTTCGAATGGCAATGAGCAAACCAAGCGAAAGCGAGATGTAAATCAAACCCGATAAAGAGTAACCAAGATTTTTTATTAATGCCCCCTTGCGTTCTAAAACAATCACCAACGGAATTAAAATCATTGAAGCCAGACCAAGCCAAAAACCAACTTCATTCAAACGAATGTTGCCGATGTATAAATTACCGTTCGTGAAGTAAAGCAGCAAACACCAGCCACCAATCATTACACCGTAGCGATGAACGTTGCTGATAGCCTTATAATCGGGATTAAACGCTTCCACCAGCTTTTGATATTCTACCCACGCACCAAAGTGCACAACCGAAAACAACACAAAGAATGACCACTCGTTCCA
This sequence comes from Flavisolibacter ginsenosidimutans, assembly GCF_007970805.1. Classification (GTDB taxonomy): domain Bacteria; phylum Bacteroidota; class Bacteroidia; order Chitinophagales; family Chitinophagaceae; genus Flavisolibacter; species Flavisolibacter ginsenosidimutans. Next base: position 4,055,626 of record NZ_CP042433.1, on the reverse strand, counting down.
AAGCAGTCCGGCCATCATCACCACCACGAAAATGACGGCGGTGAGGGCTCTTGTTTTAAATGTTTGTACGTTAAAAGCCATCGTTAAAAACTAAAATCGTCCTTGTGTTTGGGAAAGTCGTCGTTGTAAACGGCTTCGTAACTTACCACTGATTTTTTCTGCATCTGGTGAAGCAACACAAAGGTCAGCGCAAGGCTGATCATGGCACCCACGAGCAACTGTACTTCCTGCCCTTTGATCAATTCAGCATCGGCGTTTTGCAAATCTTGCGGGTTAAAATAAAGATAGACAATCACCGAGGCATCGTAAAGAAAATGCGCTAGCATGGCTACCCACAAACTTCCGCTGAACCAATAAATGGCACCCAGCAAAACACCCAAAAATAGCCGTGGTAAAAAGCCGTAAAACTGGAAATGAAAGGCCGAGAAAATGGCTGCTGCCAAAACGATTCCGACCCAGGGACTTTGCGTGGCGCGAATCAGCATGCGCTGTAAAATGCCCCGGAAAAAAAGTTCTTCACCAATGCCGGCAAACAGCGAAATAAAAACAAGGTTCTTGATCAACTCCGCCGGTGTTCGTTCGCGAAGCATGAATTTTATTTGCCGCGCCGCTTCTTCTTCCATGCTTTTCATCCACGACTGTCCACCTGCGCTTACGGCAATTTTTTGGTTGATGTAACCCACATATTCAACAAAAGGATAAGAAACCACGATCAGCAAAACAGCCCATAACCAATAATGATTGGTGCCGGGTGCTTGCAAACCAAGATAATGAAAAGGCTTTTTATCGGAGAGGTAAGAAAAGAGAAGCGAAGGCAGGGCGAATAAAAAAAGAAACTGGATCAAAATCATTCCGCGAACGAAGGTGAGCATGGCAGGATTGGCTAAATCCCAGGCCTTCGGATCGCGAAGCTGGCCCAAGCCGATGCCAGTTATTTTGGATAAAATCAATACACCCACCGCGCTGCCGATAAAAAAACTCGCGACCGCCATTCCCAAAAACAGGAAGAACTGTACCCAAACCGGCCTCGTTTTAAGATATGTTTGCATCGTGCTTTGCTAAATTTGCGCCTGGCTTAAACAATTATGAGCCTTTGCCAAAAGGCTGCAAGATAAGCCTGTATAAAAGAATCGTTCCTTGGTTAAAATTGCCGACATACAACTTCCCGATTTTCCCTTGCTGCTGGCGCCGATGGAAGACGTAAGCGACCCGCCTTTTCGTGCGGTTTGTAAAGTCAACGGTGCGGATTTGATGTACACCGAATTTATTTCGAGTGAAGGCCTTATTCGCGATGCCATCAAAAGCCGGCAAAAGCTCGACATCTTCGACAGCGAACGGCCGGTGGGCATTCAAATTTTTGGCGGCGACGAAGAAGCGATGGCCCTGAGCGCAAAGATTGTGGACACGGTGAATCCCGATTTGCTCGACATCAACTTTGGTTGTCCGGTGAAAAAGGTAGTGACCAAAGGCGCCGGTGCTGCGGTGCTCAAAGACATTGACCTGATGGTGCGCTTAACCAAAGCGGTTGTCAATTCCACCTCCTTGCCGGTTACGGTAAAAACAAGATTGGGTTGGGACGATGCTTCAATCAATATTGGCGACGTGGCCGAACGCTTGCAGGATGTGGGCATTAAAGCCCTTGCCATTCACGGCCGCACACGGTGCCAGTTGTACAAAGGCGTGGCCAATTGGGAACCGATTGCGAGAGTAAAGAACAACCCACGAATTCAGATTCCCATCTTCGGCAACGGCGACATTGATACGCCTGAAAAAGCATTGGAATACAAAAGCCGTTATGGTGTGGACGGCATCATGATTGGCCGTGCGGCCATTGGCTATCCCTGGATCTTTAACGAGATAAAACACTTCATCAAAACCGGCGAACACCTCCAACCGCCGGGCATCCAACAACGCGTAGATGTGATTCGTCAACACCTGCATCGTTCGGTTGAATGGAAGGGGACGAAAGCCGGCATCAATGAAATGCGCCGTCATTACACCAATTATTTACGCGGCCTTCCCAACATCAAAGAGTTTCGGTTAAAACTCGTTACCATTTCGGAAGCAGAAGAAATAGACGCGGTGCTGGATGAAATTGTAAAACGTTACGACGGCTTTGCGTTTGAAACAAGAAAGCTTGACATGGCTTCGCTAACGTATAGTTGCGAGAACTAAGATTTACAAGATTCATTTGCTTAAACAGGAAAAGCAAGAGCCGTTCAATGATGAACGGCTCTTGCTTTATCGGAGGGTTTATTATTTCTTAGGAATTCTTTTTATCCTTCAAATCCTGGTTCTGAAATTTCTTTTCGGCCTCCTGCGCCTTTTTAAAATCAAGCACCACACCGTTAATGCAATAGCGCAAACCGGTGGGCGGCGGTCCGTCGTCAAACACATGGCCCAGGTGCGATTTGCAGCGGCCGCACTGCACTTCGGTACGGGTCATTCCGTAGGTGTTATCCGGCGTATAAATAACCGAGCCTTTGCTGATAGGCTGGTAAAATGAAGGCCAGCCGCAGCCGCTTTCAAATTTTGTATCGCTAATAAAAAGCGGGTTGCCGCATACGGCGCAATAGTACGTTCCCTTGTCCTTGATGGTTTCCAGCGGCGAACTCCAGGGCCTTTCGGTTCCTTTTTCGCGTGCCACCCGGTAAACATCGGCTGGCAAAACTTTTTCCCAATCGGTATCGGCCACGTTCAATTTTGTGCTGTCGGTATTGGAATAATGCGGGTTGTTTTTGGGTGAATTCATTCCGGTTGTTTTAGGCGTTTGTGAATACGTGCAGAACTGCAAAACGGCAGCCATCGGCACCAGCAGAAAAAAACGTTTCATGCTTAAAATTACGAAACGGCAGCGGCTCTGGTTTTGAAAGAAAATGTGAAAGAAGGAGACAGGAGCCAGAATACAGGAGTCAGGAGGTTGTAGGCACCAATTTGAGGCTAAGTACCACCTAAAAAACAGCTTAAGAAGTCAAACCTTTGTTTATTTCATTTCACCTCGTACTTTTTGGTTACAGCAGATCTCTCCTATTTTCTATATCCTATCTCCTGACTCCTGTATTCTGTATTCTGGCTCCTGTCTCCTGACTCCTCTCTTTGCCCTATATTTGTTGCCCTCAAGCGTAGTAAGCAACATGTTTAATTTGATTTTGTTTGGCCCTCCGGGCAGCGGCAAAGGCACGCAATCCGAAAAAATTGTAGAACGTTTTGGTCTGATACATCTTTCTACCGGCAACCTGCTTCGCCAGGAAATTCTCGACAAAACACCGCTGGGGCTGGAAGCCAAAAATTTTATGGACAAAGGCCAGCTTGTGCCCGACGAAGTGGTGATCGGCATGATTGACACCTGCCTGATAAAACACCCTCAAGCCAAGGGTTTTTTGTTCGATGGTTTTCCCCGAACCATTGCGCAGGCCGAGGCTTTGGACAAGCTTCTCTCGCTGAAAAAAACAACCATCTGCAAAGTGCTGGCGCTGGACGTAACTGAAGAGGAACTGGTCAAGCGACTGGTGAATCGCGGCGTTACATCGGGCCGCAGCGACGACCTGGACGAAGCCGTTATCCGCAGGCGTTTTAACGTGTACAAAAACGAGACGGAACCCGTTGCCGAGTATTATCAAAAACAGGGCAAGCTGGAGCGTCTTTACGGTGAAGGCTCCGTGGATGAAATTTTTCAAAAGCTGAGTACTTGCATCGAGGACGGCATGAATCAGCAGTCCTCTGTTTCTGCGCAATAGGCCGTAAACTTGCATTCACAACCCTTTATCATGAATGCAGAGAAAGCCGCGTTTTTGCAAAGCCGTTTTGTTCCCTTATTGCAGGAAATTCCCACCGAAACACCCGCCGCCTGGGGCAAGATGACCTTACAGCAAATGATTGAACATTTTGCCGATTACACACGCATTGCGTCGGGCAAGGTGGCCCACACGGAAATTCTCACGCCGCCGGAACAATTGGACAAAGCACGGGCCTTTTTGGAAAGCGAAAAACCGTTTCGCGAAAACACGCCCAACCCCCTGATGCCCGAAACGCCGGCACCGGTGCGCAATCCTTCGAAAGCGGAAGCCATCAAAGAACTCAAGAAAGAGCTTGACGATTTCTTTGCCGTGTTTGAAAAAAACAAACTTCAAGTAACCCGCAATCCTTTCTTTGGCGATTTAACTTATGAGCAAAACGTGCAGCTTTTGCACAAACACGCATTGCACCATTTGAAACAATTTGGGGTAAGCCCCCTGTCCCCCTAAAGGGGAGACTTGGGTGGGAGAAAGTTTTCCAATTGCAATCACTCTTTAATGAAACTTTTGAACCGGAAACAATAGCTTCCGGTTTTTCTTTGCTTTCATTTCTTTTCGTAAAGCAGCAAACAATAATTTGCAAAACAAATTTGATCTAACGAATGCCTAATAATAAAAAAGAAAACAACGACCTAAGTCTCCCCTTTAGGCGGACAGGGGGTAAGCTGGGTAATTACGTTACCGGTAATTGGGTTATCGGCGACGGCGATGGCCAGGCTTTGCACGATGCCGTAACCGGCGAAACGATTGCTTACGCTACTACAAAAGGTTTAGACTTTGCTTCCATCCTTCAATACGGCCGCGAAGTTGGCAACACCAATTTACGCAAGCTCACTTTTCACGAACGCGGACGAATGCTGAAGGCCCTGGCGCTTCACTTGATGGAGAAGAAAGATGCGTTCTATCAAATCAGTTACCACACCGGCGCTACAAAAGCCGACAGTTGGATTGACATTGAAGGCGGCATCGGCAACCTCTTTGCCAACGCATCGCTGCGCCGGAAATTTCCCGACCTACCTTATTGCACCGACGGCGATCCAGTTGGCTTGAGTAAAGGCGGAAACTTTATAGGCCATCATTTACTCGTGCCCAAAGAAGGTGTGGCCGTGCACATCAACGCTTACAACTTTCCGGTTTGGGGCATGTTGGAAAAATGCGCCGTGAACTGGCTGGCCGGTGTGCCTGCGGTTGTCAAACCCGCAAGCATCACCTCTTACTTAACCGAAGCCGTTGTGAAGGAAATCATCGCCTCCGGCATTTTGCCCGAAGGCGCATTGCAACTGCTTTGCGGCAGCGCCGGTGATTTGCTCGATCACGTAATGGCGCAGGATGTTGTGACGTTCACGGGCTCGAAGTCAACAGGCCTGATGCTGAAATCAAATAAAACGATTCTGGAACAAAGCGTTCCGTTTAACATGGAAGCCGATTCGCTTAACGCGATTGTGTTGGGCGCCGATGCGGAACCGGGTTCACCTGAATGGGATTTGTTTGTAAAAGAAGTTCGCAAAGAAATCACCGTAAAAGCAGGACAAAAATGCACAGCCATTCGCCGCATATTTGTTCCCGAACATTTGCTTGAAGACGTAAACATTGTTTTGGGAAAAGCGCTTGCCCAAACCGTTGTCGGCAATCCTTTGAACGATAAAGTGCGCATGGGTTCTTTGGCAAGCAGCGGTCAGCGCGACGAAGTGCGAAGCAACGTACAAAAGTTATTGGCCTCTTCGCAAATTGTTTACGGCTCACTGGACAGTGTTGAAGTAATGGATGCCGATGCGGCCAAAGGCGCTTTCTTATCGCCGCTGTTATTGCTCAATGAAAAACCGTTTCAAAACGAAGCCGTACACGAAGTAGAATGTTTTGGCCCGGTAAGCACCGTAATGCCGTATAAAAATTTGGACGAAGCAATTCAACTCGTAAAAAAAGGCAAGGGTTCTCTGTGTTGTTCCATCGTTACAGCGAACGATAAAATCGCCACCGAATTTGTTGTCGGCGCGGCCACGCATCACGGAAGAATTTTGGTGCTCAATCGCGAATGCGCCAAAGAAAGTACAGGCCACGGTTCGCCGCTTCCCATGCTCGTTCACGGCGGTCCCGGACGTGCCGGCGGCGGCGAAGAAATGGGCGGCGTTCGCGGCGTAAAACATTACATGCAACGTGTGGCCATTCAGGGTTCGCCCACCACCATCACGGCCATCACACAGCAATACCAGCCGAACGCGAAGGGCGTTCAAAGCAGCATTCATCCCTTCCGAAAATATTTTGAAGAATTGCAGGTCGGCGATCAAATCGTTACAGACAAACGCATCATCACTTCCGCAGACATTGATGCTTTTGCGGCGCTCAGCGGCGATCATTTTTATGCGCACAAAAAAGACACGGATTTTAGCGGAACCATGTTTGAAAAACAAGTAGCGCACGGCTATTTTATTTTGAGCGCTGCCGCGGGTTTGTTTGTTGACGGGAGCGAACTGGGCCCGGTGCTTTTAAACTACGGCATTGATGAATTGCGGTTCACTAAACCGGTTTATGCAGGCGCGGAGTTGACGATTCGCTTTACCTGCAAAGAAAAATTGCCACAAGACCCGAAAGACGAAAACGACATTCCCAAAGGCATTGTAAAATGGCTGGTAGAAATGCTGGACGAAAGCGGCGAGATTGTGGGCATTGCAACGATTTTGACGATGGTGAAAAAGAAAAATGCCGCACAGAGCGAAGGAGAAATGGAGAAAAAGCCAGGTTAACTTTTACGGTTAAATCAAACGCTTATCAACAACGTTACCGGTGAAATCATGGCCCACCGTTGAAGTTCACAGGATGCACAACCGGATTATTTGAATCTGCACAGGAAGAACCGGTTGCTTATGAACTTAGGAAACGGCAAATAATTACAACATGAGAAGCAGCCATACCTGTTCGGTGTGGAGAGATAAATCCACAGAGACAATAAAAGCAGTATATAAAAACAAGCAACAACTTTCTTAAGATTAACAAGCAACAAAATCTGATTGCTGATTAATTTTAATGAAGAATCGGTTAAGGACGGCAGAATGAAGCCGTTCAACAATCAGGTAGGATAACTCCTTTGCTCTGTGCGAAAAAAACAACAACTATGGCTAAAGATTTAGTAAACGGTTACGTAACCCCGGAAACACACAACGGCATCACCACCATCGAATTTTTTCACCCGCAAAGCAATTCCCTGCCCCGCAGACTGCTCAGCGACCTGGCCCACGAAATTCACACGGCGGGTTTGGACAAAGAAACCAAAGTCATCGTGCTTCGCTCCGGCGGCGAAAAAACCTTTTGCTCTGGCGCTTCCTTTGACGAACTCGCAAAGATTGAAACCAAAGAAAAAGGCTATGATTTTTTCAGCGGCTTTGCAGGCGTTATTAACGCCATGCGCAAATGTCCCAAACTAATCATCGGCCGTATTCACGGCAAATGCGTTGGCGGCGGTGTTGGCTTGGCTGCATCCGTTGACTACGCCATTTCGGTTGAAGGCGCGGACATTAAGCTGAGCGAGTTGTCCATCGGCATCGGGCCTTTTGTTGTTGGGCCGGCCGTTCAACGCAAAATCGGCTTGTCGGCATTTTCTCAAATTGCAGTTGACGCTACCATGTGGCGCAATGCCGACTGGGCCCGCCGCAAAGGGCTTTATGCCGAATGCCATCCTTCGGTAGAAAGCATGGACGAAAGCATTCATCGTTTGTCAAATACCCTGGCACACTCAAGTCCGGAAGCCATGAGCGAATTGAAAAAAACCTTATGGTTGGGCACGGAAGACTGGGACTCCCTACTAACGCACCGCGCAGAAGTCAGCGGGCGTTTGGTTTTGAGCAATTTTACCAAAGAAGCCATTGCCAAGTTTAAAGCAAAAGCAACCACCTAAAAAAGTGAGAGGTTCAACGTGAAACGTGAGACAAGATAGCGTACATATAAAATTGATGCCTGCGGAAAGTGAAATTTGGGATTTGTTGCAAGAAGTCAAAGACCCTGAAGTTCCTGTTCTTTCCGTGCTTGATTTGGGTATCGTTCGCGACGTAAAAACCGAAGGCGAAAAAATAAGCATCACCATCACACCCACGTATTCGGGTTGTCCCGCAATGGATGTCATCAGCATGGACATTCGCTTAAAGCTGATTGAAAAAGGCTACCGCAACGTAAGCGTCAAACAACAACTTTCGCCGGCGTGGACAACGGACTGGATGACCGAGGAAGGCAAGCAAAAACTCAAAGCCTTTGGCATTGCGCCGCCCAATCCGAAACAGCAATTTTGCACGGCGGAAATGTTTAAAGAAGAAGCCGTGCAATGTCCGCGTTGCAATTCTTATCACACCGAAGCGGTCTCGCAATTTGGTTCAACGGCCTGCAAAGCCGTGTACCGTTGTCTCGATTGCAAAGAGACCTTCGATTATTTCAAATGCCATTAATCGCCGACCGTGTAAACCTTGCCCGCAGCTTTCATTCGTAGCCTAATTTCGAACCATGTCTTCTATTCTCTTTACTATAGAAAATGCGGTGGCGCACATAACATTCAATCGCCCCGAAAAATACAACGCTTTCAACCGCGAAATGGCTTTGCTGTTGCAGGAAAAGCTGGATGCCTGTCAAAGCAAGGACGTTCGTTGCGTGTATATCACCGGCAGCGGAAAAGCCTTTTGCTCCGGACAGGATTTGGAAGAAGTTGTTGACCCCAATGGTCCGAAAATAGAGCACATCGTTGGCGAGCATTACAATCCGATCATTACACGCATTCGCAAATTAGCGAAGCCTGTAGTAGCTGCGGTGAACGGCGTAGCCGCCGGTGCGGGTGCAAACATTGCGCTGGCTTGCGATATTGTGGTTGCGTCGCAAAACGCTTCGTTTATTCAAGCCTTTTCAAAAATCGGTTTGATACCCGACAGCGGCGGAACGTTTTTCTTACCGCGTTTGATTGGCTGGCAAAAAGCATCAGCATTAATGATGTTGGGCGATAAAGTGAGCGCCGAAGAAGCCGAACGCATGGGCATGATCTATAAATTTTTTCCCGCCGAAACGTTCGAAGAAGAAGCAAAGAAAATTGCAAGAACCCTGGCAACAATGCCTACAAAAGGATTGACTTTTACAAAAATGCTGCTCGACAATTCTTTTAAAAACAGTTACGAAGATCAACTGGAAGACGAAGAAAACTTTCAGCAGCGAGCCGGCAGCACAAAAGATTACAAGGAAGGCGTCGACGCATTCTTACAGAAACGCAGACCAAATTTTATCGGAGAATAATGCAGCAGGTAAAAGATGAATTGGCAAAGACGGTAGTGGGCAAGATGATGCGGAACGATTTGTTCTCACAATGGCTTGGCATAGAAGTTTTGGAGGTTCGTGAAAGCTATTCAAAAATCAGCATGACGCTTCGCAACGAAATGATCAACGGCCTTGGCATTGTTCACGGCGGCATTGCCTTTTCGCTGGCCGACAGCGCCTTTGCTTTTGCCTGCAACAACCGCAACAATTTATCTGTCGCACTCGACACAAGCATCACCTTTACCAAAGCCACAAAGCCCGGCGATACCTTGATTGCCGAAGCCAAAGAACTGCACAACGGCCGCAGCACGGGCCTTTATCACATCACCGTTACCAACCAAAACGGCGAAGCGGTGGCGCACTTCAAAGGAACTTGTTTTCGCACCGGAAAAAAATTGCTTGACGAATGAAAGAAGCCATCCTTCATTTCTTTCAGGCCTATCCACACATTGCCGTTCTGAGCGCTTTTGTTTTCAGTGTCGTCATCGCGTTTGTTGGGCTTATTCCAAGCTTCGTCATCACTGCGGCCAACATTCACTTCTTTGGGTTTTGGGAAGGCATCGTCATTACTTTTTTGGGCGAGGCCATTGGCGTGTTGCTGGCTTTTATGCTGTACCGCAAAGGCTTTAAAAAAGGCGTGATGCACCGGCTCGAAAAACATCCCAGGGCAAAGGCACTGCTCGAAGCCAGCCCAAAGGATGCGTTCTGGTTAATTTTTTCGCTGCGGCTTGTGCCCGTTGTGCCCGCCGGGCTGGTAACATTTACGGCTGCCATGGCCCGCATCTCGGCACTTGGCTTTGTGGTGGCCGGATCGCTGGGCAAATTGCCTTCTTTGTTTTTGGAAGGATTTGCTGTGCTGAAGGTGATGCACATTCACTGGAAAGCACGTGTTGTTATTCTTGCTTCGCTTGCCGCCGTCCTTCTATTTTTTGTTGTGCGGCACATTGTTCGTTCAAAAAAACAAAACTGACGTCTATGGCTTTCTACCAGTTCAACGGCATCAAACCCGTTGTGCATCCTTCCTCGTTTGTGCATCCGCAAGCGGCGGTTACCGGCAATGTGGTTATTGGTAAAGACGTATACATTGGTCCCGGATGTGCGCTGCGCGGCGATTGGGGCAAAATCATTATTGAAGACGGCTGCAACGTGCAGGAGAATTGTACCGTGCACATGTTTCCCGGCGTAACGGTTTTGCTGAAAGAAAGTGCGCACATTGGCCACGGTGCCATCATTCACGGCGCTATCATCGGACAAAATTGTTTGGTGGGCATGAATGCGGTAATTATGGATGAAGTAGAACTCGGCGACGAATGCATCGTTGGCGCTTTGTGCTTTATACGACAGGGTGAAAAAATTCCGCCGCGTTCGCTGGTTGTGGGCAATCCGCACAAGATCATCAAACACGTAAGCGATGAAATGATGCGCTGGAAAACGGAAGGCACAAAGCTCTATCAACAACTGCCGAAGCAATGTTTCGATACGCTTCAACTTTGCGAGCCTTTGCCCGTAGAAATTGAGCAGCAAAGCATCTTTAAGAGTGATTATAAACCGTTCAAACGAGAAGGTTAATTACCGGTAAAAATTTCGCTTTATGCCGGAAGAAAAATCGTAATTTAATGTTCCCAATCACCACTTAAATCAACGGATATGAGAAGAGCTTTACCCTCCGCATTTTTCTCAGCAACTTTAATCCTCTTCACCGCCGCTAACCTTTGCGCACAAAGCGATCGCTTTGCTTATGCCATAACCGATGTAACCAAAGACGGCGCCGGCTGGAATGTACTGCGGCGGCTTGATTTGGAAACCGGCCAATACAGCGACGTGTTGATAAACGGCACCGATGCGAAGTTGGCCGTGTACGATGCTTCCTCCAAAAAACAATTGGCCTTGCAACCCGATGCAAAGTGGGGCAATCTTTTGCAAACGCCGTTCAGCACCGGCGTGGCGGCAGCGGCTTTCGACAAAGCGCACAACCGGCTTTATTACACGCCCATGTTTGTTGACCAGCTGCGCTATGTGGACTTAAAAACCATGAAGGTTTATTACGTAACCGGCCAGTCGCTTACCGGTACCGGCGACATGCACAACGACGAAGCAAAGATCATTACCCGCATGGTGATTGCGCCTGATGGCTACGGTTACGCCATCAACAACGACGGCACTTCTTTTATCCGTTTTTCCACCGGCAAAAAATCATCCATTGAAAACCTGGGTTCACTGGTGGATGATCCGGCCAACAGTGGCATCTCTATCCACAACCGTTGCAGTTCGTTTGGCGGTGACATGATTGCCGACGACAAAGGAAATTTTTACATCATCTCGGCTCACAACAACGTGTTTAAAGTGAACGCAGAAAACAAAGTGGCAACCTTGCTCGGCCACATCAACAACCTGCCCGCGACGTTTACGGTAAACGGTGCGGTAGTTGACGGCGATGGAAATCTTTTGGTGAGCAGCGCCGTGGATAGCAAAGCCTATTACGTGGTGAACCCGAAAGACTGGACGGCAGCCGCTTATCTTGGTGCTTCATCTGTGTTCCGCAGTTCTGATTTGGCCAACAGTAATTTCTTGTCAACGGCAACGAAAAACAAGTACACCGAAATTGCCACCACATCTTATCCCGAAGAAAGATTTTCAAAGCTGATTTCGGTTTATCCCAACCCGGTTACAAGCAACCGAATTTCGATTCGCTTCAACAAAGTGCCGCAAGGCGATTATACGGTTGAACTGACCGATATTTTAGGACGCAGCGTGGTGCAGAAGAAAGTTTCCATCAGCAACGAAGCAGCCGTGCAGCCTTTGTCCATCAGCGATGGATCGTCCAAAGGTGTTTACATGGTGAAGGTGTACGACGTGGAAAAACATTCGGTGTTTACGCAAAAGGTGTTGGTGCAATAACCTCGTCCCGGCAACAGCGCACAAGCCTCACTTTTCAACGACGCTTTTAAAACGCAATCCTTTCTTGTGATTGCGTTTTTTCTTTTGCCAATTGCCTATTGCTCATTGTCCTTGCACGTTGGCGTTTTAATGTCGTGATAGAATAAAAAGGTCCAGCCTTCCTTGTTGCCGCGTTCCCACCATTCGCGCCGAAGGTTCATGGCCTTGTCGGGATCAAAATCGTACTTGGTTTTGTAGCGGGTTTTCATCTGGTGAAGTTGCGGTGCATCGTCGCCGCCGAAGAAAATGGTTTCGTCACCATCCTTTATCCAAAATACCTGGTGATGCGGCGAGTGAGCGCCGGTGTGTTGGTAAGAAATGTAATCGTCAATGGTTCCTTCGTCGTCTTTTAGCAACTGCACCTGGTGATTGTCTTTTAAGATCTCAATTTCTTCGGGAATAAAAGAAGGCAGGCCTTTTTGCAAGGCAAAATTTAATTCCCGTTCCTGCACGTAATACGTGGCGTTTGGGAGACTGAGCCACTGATGGTCTTTGCCAAAACTTACGCCGCCTGCGTGGTCTTTGTGAAGGTGACTCATCAAAACCTTTGTTACGTCCTTTGGTTGGTAGCCCGCAGCTTTAATGTTTTTGTGCAGTTGCAATTCATCGTCCGAATTGCCGAAGCCAAGGCCCGCATCCAGAAGCAAAACGTCTTTTGACGTAACGACCAGAAACGGCTGTATCTCTACCAGCAAGCTTCCGATGGGCCGTTGGTTCAATACATCTTTTTCTTCATCGAAAGGAACAAACAACTTCGTTTTATCAATAGTAAACGACCCTTCGGAAAGCGGAAAAATTTTCATGGCGCAAAATTGCGGGTTTATCGCAACACCATTTGCCGGTCGGCATCCAACCGAACTAAAATGGCCAGCATGATGCTGAACGTAAGCAGCGACGTGCCGCCGTAACTAATGAAGGGCAGCGGAATGCCGATCACCGGCGCCAGGCCCACCGTCATGCAAACATTGATGACGATGTGAAAGAAAAATACCGCGGCCACGCCGTAAGCGTAACAGCGGCTAAACACGCTTCGCTGCCGTTCGGCGATGGCGATGATGCGAAAGAGGAGCAAGAGGTAAATCAGCATCACCACCGTTGTGCCCACAAAGCCAAAGCCTTCGCCAATGGTGCAAAAAATAAAATCAGTGCGCTGCTCGGGCACAAATTCGTAACGCGTTTGCGTGCCTTTTAAAAGGCCTTTGCCTAACACACCACCGGAGCCAATGGCAATCTTTGATTGCTTTACGTTGTAGTCGCCAGCATCTTTGTCCTTCTTGGTTGTTTCCGGCGAATTCAGCTCTTTCTTGTGCGCCAGGATGTATTCTTCCGGCACCTCGCGGCCAACGGTGCTGTAGATGCGCTCTACCTGATAAAGCTTCATCACGTTTTTAAAGATGATGGGCACACCCACGCCGACAAAAAGTGCCGCCAACACACCAATGAAAAGCACGGGAACTGCTGCGCTGATGCGCTGCCGCTTTCGTTGCCAAACAATGAAGGCAATGATGCCGGTGATGACAGCGATGGCAATGAGCAAAAGCGTTTTGTCAACAAGCAAGGTGCACACGGCAATGGCGCCGACAAAGAATCCAACAACAAGAATCGTTGAAGGCAGACCTTCGCGGTACATCACCACAAAGAAAGAAAAATACACCAGTGCCAAACCCGTTTCGCTTTGCGCAATGCTCATAAAAGCGGGCAACAAAGCAATGCCTGCGGCAATGAGTTGCGACCGGGTTTTGCTGAAATCCATGTTGGGCAGCGAGATGTATTTTGCTAACGCCAGACACACGCAAAGTTTGCAGAAATCGGCGGGCTGAAAATTGAAGCCTCCAAGGCGAATAATGGATTTTGTGCCCTTTATGTTGGAATGCAGCGGAAAGACGGCCAGCAAGGCTACAATGCCCACGGCATACCAAAGGTTGGCCGTGGCGGTAAAAAATTTAGAGTCTGTAAGCAGGATAAAAATACCCAGCACCATCGAAATGAAAAAAAAGTAAAGCTGCTTGCTGTAATCGGTTTTAAAGCCAAGAAAGCTGGCCGTCACCGGGTCGCCTTCGCGGTAGGTAACGGCAAAAATGGCCATGATGCCGATGCTGGCAAGCAGAAGGTAAATCCACACCAGGCTCCAGTCAATGCGGTTGGAGAAACCGGTTTCTTTTCGGCTCATGATAACAAGGCCCTCCGCTTCTGCATCAGTCTTTGTTTGGTGTGTAATTGTTCATCGAGCAAGATGAATCCCGTGCGTTGTGTGTCGGGGCCGGCGGGCTTGGGTGTTTCTTTTTTAGACGCATTCAATTTGACGATGGAAAGATTTGGCTTCGTGGTGTCTTTTTTTAAGGAAGGTAGGTCGCGGCCAAAAAACTTTCTGAGGTAGTTGCTGTCGTTGGTCAACTTAAAATAATACACCGCACGGGCCGAATCAGCCTTGTATTGTTCACGCTTCAGCCACACCGGCATCAGGTTTTGCGCCGCAATGCGCTCCACTTCTTTTACCCGGTCGGCCCGCAGCGAGTCAGTCAAATATTTTTCGATCATCAGCGAGGCCATAGGCGCCGCCCAAGTGGCGCCAAAGCCCGCATTTTCGACAATGACGGCGACGGCAATTTTGGGATTTTCTCTTGGCGCAAAAGCCACAAATACGGAGTGGTCTTTTAGTTTTGTGACCTTGCCGTCAATAACCCGTTTGTTTTCTGCCGTGCCGGTTTTTGCACATATGTTGATGCCCGGAATTTTGGCTACCTGGGCAGTACCGGCTTCCACCACATCCTGCATACCGCTGTGCACCACTTCGTAGGCCGTATCGGAGATGTGCGTGAGCACTTCGTGCTTCACGCGGTATTGGCTCAACAGCGTGTCCTCCGACGTTTCGTTCTCCAGTTCTTTTACAAAATGCGGCGTGTAGTAATAGCCTTTGTTGGCTACAATGCAAATAGCATTGGCCATCTGCAGCGGCGTTACCAGCATCATGTCTTGCCCGATGCCAAGCGTTACGTTGGTGCAGGAGTTCCAACTGCCGCGATAGACTTTGTTGTACACCGATGTGTCGGGAATGTTGCCTTTGTCTTCGCTTGGAAGATCCACGCCCAGCCGCACCCCGTAACCAAAATGGTTCATGTACTCTTTCCATTTTGCATAGCCTTGCTTTACACCGCCCAATGCCGGATTATCCACCGTAACGCGGTAGGTCATGGAGAAAAAAGAGTTACAAGAATGCGCAATGGCAAGCCGGAGATTGGCAGCATGGCCGGCCCATTTTTCGGTACACTTTACCGGCCTTGCACAACCGTAATAAGCGCCGGTACAGCCGATGCCGCTCCGTGGCGTGATGACGCCTTCGTCCAAACCAATCAGCGCCGCAAGTGGCTTGTAAGTGGAGCCAGGCTGGTATTGTCCTTTGATGGCGCGGTTCAGCAAAGGCGCGGAAACGTCGAGGACCAGCCGCGAATAGTTTTTCTGTTTTTCCGAGCCGCTTAACTGGTTGGGATTGTAATCGGGACTGGAGGTCATGGCAATAATGCCACCAGTCTTTGGCTCAATGGCTACAATGGAACCAACTTTGTTTTGCAGGAGCTTTTCCGCCAGTTGCTGCAGGCCGGCATCTACATACGTGCGCAGGCCGCGGCCCGCAACGGCCTGCTCGTCCAGTTCACCGTTTTCAAAGCGACCCACCAATTTGTTGCGGTTGTCTTTTACCCAGTATTGCACGCCGCGTTTGCCCATCAGCACTTTTTCGTAAACGCTTTCCATACCGCTGCGGCCCACGTAATCGCCGGATTGGTAAAAACCTTCCGAACGGGCAATGATGGCCGAATCCACCTCGCCGATATAGCCTACAAAATGACCGCCGGCATTAAGCGGGAAGGAACGCACCGACCGCTCCTGCAAATAAAAGCCGTTGCCCAGCCGCCAACTGTTTTCTTCGAGCCTCGCGTGTTTTTCGGGTGAAAGCAAAGCCTCAAAAACCGATGGCCTTGCTCGGCCGTTCTTCACAATGGCATTTACCATTCTCGTTTTGAAGTCCGTTGTGTCAATCTCCAACAACTGGCAGATGTAGGCTGTATCTACACCTCGGGCTTCTGATGGGATCACCATCAAATCGGTCATTTGCTGATTGGTGACGATGGCTTTGCCGTTACGGTCGTAAATGATGCCGCGTGGCGGGTAAACGATTTTTTTAAAGATGGCATTTTCCTGCGCCAGCCTTTCGTACTTGCTGCTCACCACTTGCAACGCAAACAGGCGGGCGATGATGACAAAAAAAGCCACCGCGAAAATGATGCGGATAATGTAACTCCTCGATTGCGTGAACACAGGCATTTGAATGAAAAGTCCGAGCCGGAAAGTGAAGGCGGTTTTTCTGTTGCAAAAATGCTGAACGTTTTGCGAAAGAAAAAATCGGTTTGTGGTGGGTGGTTTGTAGTTTGTGGTTATCGTAACAATTGGGAAAGACTTTCTTTTTTCAGACAGCCGGCGAAAGGAAAGCCTTCCGCAACAGCGCACTAACCACAAACCACTAATCACAAACGGTCTATTCGGCTGCTTCAAACCCAAGCTTTCGCTCAACGGCTTTTGGCAATTGCGGAAGCCTTCGCCGTTCGATTAAAAAGGACGTAAGCTGCGCAAGCCCTTTAAATATGTAATGTTTGTCCGCAGCGGCTTTCAGGTAATCTTTGCCGCTGCTGCCACCGGTGCCGATGCGGGTGCCAATCATGCGGTGCACCATGTTCATGTGCCGGTGACGCCAGGTGCTGAATTGCTCGTCAATGTCAAGCAATTCGTTCAGCAATTGAAAGGGCAATTGCAAAAGCGGGTACCCACGGTAGAGCATGATGAACAGAGCCGCACGGGCCGCCTTTGCAGAAAACGTATAATGGCCTTCGCGTTGCCTGAAAAAAACATCGGAAAAATATTGAAGGTTGTCTTTTTCAACTTCGGCCAAACTGCTTGCATAAGCTTTTTGATAGGCTTGCCAGAAAGGATGATTGTCAGCGGTTGAAAATTCACCTTCCCACAATCTATTGTCGTCGAAGAAAGGCATGCGCTCCAGCCATTCGCCCGACAACTGCAAAAGTGATTTTGCCGTTTCGGCTTCTTTAATCAACCGCACGTGTTCTTCGCGCAATTGTGCCGTGTAATATTCCTGTCCGTGGCGATGCTCGAACTTCAATCCCAACTTTGCTTCCAGCAGTTTAAACTGCCAGCTTTGAAAACCCGATGCGGGCCGCAGCATGTCGCGGAAGTCGAGAAAATCCATCGGCGTCATGGTTTCCAAAACATCAATCTGGTGTACCAGCACGCGAAGAATAACGCCCATGCGGTGCAGGCGGTGAACAACGGTTTGCAGTTCGGGTGAATTGTCGTTCAGCGAAGGCTTGCGCATGATGTTAACAACGCTGTCGGCTTCGTGGTGCAGTTGCTTAAACCAAAGTTCGTAAGTCTGGTGAATGACGATGAACAGCATTTCGTCGTGCGCCGCGGCATTGTGCTTTTCGCTTTCGGGTTGTTGGGCGGAAAGAATTTTATCGAGCTGTAAATAATCGTGGTAGTGTAAACCCCCTGTCCCCCCAAAGGGGCGACTTAGGTTGTTGTTGCTTTTATTTTCTTCGGTCATTATTCAGGTTGATGTGCGAAGGTAGGCCTTGCTTAATAGCGATAGGAACGATGAACGGATTGCGACGCAACCGAAGTTCAATAGACAGGCGAACTTCTGGTCAATAAAATAGAAGCTTTTGCCGAGGAAAGATTGAAAGGTGTAAAGTTTTTCAAGCTTAAGTCTTCCCTTTAGGGGACAGGGGGGTTATAAAAATTCAAAGCCGATGTCCCTTCTGAAATACTTTCCTTCAAATTCAATTTCTTCTATCGCGTCGCGGCTTTTGTTGATGGCGTTGTCCAGGTCTGCGTCCAAAGCAGTTGCGCAAAGCACACGGCCGCCGTTCGTAACTACTTTTCCATCGGTTTCTTTTGTGCCCATCTGAAAGATCATGGCCTCGCCTGCGCTGTTCAAATTCTTTATGGCAAAACCCTTCGTGTATTCATCGGGATAACCGCCGCTCACGGCAACGATGGTGGTTGCAAAGCGTGGGTCTTTATCAATCGTGACAGAAGAAAGATTGCCTTTGGCTGTTGCTTCCAGCAACTCTACCAAATCATTTTTTATCCGCGGCATCACCACTTCGGTTTCGGGATCGCCCATGCGGCAGTTGTATTCAATGACGTACGGTTCGTCGCCCACTTTCATCAGGCCAATAAACACGAAGCCTTTGTAATCCAGGGCGTCTTTTTGCAAGCCTTGCACGGTGGGTTCTACAATTTTTGAAACCACTTTTTGCATGAACGTTTCATCGGCAAAAGGCACGGGACTGATGGCGCCCATGCCGCCGGTATTCAGGCCCGTATCGCCTTCTCCTACACGCTTGTAATCTTTTGCTTCGGGCAGCAACACGTAAGCCTCCCCGTCGGTTAACACAAAAACCGAAAGTTCAATGCCGTCTAAAAATTCTTCTACCACAACTCTTTTGCCCGCTTCGCCAAATTTGGAACGCTGAATCATCAAATCAAATTCGGCAATGGCTTCGATGTTGTTTTGGCAAATGAGTACGCCTTTGCCTGCGGCGAGGCCGTCGGCTTTTATCACAATGGGTAGCGAGTGCTTCTTTAAATAGGAAACGCCGTCTTCAAAATTTTCGGCTGTAAACTCTTTGTAAGCCGCCGTAGGTATGTTGTGACGTTGCATGAAGGCTTTGGCAAAAGCCTTGCTTCCTTCGAGCTGTGCGGCTTCTTTTGAAGGCCCGATGATGTGCAGGTCTTTGCTTACGTTATCGTGCAAATAATCTACGATGCCTTTTACCAGCGGTTCTTCGGGGCCAACGATGACCAACTCAATTTTCTCGTCAACGCAGCATTTGGCCGCCGCTTCAAAATCCGTCACCGCAAAGGGCTTGTTCATTCCGCATTGTGCCGTGCCCGCGTTGCCGGGAGCAATCAGTAATTTGGAGCAATGCTTGCTTTGCGAGAGTTTGTGCGCCAGTGCGTGTTCGCGTCCGCCGGAGCCCAGAAGAAGTATATTCATGGTTATCAGATAAGCGGTGCGAATATCGGCACAAATGCGAAAGCGGAATTGAAAATAGATTTTCGCTTATTTTGAGCCGCGCAGCACAAAACGCTCTAACGATTTTACTCACTAAACTTTACACATGCAACAGAACAGCATCGTAAACAGTACCCAAACGAAAGCAAAGCATCCACGGGCTTTGTACGTTCTTTTTCTAACCGAAATGTGGGAACGCTTCGCCTACTACCTGATGGTGGGCATTTTGCTTTTATACCTCATTGATGACAAAACCGGCGGCAAAGGTTTCTCGCAAGGCTTGGGCGCAGATATCGTAGGAAGTTTTATTGCGCTTGTTTACCTCACGCCTTTTATTGGCGGCTTGTTGGCTGATCGTCACCTCGGTTATATCAAATCCATTTTTCTCGGCGGAAGTTTAATGTCACTTGGCTATTTCTGTCTTTCCATTCCTGGCAATACGGCGCTGTTTGTTTCGCTTGGATTGATCATCGTTGGTAATGGGTTTTTTAAGCCGAATATTTCTACGCTGCTCGGCAATATTTACAACCGCGAAGAACTGCGTCCGTTAAAAGACAATGCCTACAACATCTTTTACATGGGTATCAACGTTGGTGCTTTCATTTGCAATTTCGTAGCGGCTTATTTGCGCAACAAATACGGCTGGGGCTATGCTTTTGCCGCAGCCGGTGTGGGGCTTATCATTGGCTTGATTGTATTGGCCATGAACCTGAATAAGGTGAAAGAAGGGGACGTAAAAAAGCCGGCGCAGAAAGAAGATATGGCTACCGGTAAAATATTCGGCGTTGTGTTTTTGCCTGCTATCATCGCGGCAGTTATTGGATGGTTCTTGCCAACGCTGCTTTTTCACGAACCGCTTATGGGTTCGCAAGCCAGCGATGCCTTCATCTTTGCCTGCTTGCCGGTGATTGCGTTTTACGTTTCGCTTTATGTAAGAGCGCAGGGGCAAGACAAAAAAGGCATTGGTGCGCTGCTGTTCATCTTTGCCATTTCGGTTATTTTCTGGACGATATACAACCTGAACTCAACTGCTTATACGTTGTGGGCGGAACGATATACAGACAGAACCTTGTCGCCAACGACGCAAAAAATTACCGGCGCCATTGGCGCTTTGCAAACGGTGGACGACAAACCGCGATGGGTAAACAAAGTAGACAATCAACTGGCAGAAGTAAAAGACGTTAGCCCAATCGTTAGATTGGATTCGACAACAGAAGTAAAACAGAAAGGTGACAAGTCCGAGACGGTGAAGACAATCTTCGGCATTACCGCCAACGGCAACCGCATTGATACCGCAACAAAGATTGTGCAGGTGCAAGGACCCGATCCTTATTTCAACAACGTGCCGCCCGAACAACGTCCGGGTGGTAAAGAGGTCAAGCTGATGAACACGGAATTGTTTCAATCCATCAATCCGTTGTTCATCGTTGGGCTGACGCTCATTTTTGTTCCGCTCTTTAGTTACATGCGTACCAAAGGCAAGGAGCCCACGACGGCATCTAAGTTTGCGATGGCTTTGTTCATTTGCGGCCTGTCGGCCTTGGTGATGGTGTTTGCAGTAATGTCAGTTCCTTCGGTTTACACACACAAAACATCACCCATTTGGTTGTGGCTGACGTACGGTGTTTTTACCGTGAGCGAAATTTTCTTAAGCCCGATTGGCTTGTCGCTTGTTTCCAAATTGGCGCCTGCACGTCTTACCGCTTTGTTGATGGGCGGCTGGTTTTTGTCAACCTCCATCGGTGGTAAAATTGCCGGCATTATGACAAGTTATTGGGATGGTTTTTCGGACAAGAAAATTTTCTTCCTCATACTTGTGGCTGCGGCCTTCGTTGGCGGCATTTTAATTTACTCACGCTTAAAATCGCTCAACCAGATTCTGAGAGATAAAACGGGTTCGGCATAATTTGTTTTTCATTTTAATAAGAGGAGTTGGCTTTGTCAACTCCTTTTTTTATTTCCCTATTTTTAAACCTTACTAAAACCCAACACGTATGGCCGAAACGACTACGTTTAAACCCTTTGTACCTGCGGAAACAAACATGAAAGAATTCACCCTGAAGGCTTTGCTCATGGGTTCTTTCTTTGGCGTTTTATTTGGCGCGGCTACTGTTTATTTGGCCTTGAAAGCAGGTCTTACCGTTAGCGCTTCTATTCCCATTGCGGTAATGGCCATCACCGTTGGACGAAAACTTTTCGGCACTACCATTCTTGAAAACAACATCATTCAAACAACGGGTTCTGCTGGCGAAAGCATTGCATCGGGTGTGGTGTTTACGCTGCCGGGTTTTTTGTTTTTGAGCAATGTGCAATCGGCCAACTATTTTGATTACGTCGTCATTTTTGTTCTCGCCGTTTTTGGCGGCATGCTGGGTACGTTGATGATGATTCCGCTGCGTCGTTCACTCATTGTAAAAGAACACGGCGTGCTGCCTTACCCCGAAGGAACGGCTTGCGCGGCTGTATTAAAGGCCGGTGAAAAAGGCGGCGAGTTTGCCAAGCTTGCGTTTCAGGGTTTGGGCTTTGCGTTTGTGTATGCCATCTTTCAACGCATGTTTCGCGTGGTGGCCGAAACGGTAAGCTTTGCCACAACCGCGACGAACAAATATTTTCCTTCGGCCAATCTTGCCGGCGACATTACACCCGAATATTTAGGCGTGGGTTATATCATCGGCCCGCGCATCGCGGGTGTGTTGGTGGCAGGCGGTGTGCTTTCGTGGTTTGTTTTCATTCCGCTGCTATCCTCGCTTATTCCCGATCCTGTAATTGCTGCGCAACAGTTTAAGCTTGGCTTGATACACGATCTTTCAAAAGTGAATCTTGGCTCCGGTGGATGGAACCCGGCCACGCAAACCTTTACCGATAAAGCCGAAGCCCTTTATCGTGCGTATATCCGGCAGATTGGCGCCGGCGCCGTGGCTGCCGGTGGCTTTATGACCTTGATTAAAACCATTCCCACCATCATCTCTTCTTTCAAGCAAAGCATAGGTTCTGTGGGCGAAGCAAAAGGTGAAGGTGTAAAGAGAACCGACCGTGACCTGGACATAAAGATTGTTTTATTCGGGAGCATCATTTTAATTATATTGATGGCGGCTTTGCCGATGATACCCGGCAACAACATTTTCAGCAAACTGCTGGTAGGTTTATTGGTCATCATCTTCGGTGCATTCTTCGTAACGGTTTCATCACGCATTGTGGGTTTGATTGGTTCGAGTAACAATCCTATTTCGGGTATGACCATCGCGACTGTGATGAGCACTTGCTTGATTTTTATTGCGGTGGGTTGGCGCGGACAAGGCTATGAAGCAATGGCATTGGTGGTTGGCGGTATGGTGTGCATTGCTGCAGCAAATGCGGGTGCAACGTCGCAAGATTTGAAGACGGGTTATTTGATTGGCTCTACGCCGCGCTACCAACAACTGGCTTTGTTCGTTGGCGCCATTGTATCGGCCGTTGTTGTTGGTTTCACTGTAAAATTTTTAGACAAGCCCAGTGCTGAATTAGCAGCGCAAGGTGTTCAACACGCCATTGGCACAACGTACAACGCACCGCAAGCCACGTTGATGGCAACGCTGGTGAAAGGCATTCTTTCGTTCAACCTTGACTGGAACTTTGTAATCGTTGGTGCTTTTCTTGCCGTTGTGATGGAGCTCTGCGGCGTAAAAGCCTTGAGCTTTGCCGTGGGTGCGTATTTGCCTTTGTCAACAACGCTGCCGATTTTCATTGGCGGCGCTATCAGAGGTTTAGTAGATGTAGTGAAGAAGAAGCGCAACGACAAAGTTGTTGAAGGCGAAGAAGATTTGGAAAGCGGCAATTTATACGCAACGGGTCTTGTGGCCGGCGGTGCGCTGATGGGTGTCGTCTTCGCTTTTTTGCAAGGCAGCGATGCAATAGCCGGTTGGTTAAAAAAGATAAGCGTTGAAGAAAAACTGGCAAATGCCCTGGGCGAAACAGGCTTTTATTTTTTGGGTGTTGCGGCCTTTGCGTTCATGGGATACATGCTTTACCGTGCCGGAATTAAACGGCATAAACACATTATGTAGGCACATGCCAGGAGCGTGGCCCTACAGCCGCTCCTGGCAGTGGAACGTTTGATGACCCAAAAACAAACGCCCTGTCTTAAAAGACCGGGCGTTCAACTTACTGACAGGTTCTTCATGAAATATGAACTCACCGTGTAAGTTTTAAAACCGATGCACTTTGGCCTCGTGCATCGCTGCGTCTTTTATCAAACGCCAAAGCGGTTGATAAAATTTTTTGTTTTGAAAAGATAAGGGTTAAAAGTTTACCCGCTGTTGTTTTTGCAATCACACAAAAATGCAGCCTTGGGCTGCATTGAAAATATGATCAAAGAACCTCAGCTTTTTGAGGGAAGAATCCAGCGTAAGCCGATGCTAATTCCACTCGTCCCATTACCGTTTGCGGCCACACCAAATTGTTTTTGATTGGATATGGAAGTAACGCCGCCTGTAGCGGGGGGATAGGTTGTTGTTTTGGCCCACTGGTAATAAAGGTTGGCTAAACTGTTCAGTGAAGCTTCTAAATAAAGCTTTGAAGATGCGGCATAAGAAATGCCCGGCGTAATGCTGAAGCCAATGGATGTGCGTTCGGTTTGGGTTTGCAAACTACCACCATACTTCTGTTCCTCCTTGCCAATGCTGGTTCCCAGCGAAGCTTCACCAAAAAGATAAAACCGCGAAGGCAAAGGATAATAGCGCCGGTAAAACACACCGCCGCCATAGGTGTTGCTTGGCCGCTGCTGCAATTGCGTACCGCTTCCCGATTCAAAATTGTTATGAGAGAAGTTCACATAAACTCCCACAATTTTATTGGTTGCGATGGCTTTCCCAAACTGGGGACTGATGTTCCATCCACTGCTTTTCGAATCTTGCGTTGAGGTGTTCTGGTCTTTGTTGGACGAACTACCGAAAGAAAGGGAACCGCCCAAAAACAAGGAGCCTTTTGAAATTTGTGCGTTGGAAATTTGTGCGAGGCAAATCACAGCAATGGTTAAGAGTAATGTTTTTCTCATGAGTTAAGGTTTTAAAAACGAATATGCGGCACAAAACAAAAAAAGCAAACCGTTGATGGTTTGCTTTAACATTCATTTACCGCATGAAGATTTCTTCGCAACTATGCGTCGAGATTTTTTACATAACCTTCCGTCGTTTTTTCAAAACCCATGACGGTTAAAAACCGCCGGTGGTTTTTATTGGCAACCGTTTTATACACCAGTTTTTTTATGCCTTTCGAAAGCAAATAATCTTTCTCCTTTTCAAAAATAAAACGGCCCACTTTGTAGTCGCGGTATTTGGGAACGGTGTAGTTCAGTTGTACTTCGGCCGTTCCATCGTCCAACAGCGCGGCCACAAACACGTTGGCCACCACCACGTCGCGCAGCACCACAAAGCGAATGGCGTCCGTTGCTTCTTCCAGTTTAAAATCCGGAAAATAAGCGTTGATATCTTTTGCGTAAAAGCTCAAAAACTTTTTAATCAGCGTGGCATCAGTACCAAATTCCAGCAAATCAAAATCTTCCGTCTTGCGGTAAATTTTTACAAGGCCCCAAAGGTTAATCAGCAGCAAAAGCGTGTTGGTAAGAATGATGGGGAAAGCGCCAATCAACACGCCGTACACGATAAAGAAAAAGCAACCGCCGGTGTTGAGCCAGCGAAATTTTAAATCGTTGCTCACAAGCAAGGAAAGAGCGAGCAACAACGAAGCAAGATAACCGAAGGCTTGAACGAGCATAGGAGGTAGGAGATAGAATGTAGAAGGTAGGAGGAAGAAGGTAGGAGCGAACCATTTTATTCTATATTCTATCTCCTACATTCTATCTCCTCAAATCATTTCACTGCCAAAATAAGATTGCAAAACCACCGGCAATTTGATGCCGTTTTCATCCTGGTTGTTTTCCAGCAAACAGGCAAGAATGCGCGGCAGTGCAAGCGAACTTCCGTTGAGCGAATGCACCAATTGTGTTTTGTTGTTCTCGTCTTTGAAACGAATCTTCATGCGGTTTGTTTGATACGATTCAAAGTTGGAAACCGAACTCACTTCAAGCCAACGTTCCTGCGCAGCGCTCCACACTTCAAAATCATAAGTCAGTGCGGATGTAAAGCCCATGTCGCCGCCACACAAGCGAAGAATGCGGTAGTGCAGGCCGAGGGTTTGCAAAAGTTTTTCTACGTGCGTCACCATTTCTTCCAGGGTATCGTAGCTTTTATCGGGATGAACCAATTGCACGATTTCCACTTTGTCGAATTGATGCAAACGATTGAGGCCGCGAACGTCTTTGCCGTAGCTGCCCGCTTCTCTGCGAAAGCAGGGCGTATAGGCCGTCATTCTTACCGGCAATTCAGCGGCTTTTAAAATCTCGTCGCGATAGATGTTTGTTACCGGCACTTCGGCGGTTGGAATGAGGTATAAATTGTCTTCGGTTACGTGATACATCTGGCCTTCCTTGTCGGGCAGTTGTCCGGTGCCGTAAGCCGATGCTTCGTTCACCATAAACGGCGGCATGTACTCGGTGTAACCGGCGCTTGTGTTGTAATCAAGAAAACATTGAATGAGGCTTCGCTGAAGTTTTGCTCCCTTGCCTTTGTACACCGGAAAGCCGCTGCCCGTGATTTTGTTGCCCAATTCAAAATCAATGAGGTCGTATTTTTTTGCCAGTTCCCAATGCGGTACGGCGCCGCTGTAAAGTTGCGGTTTGCCGCCGCCCGTGCGCACCACTTCGTTGTCGTCGGGCGAAGTGCCTTTGGGTACTTTGGATGACGGCAGATTGGGCAACCGCACCAGCAGTTCGTTCAATTCTTTTTCTGCTTTGGCTAACGCTTCTTCAACTGGCCCCAAAGTATTTTTAAAACCTTCTACCTCTTTCTTCTTTTCCTCTGCTTCTTCTTTGTTGCCTTTTGCCATCAGGCCGCCAATCTGTTTTGATGCGGCGTTGATCTTTGCCTTGGTTTCGTCAAACTGAAAGGTGAGCTTTTTGCGTTCATCATCCAATGAGATGATTGCATCCACCAATTCCGGTTCTTTAAAATTCCTGACAGCCAAACGTTGTTTTACTTCCTGCGGATTGCTGCGCAAAACGGCCAGTTGTAACATGGGCGTATTTTTTTGTGGCGGCAAAGATAATTCAGAAAGAAGGAGTCAGGAGACAGAATACAGGAGGCAGGAGTAATTGAACGAGATGATTTTGCCTGCAATGCCTTTGCGCATAGTAAGCAATTTTCAACAAGAAGAACAGGTCAATATTTTAAAAACGAAACAGCGGTTTTCTCTCTATTCTGTCTCTTGATTCCCGTATTCGCAATCAGGGTTCTATCTTCAGCCGCCCCACCAGCGAAGCTTTCTTGAGTTTTTCAATTTGTTTGCTCACCAGTTTTTCGGTCTTTCGCTTTTGCATGGCTTCCTTGTATTTTTTTGCGCGGGCCAGTTCTTCGTTCCATGTTTCAATTGCTGTATCACGCAGAAGCAAGTTGCGTTCTCCGGTCATGGCACATTTGTTTTAATGGTTGTGGCAGGTGTGGTTTTACTGAAAGGTAGAAAGCACGGGAAAGATTTTTTGGGGAAATAGTTTTGCACAAGCCTTGTTCAATTCTGAAGACAAAGAAAGGTGGCTTCGCTTCGCAGTTTGTGTTTTGTTTTTGCCAGAAGAAAAAAAATTATGCACAGATGATTTTGTGCGGTTTTGCTTTAAAAAATTTTTTTCTTCCGTAAAAACACGGCTTTCATTGCGTAGTCCCGCGAAATAAAATCATGGCTTTCCGTAAATACACGGCTTGCAAACTCGGTTGAATTTTCGCTTGATTGTCGCCATCTATACATGTAGTTTTATTCTAAGAAGAGGACCGGTTGCAACACGTGAAAAACAACGGCTTCTTTTGTTTATCCACCCCTGAAAGCTACCTTCTATCCGTGCCACCTTTGAGAACCGTACCAATTATTGACGAACCTTAAAGTTGGTGTATGCAAACAGAAAAACACAAAACAAAGCGCATCCTGCTGGTGGATGATGACATTGACCTGTTGATGTTGCTGGAACGCAAACTGCAAAAATCCGGTTACCTCATCGAATCCGCTGCTTCCATGCCCGAAGCCGAGTACGTACTGTCTTTATTCAAGCCCGATCTGGTTATTCTTGACATAAACATTGCCGGCGATGATGGCCGCCAGCTTTGCTGGAAGATAAAGCACGCCGAAGGCGCCCGCAAAGCAAAAGTCATTTTAATGTCGGGATATAATTATCCCATCAGCGGCCCGCTTTCCTTTGGCGCTGATGATTACGTGGCCAAACCCTTTCAATCGGAGTATTTGGTTAACAAGGTAGAACGTTTGTTAAGTGAAGAACCGGCGCCCGAACCTGTTTTTGTTTTTGCGCCACCGAAAGAAGACCTGAAGTAACGATAATGCGATATTGGGATATGGAGATATTGTGGATTGCCTCTCGGCTTTCACTATCTCAATATCCCAATACCTTAATATCCTTCTCTCTTTACCGGAAAATGATTTGCTCCCTCGCCCTCGTGTCGCCGTAAACAACTTCGAGTATGTAATGCGTTTCCCGCGAGAACGAAGGCGGCACGCGAAAGGCCAAACTGTTTTGCACGCCGCTGAAACGGTTGTAATAAACCTTGGCGCCCACCAAATCGTAAATCGTTACGTCAACAGGGCCGTCAACCTTTTCAAAAAATTCAACGTGGATATTGTTGTTCTGAACCGGGTTCGGAAAGACGCGTATTAATTGTTGCCTGTCGGAGGAACGAAGCAAGACGGTGTTTGAATAATCCGTTTTGCCTTGTAGGTTTTGCGCGGCAATGCGGTAAAACATTTTGGGTGCCGATGTTGTGTGCAAGAAGGTATAAGTTGCCGCAGCGGCAAGGCTTGTATTTGTTTGCCGGCTTACTTCGGCAAACTGGCTTCCATCGGTAGAAAACTCCAACGCATACCAACGGTATTTCCCGTTTTGTTCGGCATGACAATTCAGTCGGCTTTGACCCTGGTAGTATTGCCCCGTAAGCGAAACACCTTCCAGCGGCAACGGCGCCGCCGCCGCAAAGATGGGCAATTTGGGAAATGAACTTCCCAACACGGTTGCCGATTCGGTTGGGGTTAAGCAAAGCCAGTCCTGCATCACCGTTGCATACAATTGGCGGAAGTCATACTGCATATTCACTTGTGAGTTTACATCAATGTTACCGCTACCGTTAACGGAAAACGACGCCGACGTGCCGATGACGCCTGCCTGAAGAGCGGCCCCGAAAAAAAACACAGGCGCAGCCGTACCGTGATCGGTACCGACAGATGCATTGCTCATCACGCGGCGGCCAAATTCGCTAAAGGTCATGCCCGTTACTTTGGAGCCCTTGCCCATCTTTTCAATGTCATCCTGAAAAGCGGCAACCGCTTTCGACAGAATGCTCAAGTTGTTGGCCTGCGTGCCGGTGATCAAATCCGAATTGACTTGCGCGGAATGCGTATCGTGCGAGTACGGATGATTGACAATATAAATCGGCGTTTGCAGTCCGCCGCCAATCAATCGCGCCACCATCTTTAATTGATTGGCCAGCGTATTGCCCGATGCCGGGTACAACGTTGAAAGTGTTTGCTGCGCATTGTAAGCGGATGTGATGCGGCCGCGGTACACGTTGCTTTGGTCTTTCATCAACCGCAAAAACGTTAGCTCGTGACCGTAATCGTTGTTCGGTGCAGGGTCAGTCGTGGCGTTAATCACATTTAGCAACGCATTCGGGTCCGTAACATTGTAACCCATGTTCACCGCCGGGCCTTGTAAAGAAAACGGCAGGGTTGAACCAATTTGAACCGCCAGCGGATCGGGGGCTTGCGTGTTGGGATAATTCTGCGGATAATTTGGATACGTTGTATCAAGATCTCTGCCCAACCAACCGGTATCCCAATATTGATTGGATGCGGAGCCGGAAAACCAAATGTCCGTTGCTCTAAAGTGACTAAAGTTTGGATTGGGATAAGAAACTGCCTGCACGATGGCAAGCTTGCCGTTGTTGTACAAATCACGCATCTCCGTCATGGCCGGATTTAAGCCGGTGGTGCTTGTTCCGTTCAGTGCAAGAATGTTGGCTTGCGGGGGCAGAATGTTGCTGCGGACGTTTTGCAGGGTAGAATATTTGTCCAGGGGGATGACGGTGTTTAAGCCGTCGTTCCCGCCGTTTTGCTGAATGACGACGAGCACCTTGCCACAACTCTGCGAGCTTTGCGCCAGCATATCGAGCAGATTGTTGCCGGTAGAAGGTGAAGCAAAAAGCGGAATGTTGTTGAGCAGCAACGGAACCGAAGCAGCGGACGTGTTTTTTATAAAATCGCGGCGTTTCATTGAAGCGGGTTTAAAGGTGAAACGTGAGAAGTGAAACGTCAGACGGGAGACCGGAGAAGCCGATAACGGAACGATTCACGGTTTCGCGTTTATCGTTTGTCGCCTCACATCAATTGGTATTCTGCTAGTTGACAAATGCCCGAAAGAAGATTCTTCAACCGCGGTTCAATCACCGAGCGGTTGGCCGATGTTTGGTTGTTGTACCAGGTATCCCAAGCCGTGGTCCAATACGAATCGGTAGACTGCCCGCTCAACAACGTAGAGCCCTTCAGTTGGTCTTTTTGTCCCTGGCTTAGATCAATCGGCAAAAGATATTTTATGCAAATGGCGGTTAGTGCGTTGGGGTCGCGGGCAATGGCGTTGCCAAAGGAAAGTGCAAAAGCCACCGGGTCAACCTTAAAAGAACGCAACGTAGTTCCGCCGCTGTACACGCTGCCTACCGTATGCCCGTTAAACATGTCCTGGATAAACGTGAAGCGCTTTTGCACGGAGTTGGAATTTATCCAGTACTCGTGGTAAGCCGGCGTTTGATAATAAGCGTTCCATCCCGAGACGTTTGGTATGGTGCCCATCTGCTGCTCCATGCTCAGGCAATAGCCGTCGTTGTATTTGCTCCAGATTCGGTACTGGTACTCAATGTTCGCATCCGTTGTATTTAAGGCCAGCATGTTGATGGCGCCGCCCACTAAATCGAAGGGACTTTTGATATAACAACCGCGGTTGGCCATGTCAAAAAAATGTTCGCTCTTGAACAACTGGTTTAGCACCGGCTGAATGTTCCAGTTGTTGGCAACGAATGTTTGCGCCAGCGGCGCAATCACATTCGCTTCAATGTTTGCGTCAATGTCGTAATAAACAAAATAGCGATACAGCCTGCGGCAGATGTATTTGCTCACCTCCACCTGTTTTGAAAAAATCATGTTGATGAGCGCATCCAATTCGTTTGCGCCAGCGGCTCCCGTTTGGCCCGTGATGACCGTGTTGTTAAAAAACGAAGAAAAAGTTTTGTTGCCCTGCTTGTGCGATCCCGAAACAAAATTGGTAGCGGGATTCGCGGTGTTGATGCTTTGCACCCGCCAGCCGGTAAGCACTTGTGCGGCCGCTACTACATCGCTTTGTGCATACGTGTTGTTCGGATCGTCCTTGCCCAACGTAAAGAGTTCCATCAACTCCCGGGCAAAATTTTCATCGGGTGCCGTGGCGCTGTTTTGCTGGTTGTTCAGGTAATACATCATGCCGGGTTCTACGGCCACGGCGCGAATGAGGGTTTTAAAATTGCCCAAAGCATTATCGCGAAAGAGCTTGAAGTAACGGTAAAAGAACCGTGCGGAATTGGTATTGATGTAAGCGTTGGACGATTGATAGATCGTGTCAAAATCAATGGGAATAAAATGATACCAGAACCAAACCATTTTCTCGCGAATGGTGGCATCGCCGTTTAAGATCAACCCGAACAACCAGCGCCGCATGCCGCTGTTTCGGTTGCTGTTGGTGGTTTGTCCCACGGAGTTTGTGGGAAAGAAATCATTCGTCCAGTCGGCACCGTAAGGCAGGTTGTTTTCATCGGCGTTGTTGGCAATGTTCTGGTACCAGTTTACCGGCGGCGATGGTGGCGTGTTGTTTATGTTGAGTACCGCATCTACCGCGGCCGATGGCGTTAGTGGAAGCAAGGCATCTACCCAGGCTTTCTTCCAGCCAAAGTTGGTGCGGCGCAAAAGGTGCAGCACTTCCCATTCTGTCCACGTACCGGCATAAGCATTCAGGCCGCTGGTAACGGGATTGCCCGTGCGTTGCGCGACGCTTGTGTCTTCTTCAGTACCGACTTTTAATTGTACTTCGTCGGTGCTGTAATGCCGCGTGGTTAATTTTTTCCGGCTGTATTTCTCAAACAGCGGATCGTCTTGCGTGCCTGTGTCTGCCGGGGCGGCAAGCGAACGGAAGAAATGCCTTCGCGTAAGGTTTTTATTTCCCATAATAGAGCGTTTGAGGTGAAGAAAAAGGGCGGGTAGAGACGTATTAAATTTACCGATGAATCGTGTCGCAAAATCAGGCGGGTATTGGTTTTCGGTAAAAAGCCAAAAAGCTTGGTTGGACTTAGGCGGACTACGACTGCCCGGCCTTTGCTCTTTTGAAGGATTGCAGGTAGAAAGGCTTTTTTCTATCTTGCAGCGCTGACCAAAACCAACGGCCTTTTATGAGACGATATAAACTGCTGCTTCTTTGTTTTGTTTTTTCTGCGTGTGCGTTCGGGCAATCAATTGTTGCAAACGGCCCTTTAAATTTTTGCCAGGGAGGAAGCGTACAACTTACGGTACAAGGTGCGCCGTCCGGTGTGTCGTTTCAATGGCAGAACAACGGAGCAAATATTGGCGGTGCAACCAACATCAATTATACCGCAACAACTTCAGGCGATTATACGGTACACTTAACTGGCAATGGTGTTGATACGGTTTATGGGCCTGTAACTGTTATTGTTTTTCCCAAGCCCAGTGCCGGGTTTACTTTTTCTCCCAACAATCAATGTGGCAGCCTTCCAATTGCATTTACAAACACTTCTGCCGGGAATAATCTCACCTACTTATGGGATTTTGGAGATCCTGCCTCTGGCACCAACAATACATCGACGCTCCTTAATCCGACGCACCATTTTATCGGTGCACCCTCGAACGGTATTCAAAACTTTACCGTTAAACTGATTGTAGCCAGCTCTGACGGATGCTCCGATACAATTTCAAGGACGGTCACTACAAATTCGCCAAGTACTATTCTGGCTGGCCCTACTATAAATATTTATAATGGGCAGACGTATTTTACCCAGTGCTCGTCGTTAACGACAGCCAATTTTACTTTCTACAACAACTCGCTTAACAACAGCTCTAACACCAGCTTCAAAATTATTTGGGGAGATAGCAGTCCCGACTTTACAGCAACAAGTTTTCCTTCTTCAAGTCCGCAGTCACATACATACGGTCTTGGCGACTTTAATTTGCTTTTCATTGTTACAAACTCCAGCGGTTGCACAGATACAGGCTCTTATCATGTTTTTATTGGTAGCAATCCAGCAGTGGGTTTGGGAAACCCAGGAAATACTACAATTTGCACCGGAACAGCATTAACCTTCCCTGTTTCAAATACAAGCTCCAACCCGGCAAATACTATTTACACAGTAACATTTAATGACGGTTCAGGCACTGTTTCTTTTCCACATCCAGCCCCTGCTGACATTACACACACATTCAATAGGGGTTCATGCGGTGTAACAAGCGGAGGTTATGCGAATTCCTTTGCTGCAACAATTACGGCTTCGAATCCTTGCCTTACTTCGTCGGCAACAGTTGCGCCGATTTATGTTTCTCAAAAGCCGAGAATGGGGTTTGCAATTACACCAAGAGATACAATCTGCGTGAATACAACACTGACCCTCACAAATACAAGCGGATCCATTGACGATGTAATTAATGGCAACTGCAGTGCAGGCAAATCAGTCTGGTCTATTTCGCCTGCAACGGGATGGACAGTAACCAGAGGCAATTTGGGAAATGATAATGGAGTAAATAATCCAAACGTATGGGCGCTGGGGGACAATTCAGTTTCGATTCGATTCACAAGCCCCGGCACCTATTTTATCAAACTAAAAGGCGGCAATCAAAACTGCGGTATAGATTCTTCCATACGAAGCATCTGCGTAAATCCTACTCCGTTAGCTGCGTTTGTATTAAATGCAAACAATGGCTGTGCACCGTTCAATCTAACAACAACAAACAATTCGAACAATCCGATTTGTGGTTCAAACACATATCAGTGGTCAGTAAGTTACAATAACACCGCTGGCTGCACCCCTAATGCACCTCCGACTAACCCTTACGTTAATGGCACAAGTGCAACATCTGTGCAACCACAATTTAATTTTACAAACCCCGGTATCTATACAATAAACCTCATTACAAAAAACTCATTTGA
Organism: Flavisolibacter ginsenosidimutans; assembly: GCF_007970805.1. Lineage (GTDB taxonomy): Bacteria > Bacteroidota > Bacteroidia > Chitinophagales > Chitinophagaceae > Flavisolibacter > Flavisolibacter ginsenosidimutans. The sequence goes on along the minus strand of NZ_CP042433.1, from coordinate 4,022,208 downwards.
CTTATGCGCTTCTACACCTGCAAACCAAACCGTCACCGTTAAAACCAAACCGCAAGGAAGCATCACCGCACCAACAGCGGTTTGTCAAAACAACTCGATCAATCCTTCGGCAAACATTGCCAATTGTTATGCAACAAATGCCGTTACGTATGTTTGGAATTTTCCCGGCGGCACACCATCTACTTCCACGTTGGCAAGTCCCGGAACCATCACTTACAATACGTCGGGAACATATACTATTTCACTCGACGTAACGAACGAATGCGGCACAACCACCATCACAAAAAATATTACCGTTAATCCCGCGCCAGATGTAAGCGTACCCGCCAACAAAACGTTTTGTGCAGGCGAACAAACCGGTGTCTTTACGTTTACAAGTTCCGTGACAGGTGCAACGTTTAGTTGGACAAACACCAACACGGCTATTGGTCTTGCTGCAAGTGGCAACGGCAGCATCGCCAGTTTCGCCGCATCCAACAATACCGGTTCACCCATCACAGCAACCATCACCGTTACACCGACGAGTGGTTGCTCGGGTAGTGCGCAATCCTTCACCATCACCGTCAGCCCGCGTCCCGGCAAACCAACCGTTGTTCGCCCGGTAATTTATTGTTTGAACGAAACGGCCCAACCGCTGAGCGCAACGGGCACTGGCAGCAACACGGTGAATTGGTACACGGTTTACCCGCTTGCCAACGGAACAACTACACCGCCCACGCCTTCCACTTCCGCAGCGGGCAACACCACCTATTACGTCACGCAAACGAACGGCTATCCCTGCGAAAGCGACACGGCAAAAATCATTGTTACGGTCAATCCAAAAATTACCAACAACAACATCGCTTCCGACCAAACCATCTGCAACGGCAGCAGCGCCGCTGCCCTTACACAACAAGGAACGCTGAGCGGCGGCTCGGGAAACTTTACTTATCAATGGCAACAATCAACGGATGGGGGAACCACATGGGCGAACATCAATAGCGCTACGGCCGCGAGCTACAATCCCGGCACGGTGAGCAGCACAACGCAATACCGCCGCGTGGTGAACAGCGCAACCTGCAGCGATACGTCCAACGTTGTTTCCATCAACGTGCAGGGCAGCTTGACCAACGCAAACATTGGCATCAACCAAACCGTTTGCTGGAACACACAACCCGATACGCTGCGCGGTCAACAACCAACGGGCGGAAACGGTGCGTTTACTTATCAATGGGAAAGCGCATCAAACAGTGCAGGGCCGTGGACACCCGTCACAAACGCAACCAACGTTGATTTTCTACCACCGGCATTAACCGCAACAACCTACTACCGGAGAAGAGTTTCGAGCGGACAGTGTTCGGTGTATTCTTCTGTAGTGCAAATCACCGTGAATCCAAAGCCCGTAATGACGGGTTTGACCGATAAAGTTTTTTGCAACAATTCACCGTCGGGCAATATTGCGTTCACATCATTACCGCAAGCAACATCATACGCTTGGATAAACGACAATACAGCGATTGGTTTGGGTGCAAGCAGCACAGGGAACATTGCTTCTTTCATAACAGCAAACGGGAGCAATCCAAAAGTGCCCGTTGCCGCAAACGTTAAAGTCGTTCTGGTCTTCACGGCAAACGGTGTGAGTTGCAACGGCGACACAGCAACGTTTAAAATCATTGTATTGCCAACCATCGTACTTCAGCAAAACCGTGATACAACCTTGTGTACGGGGCAATTCGTTCCGGCTTATGCGCCTATCGCTGATACGGGAACTTTTGCAGGCATCGGTGTGAGTTACAGTTGGACGGTAAGCGGCAGCGGCGTTAGCCTAACAAACGGAAACGGTGCACAAGTGCCGGGTTATACAACGAGTAACGCGAGTACAAGTGATGCGGTTGCTACGATAAAAGTTATTCCCCGATACACATATGCCGGTACAACTTGTGACGGTACGCCGATGCAATACAACATTACTGTGAAGCCCGCAACCGCCAACGCGAACGCAGGCCCTGACCAAAGCCTTTGCGCACAAACAACAGTGAACCTTGCGGCCAATTCCGTGAGCGGCACAACCGGTGTTTGGTCGCAGATTGGAACAAGTGCAACCATTACATCACCCAATTCAAATACGACAACGGTAACGGGTTTGGTTCCCGGTACGCTCTATCAATTTGTGTGGACGCAAACCGGTTTTGCTTCTTGTCCTTCAACAAAAGACACGGTGGTGATTGACAACAAACTTCCGTTGGTGAATTCGGTTAGCAATGCAACGCAGACCGTCTGCGCGGGCACGCCGGTCATGATACCGGGCATCAATGCCGCGGGCGGTGGCGGCACTTACACCTATCAATGGCAACAATCAACCGACGGAATCAATTTCAACAACGTTACCGGAGCGACATCGCCTGCACTTACCGTTACACCAACGACGACAACCTGGTATCGCAGAAGTGTGAATGCCACACCCTGCAGCAGCTTTTCCGACACGGTTCAAATCATTGTGCAACCCGCGTTGGCAAACAACAGTATCAGCGCCAGCCAAACCATTTGCACCGGCTTAACGCCATTGCCGTTAAACGGCTCCGCACCAAGCGGCGGCAGCGGTTCGTACAATTATCAATGGCAACAATCAACCGATAACGGCACAACGTGGAGCAACATTGGCGGTGCAACTAGCATTGGCTATTCACCGGGTGCGCTGACGCAAACAACGCAGTACCGGCGGATTGTTTCAACGGATTTATGCAACGGAACCCTGGGCAATACAAGCAACGTTGTTACCATCACGGTCAATCCGAACGCGAAGGCTTTGTTCCTGCCAAGAGATACGCTCAAGTGTCCACCGTTTGTAATCACGCAAACGATCATTAATCTGCAAACGTCCACTGCAAACAGCCAATACGTTTGGTATGCGAACGGTGTACAAATTGGAACCGGCGCAACTTTCCCCGGCTATACCATCGCAAACGAAAACGACTCGGTTTTCATCAAGCTGAAAACGATTTCAACGTATGGTTGTAAAGATGATAGCCTGTCGCAAAAGTTCAAAACCGTTCGCAAGCCCACGCCTTCGTTTACGATGAGCGACACCGTTGGTTGCGGACCCATCACTGTTTCGTTTACCAACACGAGCACCTACGTAAACGAGTACACCTATTTCTGGGATTTTGGCAACGGGCAAACGTCCGTCGCGGTGCAACCAGGTTCCATCACGTTTGCACCCAATCCGAACTACGGCGACACGACTTACTTCGTTAAGCTCAAGGTTTTTTCGCCTTGCGATACGCTAACGTTTACACGAAGCATTCGCGTGAAATCAAAACCAAAAGCTTTGTTTACGCCAACAAAAACCGTTGGCTGCTCACCAATGCACGTAACGTTTCGAAACACGTCGAAAGGAACGAACAACACCTACTTCTGGAATTTTGGCGACGGCACAACCTTGTCAACTACAAACCTTGACAGCGTGCAACACACCTTCATTACCGGTGTGGTAGATACTTTTTACGTGAAGCTGAAAGCCGTGAACGAATGTGGCGCTGACTCGTTAACCTATTCGGTTATCGTTGCACCCAACACCATTCGCTTAAACCTTGCAGTAAACGGTACCGAGCATTTTGGTTGCGAACCGCACCCGGTTTCTTTCATCAACAATTCGCAGGGCGCATCGGTCTTCCTTTGGAATTTTGGCGACGGTGCAAACACCACAACGACGAAGAACGTTGACACGGTTCGTCATACTTATCTTTCGCCGGGAACCTACACGGTGAAGTTGCAGGCCATCAACAATTGCAGCGACACCACCACAACCGAAACCATTGTTGTGTATCCGAAGCCAAAGGCATCGTTTACGGCAAACAAATTCAGCGTGTGCATTGGTGATTCGGTGCGCTTCATTAATCAGTCCGACAGCGCCACGGCTTACCTCTGGACTTTTGCCGACGGCACTACGTCAACGCTTTCGAATCCGTTTCATTTATACACAACACCGGGTGTTTACAACGTTGTGCTGACCGCGTTTCGAAACAACGCATCGGGCAACGTGTGCACCGACAGTGCGAAACAAACAGTCACGGTCACCACTACGCAAACGGGCTTCTTTACCGTGAGCGATTCGGTGGGGCAATGCTCACCGTTCACCGTTACGCTTGTGAACAAAAACAAGCCTTCCGTTTCGGCTGCTTGGGATTTGGGCGACGGCACAACGGCAACCGGCGACAGCATTGTTCATACCTATACAACTGCCGGAACATATCCCGTAAAACTCACGGTGAAAGTTCCCGGTGGCTGCACGTACATCACGACAAAAACAATCAACGTACTTGGGCCGAAAGGAACCTTGCAATACAATCATGGTTTTGTGTGTTCACCGTCGGCCGTGCAGTTCCAGGCAGTGGCAACGGGTGCATCAACTTACAATTGGGATTTTGGCGACGGTACCGTGTTGAACACAACGCAGCAAACCGTTTTTCATGCTTATTCAAATCCGGGCTTTTATATTCCAAAAGTGACGCTTCAAAGCAACGGCTGCAACGTTTTGCTCAAAGGTGTTGACACCATCAAAGTAGATAAAGTTGACGGCGGCTTTACGTTCGCGAAAAATGAAATCTGCGGTTCGACTACTTTGACTTTTACTGATACCTCGCACGTGTTCTTCGGCATCAAAAACATCGCGTGGAATTTTGGTGACAACAAAACCGCAGCCGGCAGCAACCCTTCACACGTTTACAGTGCCAGCGGCCGCTACACAATTCAAATGATTGTGCAAAGCAACAGCGGTTGTACCGATACAATTTCAAAGCAAATAGACGTATTGGTGAAGAGCAAACCACTCGTGAGCATCAACGCAACCGACACGGCTTGCACGCGAAGAAGTATTGCTTTTAACGCACTGGTGCAAACGGTTGACCCGCTCAACCTTGTTCAATGGAATTTATCAAACGGTGCTACGGGCACGGGACCGCAGTTCAATTATACGTTCACACAAACAGGCACGTACAACGTTCAACTAATTGCCGGTACGGTGAACGGTTGTTACGATACGGCTTATCACACCGTTCGCATTAATCCTTCGCCCGTGGTAACGGCCACGCCGCCGCTCAATCTTTGCAAGGGCAATACGGTGCAGTTAAACGCCATCGGTGCATCTACCTGGCAATGGCTTCCGTTACAAGGTTTGACTTGCTATTCTTGTCCGAATCCAATTGCTTCACCGATAATAACGACGCCGTATGTTGTGGAAGGCAAAAACAGTTTTGGCTGCGCCGATTGGGACACGGTTGTCATCACCGTTGTGCAGCCGCTGAAGATGACCGTTGCACCAGACGATTCTATTTGTATTGGACAATCGGTAAATCTTTTGGCGAGCGGTGCAACATTCTACAACTGGTCACCGGCCGTTGGTTTGAACAACGTGAACATTTCCAATCCCACGGCTTCGCCTTCGGTCACAACAAGGTATCGCGTTGTTGGTTACGATGGCTTCAATTGCTTTACCGACACAGCTTACGTTACCGTTGCCATCGGACAATATCCAACCGTGAGTCTCGGCCCCGATCAAACCTTGGCAACAGGCACCTTGTATCCGTTAACGTCTGTTATCACAAACGGGCCGATACGAAACTGGAATTGGACACCAACCACCAATCTTTCGTGTAGCAATTGCGCATTGCCGGTTGCAGAAATCAAAAAGGACATTACGTACACCGTTACGGTCACGACGCCTTACGGTTGTTCGGCATCCGACACCATCAGCATCAAAGTCTTTTGCAAAGACGGACAAGTGTTTATTCCAAATGCGTTCACACCCGACGGCGACGGCATCAACGATATGCTAACGGTTCGTGCCAGCGGCATTGTGATGGTGAAGTATTTCCGCATCTTCAACCGCTGGGGCGACCTCATTTTTGAACGAACGAATTTCAAACCCAACGACCCGAACTACGGTTGGGACGGAAAAGTAAGAGGCGTTGTCAACGGACCCGAAGTGTTTGTGTACACCTGCGAAGCGGTGTGCGAAAACGGCGCAAGCTATACCTACAAAGGAAATGTGTCCATCATCAAATAACGTGTGTTATGAAAAGAGCGTTCTTCTTTCTTCTGTCATCCGTCATCACCCTTCTGTCATCCGCGCAAGACATCAACTTTTCGCAGTTTTACGAATTGCCTTTGCTGCGCAACCCTGCGCTTTCCGGATTGTTCACCGGCGATTTGCGAATTACTTCAGCTTTTAGAAATCAATGGGGAAGTGTTACCGTTCCTTATCGCACACAGGCACTGGGCGCAGAATTAAAATTTCGTTTGTCCGATGTGAATTACATGGCGCTTGGCCTGCAGGTAACCAACGACGTTGCCGGTGATTCAAAGCTGGGCAAGACGGCCATTCTCCCGGCACTGACCTTTCATATTTCACTCAACGGCGATAAAGACACCTACATCTCTGCGGGCTTTATGGGCGGGCCGGTGCAACAACGTTTTGATGCGTCTAAGTTGAGTTTTGACGACCAGTTTGTGAACGGTTCGTACAGCGCAACCAACCCAACGCGGCAAGTGTTTACCAACACCAATCTCACCTATTACGATCTCTCCGCAGGTTTGTTGTTTAGTTCAGTTTTTGGAGACGGCGCCAAGTATTATGCCGGTGGTTCGATGTTTCATGTGTTTCAACCGCTGGTGGCCTTCAGCGGCGCGAAGGATGTGAAGTTGAATCGCAAATACATGATTAACGCCGGCCTGTCGGCGCCCACATCTGATGCGGATAAAGTGATTGTTTACGCCGATGGTTTTTCGCAGGGCGGCAGTACGCAAACGCAAGGCGGTTTGATGTTTAAGCACGATGTGTTGCAGGAAGACGAAGACTACGGCGTGAGCTTATCGGCCGGTGCTTTTGTGCGCTGGAACGATGCCGTGATGCCGTTGATTAAACTGGATTATTACAAACTCGGCATCGGCATGACCTACGATGTGAACGTGAGCAAGCTGCGTTCGGCTTCCTCGGCACGCGGCGGTTTTGAATTAACGGCTTCGTACAAAACCTTTTTGAGCATCCGAAATTCTTCAGCGGCAGCGGTGCGTTGCCCGGTGGCGTTTTAACCTTTTGATTTCACCGTTGCGCCAAAACGCTTCGTCAGCCCATTTCCGCCATTGGGAAAAGCAAAACCGCAGTTCGTTCAGCTTCGGTTGGCAAGGGCCTTCGTGCTGTTTTATGTTTGTGTGGTCAAAGCAATTCAACACACACAAAACAAAAAATATGAAACAGTTTTTCACCCTCGTTTTACTTGCCGCAAGCTTCTTTGCCAAAAGCACACCGGTTAACAGCAAACCAACAGAACCCGCGGCCGTACAGGCTTTTGAAGCTGCTTACGGCAAAAACGCAAACGCTACCTGGAACTGCACACCTTCGGGCTGCCGGGTACAGTTTGAGCACAAAGGCCAATACATCACGGCCGTTTATTCGCAAACCGGCAAACTGCGTTTTTACAAAAAACACATTCTCTCCACGCAATTGCCCACGGCCTTGCAACTAAGTTTAAAAAACCGCCTGAACGCATACTGGATCAGCGACGTGCAGGAAACCTCGGCACCCAACGGCGCCACCTACGTGATCACGCTGGAGAACGCATCCAAAAAAATTACACTCAACGCAAGCGGCGGCACCTGGCAACAAACCAAAACAATCAGTAAAGCATAGCAGACTTTTTCTCATGTAGCACGGCGGCCCTTTCCAGGGTCGCCTTTTTGTTTTAATTTTCAAATGACAAACGCTTCCTTTCACCCTCAACGCCTGCTTTATGCCGCTGCGAAATACGCCCAGCAAAAAAATATTCGTCTCTTACCGCGTAAGCGATACCGCCGGGGAAACGGGCCGGCTGGTGGATGCGCTGAAGCAGCACTTTTCCGACGACCAGATTTTTATGGACATTGAGAACCTGGAACCCGGCGCCGATTTTACCGAAGCCATTGAACGTTCGCTTGGCGCTTGTGATGTGTTTTTGGCCGTCATTGGCCCGCGCTGGCTTGGCAATGCCGGCAGCGAACCGCGCATTAACAATCCCAATGATTGGGTGCGGCTGGAAGTGGGCACGGCACTGAAGCGCAACGTTCGCGTGGTGCCTGTTTTGGTGGACGGCGGAACCTTGCCACACGCGGAGCAATTGCCCGAAGACCTGCAGCCCTTGTTGCGGCGGCAATCCATCGAAATAAGCAACAAGCGCTGGCGCTACGATACCGACCAACTGTTGAATTTTTTGGTAAATACCGCCGGCATTCCGCCCAAAAGGGCGGCCTTGCAAAGCGCTTCCTCACCAGCAGCAAAACCCACAAAGAAAAAAACCTGGCTGTACGTTGGCGGCGGTTTTTTGCTTTGTTTTCTGGTGCTCGCCATAATCGGTTCGTTGATGCAGGACGAAAAAAAAGCCGGCAATGGGCTATCTCAATCGGGCACAAACAAGCCGGCGGAAAACCTGTCTTCAAACACCGGTTCATCTTCGAACGAAACATCGTTACCCGCTGCCTCAAACGGCGAAACGAACAGCGCCGCCGAAAACATTACCGGGGTTTGGGACGAGGTGGAGGAAGGGCAAACAGCAACCTTGTTCTTAACCCAAAACGGTTCGCAAATAACGGCGGAAGCGCAAACGGCGGGGCAGGCGATTGGCACCGGCACGGGCGAAAGAGACGGGCGGAGCATCGTGATGAACTTGTCGTTATTGGGCGTTGCTTATACGTTGCGGCTTACGCTGTCCGATGATGGAAACATCATGAGCGGAACCTACTTCGTTCCGTCCACAGGCCTTACGCAGCAGGAAAAACTGATGCGCCGGAAATAGCGGCGCAAACCATCCTTTAACGAGCCATCCTTATAAATTTCACAGGCCTGTTTGCGCAAGGCTTTGTAAACTTGACCATGCCTCCTGACGGAACGTTTCTCAAAACACGCATAGCGCCTACGCCCAGCGGCTATCTTCATGCCGGTAACGCGGTGAACTTTTTATTGACGGCCGCGTTGGCGAAAAAACACAGCGCAAAACTTTTGCTGCGCATAGATGATCTTGACCGCGAACGTTACCGGCAAGCCTACGCAACGGACGTTTTCCAAACGCTCCGGTTTTTAAATATTCAATGCGACGAAGGCCCGCAAAGCTTAGAAGAATTTGAACGCCATTGGTCGCAGCGGCACCGCCTGAATTTATACGCGGCGGCACTGGAAAAATTAAAAGAAACCAACGCGGTCTTTGCCTGCACTTGCTCGCGAACGCAAAGCAATGCGTGCACCTGCTTCCAAAAAAATTTACCGCTGGATGCCAATGGCGCAAGCTGGCGCTTGCGCACAAACGAAAATTCTGTTTGCGTAAGAACAATTGACGGAAACGAAACGATTGCGCATTTGCCCGCCGAAATGAAAAATTTTATCGTGCGAAAAAAAGACGGGCTGCCCGCTTACCAACTGGCTTCGGTGGTTGATGATTTGCACTTTGGCATTGACTTCATTGTTCGTGGCCAGGACCTTTGGCCTTCTACGCTTGCACAACAATTTTTGGCAAGGCAACTGGGCGAAGAACGGTTTGCCTCGATTCGTTTTTACCATCATCCGCTGTTGATGCACGAGAGCGGCGAAAAGCTGTCCAAATCGGCTGGCGATACATCGGTGAAACATTGGCGCAATGAAAGCCAAACATCCGCTGCCTTTTTTCATTACCTCGGTGGCTTGCTTCATGCACCTTTTCCGGTGCACAATGGTGACGATGTATTGAAGTTGTTTGGCCTGTAAAATCTTTCCCTTTTCACGGTTCGCAATTGCCCCCTGAGATTGTCGCAATCAGCAATACCGGCAATCCGTATTTCCTCCAATCTTTGTTTGCAACAAATCATTTCTTGTTCACCACTAAAACCAATTCATCATGGCCAGCGTATCCATCTACCTCAATTTCCAGGGCACCACGAAAGAAGCGTTCGAATTTTACAAGTCTGTTTTTAAAACCGATTATTCATCGCCTTTTATGTACATGCGTGATATTCCTGCTGACCCGAACATGCCGGCGCTTCCCGAAGCAGAGAAGAACATGGTGATGCACGTGGCATTGCCCATCCTGGGCGGCGTGCAAATCATGGGCACCGACATGCTGGAAAGCATGGGACACAAATTAAAAATCGGCAACAACACCACCATCAATCTCGAACCCGATTCAAGAGAAGAAACCGAACGGTTGTTCAACGCGCTGTCGGATGGCGGCAGCGATGTTGCGCCTTTGCAGGATCAGTTTTGGGGCGCTTTGTGGGGCTGTTGCCTCGACCGCTTTGGCATTCGTTGGATGTTCAATTACACAAAAAAATAAGAAGCTGCACTGTGAATGGTGAGCCCTGTGCCGCCGCACTCACCATTCACTATTTACTCTCGTTGCCATCCATACAGTATCTTCAACGCCGATGGTTACGGTGTTACAGATTCTTTTCGTACTGGCCCTTGTCATCCTGCTCATCCTGCTTGTTTTTCGCACAAGACAGGCGGCTGTTTTTATTCTGCCCGATCATTACCTGGATTTACTCAACGATTATGTTTCCTTTTATGCGGCCCTTGACGAAGACGGAAAGAAAGGCTTTGAAGAGAAGTTCCAGCGCTTTTTATCAACCGTAAAAATTACCGGCGCCAATGCCGATGTGGAAGACCTCGACCGTGTGCTGATTGGTGCGGCGGCTGTTATCCCGGTTTATTTTATTCCCGATTGGGAATACATAAACCTGCGCGAAGTCTTGCTTTATCCCGGCAACTTCAACACCGATTTTGAACAACACGGCCGCGAACGAACGATCTCGGGAATGGTAGGTTCGGGCGGATTGGAGAACGTGATGATTCTTTCCAAGTGGGAACTGCGACAGGGTTTCATTCATGCCGGCAGTAACCGCAATACTGCCGTTCACGAATTTGTTCATCTCATTGATAAAATGGACGGAACGCTGGACGGTGTGCCCGAGCTTTTGCTGGAACGCAAATACGTTGGGCGCTGGGAAACATTGCTGGAAGAAACAATGCAGGACGTCAGAAGCGGCCGCTCGGAGATAGATGCCTACGCCGCCACCAGCCCGGTGGAATGTTTTGCGGTGCTGGCGGAATATTTTTTTAGCCAGCCGGAAACGTTTCGCCAATTGCATCCCGAACTGTATGAACTGATGCGGCGGATTTTTGTACGTCGTTAGAAAGACACCGTTTATTGCCGAAAGACTTCTTTACTGCCATCCTTTGCGTTCCAATAGGTCGGCTTAAACTTCCACACCTCCGGCGAAACAGTTTATTGGGAAATGAAACCAATCGTTTTTATATTCACAAGGCCTAACGCAAGGCCTTCCCTTCATCCTTTTTTCCCTTCTGAAAACAACGCCTTCCGCGCCTTCACGAAGCAAGTTTAGCAAGTACAATTCACAGTCCTAAAATTTTACGTATGCCGCAACCAGAAACCAACAAAAAATTTTACGTCGGCGTTTGCATGGCTGGCGCCGTATCGGCCGGTGCTTATACGGCCGGCGTGATGGATTACCTGATGGAAGCCCTTGAAGAATGGCGCAAACAAAAAGAATCCGGCAACCCAAATACGCCTTCGCACGAGGTGGAGATTCCCGTCATCGGTGGCGCATCTGCGGGTGGCATGACGGGCATCATTACGGCCGCGGCACTCAATCATTCCATTACACCGGTAAAGCCGCCGCAAACGGCCAATGCGAAGGAAGAACATCCCGAAAACAAGTTCTATCATTCCTGGGTGGACCTTTTGGGCGAAGACATGTTTTCGATGATGCTTGACACAGCGGACATGGAAGACGAACAAATCATCTCGCTGCTTAATTCTTCCTTTATTGACACGGTGGCAAGCCGCGTGGTGCAAACCGATGCCGTGGGATGGAAACCTGCGCCGCCTTACATCAGCAAAGACCTGAAAGTATTTGCCACGCTTACCAATCTTGAAGGCTTTGGTTACAACATTGCCATGAAGGGCACGGGTAAATCACCCGCCAAGTATTACATGTCTATTCACAACGACTACGCTTGCTTTAAACTGAATGCCGACGGCGAAATGCAGCACAGCGAGGAAGACGGCTGGATACCGCTTGATTTTAAAACCGGCGAGAACACCGACGTGGCAAAGAACGCCGCAATGGCCACCGGCGCTTTTCCGGTGGGGTTGAAATCGAGGGAACTGAAACGCGAAGCCGCAGAGGTTAACAAGCTGCCCTTTTGCCGCGATGTGACCGACCACTTTCCGGTAAAAGGCCCTTACTGCACCACGCTTAACGTTGACGGCGGCGTGATTAACAACGAGCCTTTTGAACGGGTGCGGGAAGTGTTGAACAACGTTGCAACGGACGATGAGAAAGAAGATGAAAACGGTAACAAAGCCTACAACAACGAGAACAAATTTGGTAGTACGGTGCTGCTGATTGACCCGTTTCCGAGCCACGAGCCGGGCGCCTTTAAGAGCAGCCAAAAATTGTTCGATGTGGTAGGCCTCACCTTCGGCGCCATGCTGGAGCAAATGCGGGCCAAGCCCGCAAAACTTGCCGACGCGATGAACGACAATTGCGTGGGACAATTTTTAATTGCGCCTTCGCGCCGCCTGCCCAAACTTGACGGCACGGAAAAAGATGCCGCCGGCGATGAAGCCATTGCCTGCGGAGCGATGGGCGGCTTCAGTGGTTTTTTGAACAAGGAGTTTCGCATTCACGATTATTTTTTGGGCCGCTTTAATTGCGAGTTATTTCTGCGCGACTATTTCACGGTATCGGAAAAAGCGCTGAACGAAAACGAAATCTTCCGGCAGGGTTATGCGGGCATCAACAAGGAGGCCTTTGCTTCCAAACGCAAGGAAGGGCATTATCAAATCATTCCCATCTTCACGCCGCATCCGCCCGAAGGCCAACTGCCTATGCCCGTTTTTTCAAGCGGCAGCAACTGGCCGGTAATGGAAGAAAAAAAAGTGGATGCTTTTGAACCCGCCGTGCGCAAGCGGGCACAGGGCCTGCTGATGAACAGCGTGAAGCTGAAGGGAATTGAAAAATTTTTGGTGTGGGTTGGCGCCAAAGTGGTACTCAACGGCCTGCTTACAAAAAAGGTAATGGACGCGATTAAAAAATCATTGCAGGCACAGGAGCTTTTGCGCGGCGCTCCGGGCGAAGGCAAGGTATCGGAAGGTGAAGTAAGGCTCGTTCGCAAAGAACCCGCGGTGAAAGAAACCTAAGCTGCAAAGCCGCCGTTATGCGGCAACCTTTCAGCGTTTAATCGTTGGTGAAGCACCTTGTTTGTGTGCAACACCAACGACGTAACCGCATTGACAGCGGGCTGTAGAAACAATTTGTGTAGCCAGATTTCTTCTTATTGCACCATAATTCTTTCCGTCTTCTCCCCGGCTTTAAGGAAATAGAATCCCTTTTGGAGAAAGGGCAGTTGCAATTGTTGCACTCCCGGCAGCAGTTGTCTTTCCAAGACCAGCTTTCCCGTCGCGGTAAACAACCGGGCCTTCTCTTCTTTTTCTACCTCCACCGTTATCTGCCCGTTGGCGATAGGGTTGGGATAAACGCTCAACCGGTTTTGAGCGCCGCTAAAATCTACCGCAATCACCTTGCTATAGCTTTCTTTTCCGTCCACATCACGTTGAAGAATGCGGTAATAATGCACACCGTGTGCAACCGTATTGTGCAAGTAGCTATAATGCTCTACGTCGCCGCTGTTAACGGCCGCGTGAACGGTAGCAACACGGTCCCAGCCGCGGCCATCACCGTGCTGTATTTCAAAATCCCGCGTGTTTTGCTCTCTCGCCGTACTCCAGTTCAGCAAAACACCGTTGCTCTCGCCTCTTGCCGTAAAATTGAGCCAGGTAACCGGTAAGGACGCAACAGGAGAAGAAACCTTGATGCTGTTGATGCCGACCCAGGAGTTTGCACCGCCTTGCTTATAAACACGCACTTCATCCACGTTCTGGAAAATGGATGACAACACGCCGGGATTGGCAAGATGAACCATGTTGTTATCCATGTTGCCGGCAAAGCTGACCGAGCCCAGTGACGAGCCGTTCCGAAACGCCTGCACGGTAAACAAATTACCCGACCATTCGCCCCAATCGTTGAAGTCGAATGAGACCAGCGAAAATTCAGCGCCGTTGCCCGACTTTATCGTCCATCCGTAAAACGAGTTTGTCCCGCCGTACGTAATCATTGGTGGAACGTTCCAATCCGCCATGTCGTGGTATTCGAGGGGGTCTGCCGTCAATTTGGCGCCTGAGTTGCTGATGGGCATTACCTGTATGTCAATATCCGAAATGGCTACCGATCCGCCTTCGCCGTCCTGCGCAATGTTGTCGCCAAAGCCGGTTACATTGCTAAAACTAAGCGTTGGGCCGCTGCTCAGGGTTTGTGCGGCTACCCTTGTAAAGCCGGTCAGTAAAACGAGGTTAACGAAAAAGAGAAGTAAAGTTTTTTTCATGGGATTATTTACGTTGTGATTTTAAAAAGCGCAGCCGCCTGCACGGACCATGAGCAGAGAAAAGAGATTGTGTTTTAGGGAAAGAAAAGAAAGAGAATCGCCGGCCTGATTGTGCGGTGTGATTTTGTTCACGGGTTTGGATTTTATGACGCCTTAAAACCGGGTGCTTGGTGCCGGTTGCAAAGCCGTTCTGCTAATTTGAGCCGCAAAACTAAAAGGCAAAACAGGATCAATCAATAATCGTTATTACTTATTTTTTCATCGCTTACGGTGAAGGCGCAGCACAAAAGCGAAGAACACAGGCAACGGCGTAAAACAACAGCAAGGCAATCACCTCAATCAATCCAGCACAAACTGCCCGTCCTTGTAAATAACTTTCTCCGTTCCGTTGCGCAACCGTGCGGTGACCGTTCGGTTGGTCGTGCTTACAATGTCGGTGTGCACTTTGGGACAACTGTTGTAGCCCATCTCTGCCCATTGTTCATCAGATACGGCGGCCATGTCACCGGTGAAAGTATCCTTGTACGCATTGCCCAGCGCAACGTGCGTGTTGCCAAAAGCGCCGCCCGTGTTTTCGTCAAACAAGGTTGTGGCCATAAACTTTGTGATGCGGGAATGGCGCTTGTCGGTGAGCGAAAACTCTCCCACCTTGTCGGCGTTTTCCTGCGCAATCATTTCCTTCAACGCGTCTTCGTTTTCCGTTGCGGACGATGCCGTGACCACGCCGTCCGCGAACGTTAGCGAGACACCGGCAATGCGTTTACCCGAATAATACAAAGGCTGGTTGAAGCGGATAAAACCGTTCATGCCGCGCCAGTCGGGCGACGTGAAAATTTCGAAGGAAGGAATGTTTTTCCCGCCGCCGCTCAGCCATTTGCGGTGTTCGCCAAGGCGGATGCGCAAGTCAACGTCTTCGCCTTTTACGTGCAGGTCTTCAATGGCCAAAGCATCCAGCTTGTCTTTGATGGTTTCAATTTCTTTCTGCACTTCTTTCCATTTGGCCACGGGGTCTTCTTCACGCAGGTAACAGGCTTCAATGATCTGCTCCCAGTAATCTTTCAGCGTGAGGCCCGCTTCGTCGGCCATGGATTGCGTGCCGTACAGGCAAAGCGACCAGGAAAGCTTGCCCGCCTGCTCTTTCTTCTCCCGCATTTTCATGTACGGCGCCCTGCTGCTGTTTATGCTGCTGATCTTTGATGCAGGAATGTCTTCGAGGTAATGAACGTCGGGTTCTGAAATGATGAAGAGAATGTGATCGGAGGCCTCCACAATTCCTTTCCAGTACGGTTCGGCAAAGAACCCGATTTGTTCATCCGTTCCGGTCTGCAGCAGAAAGCGAACAAGGCTGGTGTCCCGCAAATTGTTTGGCTGGTAGCTCGTGATCAGGTTGCCGCCGGCGGCGTAAATTTCTTTGGCGATGGTTGTAAAAAGGTCTTTGGTGCATTCCTGTCCCACCAGGAAAACCGTATCGCCTTTATTGATTCCCCTGCCGTCGTTCAACGCATAATGTACCATCACCTTTGCGTAGTTTTTCAACAATCGTTCGTCAAGCATCTGCTGTTTCTTTTGTTTAGTCTGCGAAATTAGAGGAGGAAGTTCTTTCTCAACACCGTTGGGGAAGCATGCCAATGACAGCGTAAGCATTTGTCAGGCTGAGCTTCTCGAAGCCGGTGAATTCAGGCGAACTTAAAATAATGCACCCGCGCTGCAACCCTTCGGCAAGCTCAGGATAACTCCGTTATGATGAGCCTGTCGGACCAAGAGGGTGGCAACGCAGCCGTGATCATTTTTGAAACCAGTTTGAGTAGAAGAACAAATGGATGGCTAACCTTGGCCGCTTTGCTACAGCTCGCAAAAAACAAGTACATAAGGCTGGGCAACACGTTGCTCCGTTCATTGCTACAAAGGTTTTGGACAAGAGCGGTCTGCCGCGGGAGTACGAACCGTTTGTTCCGCCAGCTTTTCAAAATAAAACTTGCCGTCAAAAGGCTTAACGGTAGCCATGCCGAAATCAACGGCCACTTTCAAAATGTAAATTGCCTCCAGCCTTTCGTGCAGGGTCGTCATCAGCTCGCGAAACTGTTTGGGCGTGCGGGCCCGTTTGTAATGGTTGCAGCGGCGGCAGGCCGGCATCAGGTTTTCTTCGGCGTGCACGTCTTTTTTGCAGCGGCGGGCATAAAATTTTTCGCGGCATTGCGGCAGGTAATGATCTACCTGCATGGCTTTGTATTCAAGTACCGAACCGCAGTAAGCACAGCGGCCGCCAAACTTTTGGTGCACCCGCTGGCGCAAGGCTTTTGCTTTTGACATAGGTTAAAAGAGGACGCAAAATAATTTCTTTCTCTTTTCAACGGCCTTTGTCCAAAGCCCGCGGCAAACCGCAGCCTAATTTTGAAACCACGAAACCGCATTTTATGTGTTACGACATTTCTTTTGCAGCCCGCTTCGACAAAATCATTCGCGACATTCCCGGCATCGAGGTTGACCCATCGCTGCGCCGCGACGAAGACATGCTGCTGCACGTGCAGGCGCAGGCACACCGCAAGTACCCCGTGGTGATTTTTGAGAACGCCAACTACAAACTGAAACCTTTTGAATGGGGCGTAATTGCCGAGTACATGAACACGCCGGAAAAGCAAAAAAAGATGCGTTCGCAAATGTGCAATGCCCGCAGCGAGAAAATTGTTGAAGACCGGAAAAGCTACTGGCACCGCCTGCGAAAAACGCGTTGCCTCATTCCTGCAACGGGCATTTACGAGCACCGCGAGGTAAGCGGTTTTAAAAACAAAATTCCTTACCACGTTTCGCTGAAAGGAAGAGAACAGTTTTACATTCCCGGCTTGTATCATTACCCACACAAGGCCGACGTGGAAACCGGCGAGATCACGGGAACCTTTACGTTAGTTACACGGCCGGCAAACCGCGTAATGGCGCAAATACACAACAGCGGCGACCAGGCTTTCCGGATGCCGCTTTTTCTGACCGAAGAACTGGAAACAAAATGGCTTTTGCCCGATTTAAGCGACGAAGAAATGAGCGAAGTGCTAGACTTTGAAATGCCATCCGAAGAACTGGATTACCGTCCCGTTTACACCGTGCGCACCACAAAGGAAAGACCCGACGGCAAAACAAAAGTGGACGCTTACGAATGGCCCGATCTTCCGCCGCTTGGTAACGCCAACGTTCCGCCGCAGGCCGAATTATTTTGAAGAAATATAAACTACTATAAACAGCTTAACACATGAAGGGAATACGCATTCTGGCATTCAGCAGTTCAAGAGTTGGCGGCGGTGCTTATTTAGAAACAGCGGTGCCGGTTATGAAAGAATTTTTGGGCACAACATCAAGCACAATTGCTTTTATTCCGTTTGCCTCGGTTGACAATCACGAAGCCTATGCAAACAACGTGAGAGAAGGGTTTCCGGCGCTGGCACAGAACATTAAACTGGTTACACCGGGCAACGCAAAAACCACCATCGAACAATGCGATGCCGTTATGGTTGGCGGGGGCAACACCTTTAAGCTGCTGCACGATTTGTACGCCTATGATTTGGTAGAAATCATCAGGGCAAAAGTGCAAAGCGGAACGCCTTACATCGGCTGGAGTGCGGGCTCTAATTTGTGCGGCCCTACCCTGTGCACCACCAACGACATGCCCATCGTTCAGCCAAAAAGTTTTGAAGCCTTTGACTTCTTTCCCTTTCAAATCAACCCGCATTATTACAACCTTGTCACCAAAGGTTTTCACGGCGAAACGAGAGACCAAAGGCTGGAAGAATTTCTCAAACTAAACGAGGGCACAAGCATCGTTTGTTTGCCCGAAGGAACCTGGCTGCGCCTGCAAAACAACGAACTGCTTTTTGACGGCGCGGCACAGGGCACGGTGATGACGCGGGAAGAAGGCCAAACCATACACCGCCTCGTACATCCCGGAACAATCATGTCACCCAATCCAAAAGCCGGCCGTTTGTTTTGAGGCAACAGGGGCAGGCGTTGTTTCCTTCGCGTTTTAAACGCTGCAAAAACAAAAGGCACCCCGCAGAAAACGGGATGCCTTTTATTCGCAATAGATTTTTGATTTATCGGGACATAGCGCACGGATTAAAACCTGGTTCTGCTCTTAAAAAAAGTAGGGCAAGCCACAAAATTCACCACGCCTAACATGCACCAAAATCACTGCTTGCCCTAAAAATTGTCCTGCTTTGCGAACACTGAAACTTATTTCAAAACCGTGCCACAACGGTTGCGGTTACGGCGGCAAAGCGGAATTGAGTTTAAAAAAAAACTTCTTGTGTGTAGCGGTGCAAATGCGGTTCTTTTATCGGGGATAAAAACACGGAATTGTTTGGGATTCCGCGAAGGTTTTAGGGAAAAAAGTCAACAGCCTGTGTAGGAAAAAATGCCTCAAAGCCAGCGCATGTTTTTGCCGGGTTGGCCACATAAAAAAGCCGCCTCCATTGAGGCGGCTTTAAAGCAAAGAGCCGTAGCTTACTGTTGTGACTTGAGCACTTTAAGCGTTTGCCGGTTGGCGCCCTGTATGGCTTCAATCAGGTAACCGCCGGTACCAAACTTTTCGCCAACGCGAAGAGTGGTGTTCGGCATTACGTTCGTCTGCCTGAATACAATGCGGCCAAGTACGTCGGTCACCCGAATTTCTACCGGGTTCTGATTGCCGCTTTTCACCAATACGTTGAAATAACCCGCACTTGGATTTGGTGCGGCCGAAAGGCTAAACGCATCGCTTTGCAAACCGGTAACAGCGGGGTTATTCCGTGTGGTAAGCGTTGGTGCGGCACCGCAAGGCGTTTGATCGCAGCGGCCCAGATGATCGCCGTGGCCCGGAATGTAAATGTGCGCAGGAACGGCATCTACGCTAACCGAAATGGTTTGTACGTTGCCGGTGTTTCCTTGCGGATAGTGACAAACGTAAACCTTGCCGTTGCTGCCCGGCACGCGGATGTCGAGAACACAGATGGTGATACTGCACGTGTTGGAACAGCCGTATTTGTTGGTTACCGTTACGGTAAAGGTGTAGGAACCTTCAGCCGTTGGCGTAAACACCGGTGCACTGCTGGTGTTGCTGCTCAAACCCGTAGCCGGCGACCATGCGTAGGTGTACGGCGCGCCGCTTGCCGGAGCAGATACCTGCAGCGTTGTGCTTTGCGGGCCATAACCCAGGTAGATGTTGTTTGGATTGCCACCCGTGTACGTGTTATCGGATGGAATGGAAGCAATACTGCAGGTGGGAATCGTTCCGACTACTGTAACGGTAGCGCTGCAAGTTGAAACGTTGCCGTGTACGTCAGTTACCGTTAGTGTAACCTTGTTTGCACCGATGTTGGAACAATTGAACGTACTTGGCGATACCGTTACTGATTGAATACCGCAATTATCTGTACTGCCATCGTTCACATCAGCAGGAGCAATGCTGGCACTGCCGTTAAGGAGTGTAACCGTTGCGTTTTTACATTTTGCGTTTGGCTTCTCGGTATCGTTCACCGTAACGGTTTGCGTTACAGGAATAGCCGCGTTGCCGTTCGCATCGGTTACGTTCCAGGTGATGGTTGTTGTGCCTACAGGATAAACAGCGTTCAATGGCTGGGCATCGCTTCTTACACCGGTTGGTGTTCCCACAGAGCAATTATCCGTGGCGGAAGCACTGACGTTCACACTTGCTCCGCATACACCCGGGTCATTGCTTACCGTCATGTCTCCATTGGTAGTAATAACCGGTTTTTGATTGTCGGTTACGGTTACAGTAAAGCTGCAGGTTGCCGTATTTCCGGAAGCGTCCGTTGCCACAAAGGTATTCGTGGTTGTACCCACTGGGAATGTACTTCCGCTTGGCAATCCTGTGGTTTGGCTTACAGTAACACCGGGGCAATTATCAATGGCGGTAGGCGCAGCATAATTTACAACTGTACCGCACTGCCCAGTCGTTGCATCCACTGTAATATCAGGCCGGCAATTGGTCCCGCCGGGGACAATTACAACGGCAATGGCATCCTCGGGTCTGTTGTTATAGGGCGGTGTACCAAATTGACCGCAGTAGTACCACCAGGTGGCCGTTTGCGTAACATAATAAGTACCTGGTGTAGCCGGAGCCGTAAATGATTGATTAATGCCGCCGCTTCCATAGCCAGCGGCTTGACACAACGAGAACTGTCCCGGAAACTGGACGTGATGCTGTGTAATGCATCCGGGGCAGCCGGCTCCTCCATCATAGGAGGACGAATAATTTGCCGTTAAAGTAATTGGAGCATTCGGGGCCGCAACAATATAGTTTGGCCCGCCGTTAAGCGAAACATTTGAATAAGTTGTTTTCCTACCCAATTGAGAAATTGTTACTGGATTTGACGGGAAAACTGCTATAAGCGGAGGATCAACGTCTGGAGCATTGGCAACAACAATATTGCTATACACACTTTGGCAGCCATTCCCGTCCGTTACCGTTACGCTGTAGGTTCCGGCTGTAAGTCCGGATATATCTTCGGTAGTTGCGCCATTACTCCAGGCGTAGGTAAATGGTCCTATTCCGCCCGCAGGGTTCAAGTCAATGGCGCCGTTGTTATAATTGGGGCAAGTTGGCTTGGTTACCGTAAAGGAACCTTCTTCGGTAAAACTTTTCGATAGAATGCAAACACTTTGATTATTGAATTCAGCACCGGTTGCAGCGGTAAAGCCCCAAAACACATTTCTGTTCCCGCCAAAAATATCTGTAACAATGTCCCCGGTATAATCAACCTGAAGGACTCCGTCCAAGGTAACTTTTAAATTGTGAGTGCTGGCGGTCCACTGGATAAGAAGATCATGATTGGCTCCGTTTTCTAATTCTCCAACCGTTTTATAGTTTTGAAAAACCTGTATGGGCGTTGCTGTTCCACCGTTGTGGTTTACATTACCGTTTTTCATTAATCCAACATGGTTCTGAAGTGGATCACCCCGGTCTGTATTTTGCCAGGTATCAAACTCAACATCAAGCGACGGCGTTATACCAAAGTAACCAATGCCCCCGCCAAGCCCGCCAATGCCACTGCAAACCGGCTGTAATACAAAGGCTATCCCGTCAGCTCCAAAAGGATCAGGCCTGGTACCTAAATTAATGGTTGCATGTATAGTAAGATCGGACGCAAGGGTAATTTTGTTTTGAAACCAAACGGAGCCGCTTTGGCTGGGCGCAGAAGGAGTTAATCGAAAACAATCACCGCCTAAACTAATAGCGTTTCCGTTTACATTGTATTGCCCCTTTGCATAATAGAGAGAGGCAATAAAAAAGAGGAAGAGTAAAGTAAGCTTTCGCATAAAAATGTTTTGATCGGTTATCGAACTGAGTAGGTTTGTTCGGCGCTCGCATCACGTTCTTCGAAAGAGTCATCAAGCCGTTGTAAGAACGAAGTCCTGGATATAGGACGAAAGGTCATGCGGTAGGCGGGGATAAACCGTGTGGTAGCCTAGTACAATTCATTTTTGATTCCCGGGATTTTCCTGTTCGAAATGCTTTTGAGAAACAGCAATCAAGGTGGATTAGTCTATATCCGGTACACAAGGCGTGTTTATAAAACGCAGTTATAAAGCACGTTTCAATAAGGAGGAAGTGATACTTCGGTGCTTAAAAAGGAAGACAAGTTTGCGAGAGATGATTTTAAAAAGGAGTGGATTTCTGAAGCAGCGTAAATGTTCGCCAGATGTGAAATTAAAAATACATATTATTTAAACGAAAGTTCAAATGTTTTGCCGATATTTTTTTTGCGGCCATCTCCTGCCTTAAGACAGTACAAAACAAAAGACCGTTCACGCAGACGGTCTTTTGTTTTGTACTTTGATTTTTTGAGTAATAACGAAACACAAACTCCTCGCCCCCAACTTAAGGCAACAAGACATCAGCTTCATGCAGGTAGCGCAGCTTGTCTTTTCACAAACGCTGCTTCTCAGGAGCCACGCTGCGAGCCGCCCGTCATTGGTTTTTTGGGGCCGCCAGCAGCTTTTGTGGATTTGCCTGTAATGAATTTAGAACCCTGTGCGTTATTTTTTGGTGCACCGCTTTTCTTTTTGTCGGCGCCTTTTCCTTTCTGGTTTAGCAATCCCATAGAATGGTTGTTTAAGCCCGTGAAGATAAGAAGAAAAGATGGCCGTAAAGAAGGGCAAAGACGATTTACCAGGCAATGCTCCAGCGGCCTTCATCATCTTTTGTGTAAGCCAGGCCGTTGCTCATGTGATGAACCTCGCGGCCTGTTTTTTTGTCAACGCTTGTCTTTTGCTCGTACACACGAATGCCGTTGTTTTCCTGCGTTAGAAACAAGAGCAAAGCGTTAACTGCCGGCGCCACGTCGCGTAGCCATTGAGCATCACCCTCGCGTACAAAAGCCTGGCTCATACGAATTATTGATTTGCGTTTTTAGATTTGAGATTTGTTCTTTTACCGCGCGGCTTATTTTCCGTTATCACCCCTGCAATCGCTGTGCCTTTAAACAAGCAGACAAAGCACCCCCACCCCTCTCCTTAACCTGACCTCAGTCTCATTTCTCCGGCTCACCGAGCGCCATTACGATGGACGCAATTGCCAGCACGGCCACGGCCACGATGAGGATGACGAATTCAAAGAGTTCATTCGTCATAATGTTGCCGACGGAACGCACCAGGCGGTAAAGCGTGTAAGCCAGTCCTCCGGCAATGATGACAAGCGCAATAATTCTTGACGTTTTTTGCGGCACACGCAAGGCCTTCCTGCCAACCCAAACATAAGCGGCAATGCACAGCGCATAAGGCAGAATGAACATGAAGATGCGGTAGATCGTATCCAGTGCAACCATTGTCTAAGTCGTTTGTGCGTTTAGCGTTGCCCACAACAAGTCTTTCAACGCCTGAATGTTTTTGTTGGTAACCGATGAAATAAAAATGTGCGGCACGTTCGGTGGCAATTCCCTTTCTATTTCCTTCGCCAGTTCATCGTCCAGCATGTCGCTTTTGGAAACGGCGATGATGAATTGCTTGTGCGCCAGTTCGGGGTTGTACTCTTCCAATTCGTTTAAAAGAATTTCGAATTCTTTTTTGTGGTCTTTGCTGTCGGCGGGAATTAAAAACAGCAAAATGGAGTTGCGTTCAATATGCCGCAGAAAGCGATGGCCGAGGCCTTTGCCTTCGGCGGCGCCTTCGATGATTCCCGGCAAATCGGCCATGCAAAAGCTTTTGCCGTCGCGGTATTCCACCATACCCAGATTGGGTGTGATGGTGGTGAAAGCGTAATCAGCGATTTTTGGCTTGGCTGCCGTCATCACCGAAAGCAAGGTTGATTTTCCTGCGTTGGGAAAACCAACCAAACCCACGTCGGCCAGCACTTTCAGCTCAAGCACTTTCCAACCTTCTTCGCCGGGCAATCCCGGTTGTGAGTGTTCCGGCGCCTGGTTGGTTGGCGTTTTAAAATTGGTATTACCCAAGCCGCCTTTGCCGCCGGGCAGCCAAATGATCTCTTCGCCGTCGTGCAAAACTTCGGCTTCTTTTTCACCGCTTTCTTCGTCTACGGCAATGGTGCCGAGGGGAACTTCCAATACGATGTCGTTTCCATCGCGGCCCGTTTTGTTGTTGTCGCTTCCTCTCTCACCGTCTTCGGCCAGCACGTTTTTGTGATAGCGCAGGTGCAGCAAAGTCCACAGGTTGCGGTTGCCTTTTAAAATAATGTGTCCGCCGCGGCCGCCGTCGCCGCCATCGGGTCCGCCGTAAGCGGTTAACTTATCGCGCCGAAAATGTTTGATGCCCGCGCCACCGTGCCCACTACGACAGAAAATCCTTATCTGGTCAACAAAGTTGCTCTTCTCCAAAATCTCGTTTTAGGCCGCAAAGATAATCGTCCGGGCCCCGCCTGCGGCGATGGACTTTCGCGCAGAGAGGCGGTTATCTGAACCGGAATATGCGGGATGTTTGAGATTATTTATCCCATCAATCCCATTCATCCAACGCATCCCGGCTCAGATAAGATCATTCTTCGGTCTTCCCCCGTTCGCTGTCTTCTCTTTCTTTTTGATACACGAGCAAATAAATTTTCCATTCCATCAATTCGTATTGCATCGAAAGCTCCACTTTTACTTTGGGTAAATAAGTGGCGTTGGGCAGCAAGCGAAAGGCCGAACTGCAAAATGTTTTGCTTTCATCGGGCTTGCCGTATTCGCCTGCAAGCGAATAATCATAATCGCGGTTTAGTTTCAGGCTCATGCCCTTTAACTGGTTGTAAAGCGATTTGTATTTTTTTTCCGCGGCTTCAAATTCTTCTGTGGTAAACATTTGCGCCTGCCAACTGTACACAGGATTCTTACCCGAGTATTGAATGATGGTGTTGCTCTCGGCACTTTTAAATTGCAGCAGCGATTGATACTCCACCGTCTGCGGATTGGTGTTCACCACGTCTCCTTTTAGCGTCGCAAAATCTTTTTGATAATCGCCAATTACTTTTTCTAAAGCCTGCCGTACATCGGCATTGCCCATGCCCGGAATTTTAAACTGTGCGTTGGCCGCATGAAAGAACAGGAAGGACAGAACGGTAAGAACGCTTTGTGTCGTTTTCAATTTCATAGAGGGGATTTTTTTAACAAGTTTTCAGGGGGCAAAATAGGCAAGCCGTTCTTTTTCTCAAAGAAAATGACTAAGTTTATCCACGCATTATCCCCAAACCCGAAAACACTCGAATCATGAAAAACAGAAACATTGAGTACCAAAAACAAGCTGCAAAAATTTATAGCGATGCGTACAAACCGTCCACAAACGTCATTCGCTTTGTACGGTCTATTTTAGGCGCATTGCTTTACGGCTCTTCAACGGTACAGGGTTATTCGCCCACCGACAAACGGATTATCCGGTAAAAGAAAATCCTCCCGCCTGGGAGGATTTTTTATGCAATCAATGTTTTGTTTCCTGCGTCTTTCCTGGACATGCTGGTGACAAGTCCCTACAATCTCAGCCCCATTTAAAACCTTATTCCTTTTGTTGCCCGCTCCATCATCGGGGGCATGGTGCGTCCGCCCATGCGGCTGATTTTATACGTAAACGTGAGCATGAAAAAACGTTTCAGCGTGCTGTTGCGAATGTCCTGAATGTTCGGCCCATCCACCGTGCGGTAAACGCTTTTGTTTTGGTTTAAAATATCGTACACCGAAGCCTTGAATTCACCGCGTTTATTTTTAAACACTTGCTTGGCCAAGCTGCCGTTCCAGATGGCGTAGTTCTGGTTGTAGCCGCTGGCAAGGCCGGTATTGAACGTGTAGTCAACATCGGTAGCCAGAATGAAATCCTTTGGCAGCGTATAGGTTATGTCGGCCGAGTAAACGTGGGTATAGTAGGCACTGTTGGTACTTTTTTGCACCGTGTTTCGTACCTGGTTATAGGTTACGCTGGCCGAAAGTCCCATGTCCAGTTTCTCTTTGTAATTGTAGCTTAAACGCAAGTCTTCCGTAGCCGAAAGATTCCGCGTAAAGTTCTTCACGTTGTTCACGAGACTTGCGTCCTGACTGTACGAAACCCTTGTGTTGGTATTGAAGTTACCGCCCTGCAAATGCTTGATGGGAAGGCCGAAGTTGATGTTGCCGCTCACGTTGTAAATGCCGCTCAAATTCACAGGTCTTGTGTACTGCCCGCCGTTTGGAAGATAAACGATGGAGTTGGCGATTTTGTTCTCCGTGACGTTGTAAGTTAAGAAAGCAAAGAGGTTGCGGAATTTGATGATGTCAAAGAAATTGTAACTCAACATAAGGCTGTGCGAAAACTCCTGTTTCAGATCAGGGTTACCCCGATAAATGTTGAGGGAGTTGTCGCGGTTCTCAACGTCTTGTAACTGCGTGGCGGAAGGTTGATTGGTGCGGCCACGGTAGCTGAAACGCAGGCTGCGGCTGCGCTGGAATTGATAGTTGAACGAAGCGGTTGGGAAATAGTTCCAGCTTTTTTGCGTCACAAAACTTTTCTTCGAAACGTTGTTGCTTTCCAAATTCGTTTGCTGCGCGGCAAAACCCAGTTGATAATTGTATTTCTTTTTTACGACCCGCAAGTTGGTGCCAAAGCGATCGAACAGATTGCTGCTTTCGAAATAACTGCTTTGTGCTGTATCAAGAATCTCGTACTTGTTCGTCGCAAAGTTTTTATAAAACGTGCTGCGGTCGGATGTGCTACGGTTGTCGGTGTGGTTGTAATTAAATTCCAAAATTTTATCTCGTGCAATGGCTTCGGTGTACGAAAGACTCAACGCATAATTGTTTGTATTGCTTTTTGTTTGGCTCATTTGATCGGACTGCAACCTGCTTAACTGATTCAGCGTATAACCCGTGCGGTCGTTGTTGCTCCAGGTGTTCGTTAGCGCGGCAGAGAAGGTTCTTCCCGGCTTGCGAAACCTTCTGCGCCACAAAAGATTGTTGCTCCAGTTGTAACCGTCGCCGGTATTGTTGTTCACGGTGCGTCCCTGGTTTAAAACTTTGCCGTTTGAGCTACTTTTCATCAGGCTGTCGTCGCTGTAAGTATCGGATTTTTGGATGCTGACGTTGGGTTGATAAATAACGGAGTTGAACGAATCAATGCTGTAAATGATGTTGAGGTTTGCGCGGCTGTTGTAATTGCGGCTGCGCGAATACGTATTGTCCGCCGTGGTAATGGTGGAATCGCTGGCAAAGTTTTGCTGCAAGCTGGTGTACGTGTTTTCTTTTTGCGCATAGTTATAGAAGTAACTGCCGTTCACGTCAAAGTGCTTGCTCCAGGTATCGCGGTAGTTCAGGCCTGCCTGCGACGAAGTTGTAATGCCGCCGCCGTTTGTGGAACCAAGACTAAAACCACCAACGTTGCCGCCGCCTCTGCCGCCCATGCTCATAATGTTCATGCCACCGCCGTTGCCGCCAAAGTTCCCGCCACCCATCATGCCGCCGCCGCTGTTGCTGAACATGCCAATCATGTCCGAAACAGTAAAGCCAATGTTGTTGGTGTTGTTGCTCTTTGCAATCACGTTGGCTTGTGTTGCGCCTTTAAAATAGTTGGCCGTAAGCCCCGCATCGTAACGTTGCTCCGTGCCGTAACTGGCATAGGCTTTTCCAAAAATTCCTTTCTTTTTATCCTTCTTCAATTTGAGGTTGATGGCTTTGGAACGGCTGCCGTCGTCAATGCCGTTGAACTTAGCCTGTTCACTCATGTCGTCGTAAACTTCCACGCGGTCCACCATGTCGGCGGTTAAATTTTTTGTGGCGAGCTTTGGATCGTTGTTGAAGAACTCTTTTCCGTCCACGTAAACCTTTTGCACGCTTTCGCCCTGCGCTTTTACGGTGCCGTCTTTGTCAACCTGCACGCCCGGTAATTTTTTCAGAAGATCTTCTACGGTTGCATTCGGTTTGGTTTTAAAAGCATCGGCTTTGTAAGAGATGGTGTCGCCGCTCACCTTCACCGGCGTTTCGCTGATGATGACTTCGTCCATTAATTTATCGGAGCGTTGCAATTTTATCAAACCAAAATCTTCCACCGGGTTTGCCGCACTTATGGTAAACTTCCTTTTAAACGAACGCAATCCAACAAAAGAAGACGCAACGGCATAATCGCCGGGATCTAAATTTTTTATTTCGAAATAGCCGTTGTTGTTTGTTAGGGTAAACGACACAAGCGAAGAGTCGGGCAAATGCATGACCGAAACCGTTGCATCGCCAAGCGCCGAAGCCGAAAGCGAGTCTTGCAAAGTGCCTTTGACCACGCCGGAAACTTTTTGCGCCGAAGCAAAAAGGCCAAAGCCAAAAAGGGCCAAGACAAAGAGAGTAAAATTCTTCATAAGCTTTTGATTGACGAGTACGAAGATATTCGCAATGAACGTGAACAGCGGTTAAATTAGGTTAAGCGAAGGATGAACGGCGGCCAAAACATATAAAAGGACGTCAATGTGTCGGTGAACAGATTTTTTTTATAGACGGCCTATCTTCAGGCAAACAAACAGGCAATGGATACAAGGACTTTATACAACCAATGGTCGGCTACCTACGATAAGGTAGAAAACAAAACAAGGGATTTGGAAGGCGAAGCCGGGCAGAAAATTTTGTCTTCCATTTCGTTTGAAAACGTGCTTGAATTGGGTTGCGGCACGGGCAAGAACACCGAATGGCTAAGCCAAAAAGCAAAGCATTTACTGGCCGTTGATTTATCGGAAGAAATGATGGCGAAAGCAAAAGAAAAAGTCTCAACACCGAACGTTCGGTTTCAACAAGCGGACATTACACAGCCTTGGAGTTTTACAAAAGAAAAGTTTGACCTGGTTACGTGCAGCTTGATTTTAGAACACATTGAAGATTTGAATTTCATCTTTGAACAAGCATCAAGCGTTTTGCAATCCGGCGGGCACTTTTACATCTGCGAACTGCATCCCTACAAACAATACAGCGGCAGCAAAGCGAGGTTTGAAACGAACGAAGGATTGCAAGTGCTCGAATGTTTTATGCACCACGCATCGGATTATTTTAATGCGGCGATGAAGAACGTTTTGACCTGTGAATGTTTGGACGAATGGTTTGATAAGAACGACCGAAGCAAGCCGCCGCGTTTGATTTCGTTTTTATTCCGGAAAAAATAAAAGCTTAAATATCAGCCAACGTAAACAAGTTTCCTTGCCTGATTCCTTTTTCCGTTTGCACCAAATCGCAGCATTCAATCTTCGGGTCGTGTTCAAAAAAGAGGACGTATTTTTTTTCAATCGCCTCCGACAAAAAACTTTTCTTCTCGCCTAAGGTTGTGAGCGGAAACATATCGTAAGCCATCACATAAGGCAGCGGAATGTGTCCCGCACCGGGAAGCAAATCAGCCATGAACACGGTTATTTTGTCTTTGTAGGTTATCTGCGGGAGCATCATCGCCGCTGTGTGACCTTCGACAAAACGCACCGAAATATTTTCGGCAAAATGCTGTTCCGGCAAGGGTTTCGACGCATCCCAATCCACGTTCGGCGTCTCAATAAATTTTAATTGCCCGCTTTCCTGAATGGGCAAAATGTTTTCCTT
Organism: Flavisolibacter ginsenosidimutans; assembly: GCF_007970805.1. Classification (GTDB taxonomy): domain Bacteria; phylum Bacteroidota; class Bacteroidia; order Chitinophagales; family Chitinophagaceae; genus Flavisolibacter; species Flavisolibacter ginsenosidimutans. The sequence continues at coordinate 3,992,772 of NZ_CP042433.1, read as the reverse complement.
CAAAAACGAAGCCTTCTCCCTATCATTTGGTTTTGTGGCCCATTCCCAGTGTTCTTCGTTGCTCCAATAGATTGCGTTTTTGAACGCAGGAACGAGTTTATCTCCTTCGCGAACAATAGAGCCGCCGCAATGATCGAAATGCAAATGCGTGAGAAAAACATCGGTGATGTCATCGCGGTGAAAACCGTGTTTGGCTAACGATTTATCAAGTGTGTCATCGCCGTGCAAATAGTAATGGCCGAAGAACTTTTCATCCTGTTTGTTGCCGATGCCGTTGTCAACAAGAATCAATCTTTCCCCGTCTTCAATCAGCAAACAGCGCATGGCCCAACTGCACAAATTGTTTTCGTCAGCCGGATTGATCTTGTTCCAAAGTGTTTTTGGAACCACGCCGTACATGGCGCCGCCGTCGAGTTTAAAATAGCCCGTGTTTACCGTGTATAAATTCATGCTGCAACAACCGATTTTCGTTTGGGATCAACAAATAAAAGCAAAATACCGCCCGCAATAAAAAACGCCATCAGGGCCAGCACCGAATTGCCCATGCCGCCGTAAAATTCCGCAACGTAGCCAAAGGACAAAGTGCCCACTACCGTACCAACCTTGTCGCAAACGTCGTAAAAACTAAAGTAAGAGGCCGTGTCTTTTGTCGGTGGCAGCAGCTTTGAGTAAGTTGACCGCGACATGGATTGAATGCCGCCCATCACCAATCCCACAACCGTGGCAATGAGGTAAAACTCATAGCTGATGGGCTTTTGCAGCGGTGCCATCTGCTCTCGCACGGTTGCTATTTGTTTATCGGCGTCTTCTTTGAACGAAGGGTCCGCCTCTTTTTGTTTTTCGAGCAGCGTAATTTTCTCGGTATAAGGTTTCAGCACTTTTGCTTGCTGCGATACCGCGTAAGCCCCAATGCAAACGCCTATCCAAACAATAATGACAACGCCCAGTGTAAACAGATTGCTTGTGCGTTTCGATAATTTGGCAAACAGCGTTGCACCCGCAATGGCCACCAATTGAATTAGCAGAATGGTGATGATGAGTTGTGATGATTCCAACTTGATTTCTTCCGAAGCAAAATAGGTAGCGAGATACATGACCGTTTGCACGCCCATGTTGTAAAAGAAAAAGCTGCGCAGAAACCGTTTGGTGGTTGGCGTTTCCTGCAACTGCCCCCAGACTTTTTTTAATTCGTAAAAACCGTTGGTAAAGATGCTGTGTTCCGCGTTTTGTTTTGAGGCAATGGAAGGCGGCATGGCCCGAAAGGTAATTTGCGCAAAGCCGGCCCACCACAATCCTACCGCAAGAAAGGAAAGCCGCGCCGGCCAGGCACCCCAGCCGAGATGCATGTTGTCGTTCAGCATGATAAAAACAAGACAAACCACCATCAGCAACACGCTTCCGATGTAGCCCATAGCAAAGCCTTTTGCGCTCACGCGGTCCTGGTCTTCTTCGGCCGCTATTTCAGGCAAATACGCGTTGTAAAAAACAATGCTACCGCAAAAGCCAATGGAGCCAATAATGGAACAAATAATGCCGAAGCCGATGTTTTCTTTTGTAAGAAAGGTCAGCGCAATGCAAGCCGCCGAACCGAGGTAACAAAAGAATTGCATGAAGGCCTTCTTATTTCCCTTGTAATCGGCAATAGAAGAAAGAATTGGCGAAAGAATGGCTATGACCAAAAAGGAAAACGAAATGGCGTACGAAGCCAGTGATGAACGCGGAAAATCTCTGCCCAAAAACGAAACCCTCTCGGGTGCAATGGCCGTGTAATAAGCGGGAAAGATGGCTGATGTAATGATGAGCGAGTAAGAACTGTTTGCCCAGTCGTACATAGCCCAGGCATTAATAACTTTTTTGGAAGCTGTTTGCATGTTGGTGACGATTGCGGGAAGAGCAACCGGCTAAAAGTAAAAATTCAAAAGACAAAAGTCAAAGCCTTTTTCCATTAGCGGACAAGTTTGCCTTTGAACTTTGTCTTATTTCAGGTAGCCCGAAAGAATTAAGGCGAGCAACGCAGCCCCGGCAATAATCCGGTACCAGCCAAAGAGTTTAAAGCCGTGCTTTTGCAGGTAAGTAATAAAAAACTTGATGGCAATGAGTGCCACCACAAAGGCAACCACGTTTCCAATTGCCAGCAGCTTTATTTCTTCGCCGTTGATGGTGCCTTTTTCCTTGTAAAAGTCAAGAAGTTTTTTACCGGTGGCCGCCAGCATTGTAGGCACCGCCAGGTAAAAAGAAAACTCTGCGGCCAGCTTTCGCGTTAAGCCTTGTTGCATACCGCCGATAATGGAAGCAGCGCTGCGGCTTACGCCGGGAATCATGGCCAGCACCTGCCAAAGGCCAATGGCAAAAGCTTTTGGGTAGGTAATGCTTCGGTCGCTGTCGTATTTGGGCTTGTTGAAAATATTGTCAACAAACAGCAACACAATACCACCCACCAACATGCTGACGGCAACCGTAAGGCTGCTCTCAAGCAAGGCGTCAATTTTTTTCGAAAACAAGGCACCGAATATCAAAGCGGGAATGACGGCGACAATCAGCTTCGCGTAAAACTGCCAACGGCTGAAGTCGAAAAACTTTTTGTAATAAAGAACCACTACGGAAAGAATGGCGCCGAGTTGAATCACCACTTCAAACAACTTGGTGAACGTTTCTTTTTCAATGCCGAGAAAAGATGATGTGATGATCATGTGCCCGGTGGACGAGATGGGCAAAAACTCGGTAATGCCTTCAACGATGGCAAGAACAATGGCTTGAACGATGGTCATGTTTAGTCGGCTGCGGAAACAGCGGGTTTGGGTTGACGGAAGATGGCGTAAATCTCAATGGCAAGGCCAATCAATATAATGATGGGTGCAACGGTAATGCGGCGTGCACTGTACACTTCGGCTTTGTTGAACACGTTCGGATCGCTGCTGCCGCCACCGGCCATCAGCAAAAAGCCGAGGATCAAAACGCCTACGCCAATCAGCATCCACTTAAAATTGTCCTTGTTGAACAACTCCCCTGCCGCTACGCTTTTTTTCGCTGTTGTGGGTGCAGCTGTTCTTGTGGCCTGTGTTGTTTGCCGGGGATTGTCCCGTCTTGTTGCTTTCATTTTTTCTGTTTGGAGTGAGCAAAGAAAGGGAAAAATTTAGATGATGGAAGACAGATGAAGGATGACAGAAATTTCACCGCTGTCATCCTTCATCCAACATCTGTCATCAATATAACTCATCTAGCTTCATGCGCTGGTATTTGGATACACTTCTGTACGTGCTGAAAAACGTAATGGAAATACCGATAATGAACAAAATAAAAAACAGCAGGAAAAGTGTGCCGCTTGAGCGCACCACTTTCAGCCAGGGCACAAAGCCTTCGGCCACGCTGATCAAAATATAAATGAGCACAATGGCAATGGCCGCACTGATGGCGCCGTTGATGATGGCCCGGATGGTCAGCGGCCGCGAAATAAATTGCCGCGTGGCCCCTACCATTTGCATGGTCTTGATCAAAAAGCGGTTGCTGAACATGGCCAAACGAATGGTGTTGTCAATAAGAAAAATCACCGACACGGCAATGATCAGCGCCACGATTAAAAGCCCCAAACTAATTTTGCGGATGTTCTCGTTCAGGTTGGAAACAACGGCCTCAGGGTATTTTACTTCGCTTACATAATCATTCTGCTTCAGGTCTTGTTCAATCTTTTGCAGTGAGTCTATCTGCACGTACTCGTTCTTTACGTAAAAATAAACGGCGTTTGGCAGCGGGTTGGCGTCCAGCACCACATCCCAGCTTTTGCGGGCCGTTTCGCCTTCGCCGGCGAGGTACATTTCTTTGGCGGCTTCTTTGTTCACGTACTTCACTTCCCGCACGTAAGGCTTCGATGCGATCTGCTGCATCAGCACCGTGCTGTCTTTCGCGTTCAGGTCGCCGCGAAGGAAAGCCCGCACTTCCACGTTGCCCTTAATGTAATCGCCCAGCTTGTTGGCATTGATCACCAGCCAGCCCACAATGCCCAGTAAAAAAAGAACAAGTGTAACCCCGATGATGCTCATTACATAGGACGGTTTCCCACGCTTGGACGAAGCTTTTCCGATTTGCGCCATGCTAAATACGTTTTTGAAGTGGACAAAAATAGGTGTTTGGTGTTTTGCACAAAGGCCAGGCAACGGTCGCGGAGCAGATTAAACAGTTGAATGGTTTATTTTTGCCTTTCCCTAACGATTGCCTGCTTTTTCTTATTGTTGCGGCCCGAAGCGGCGGCCCGGCCTTTGCAAAAAATTAAGAGTTTGGAATCCGGCTCTGTTTTTTGGTGACCGGCTGTCGTTTTTCATGGCATCGCCGGTTGTGTCACTCACTTCAAGGTTCTGAATGCTGCTGAACATTTTTACGCGGCGGTGCAACGAGAAAGGGGCGCAGCGTCGTGGCTACGCTTTGTTCGCTGCGTGAAGATTTGCTGCGCAGCGAACAAAGCGTACAAGAGTGCGACGCAACGAAAGTTTAATAGATAGAAGAACCTCCGGTTCACAAACAATCAATAAACAACGGTCAACGACCAACGAGAACAAATATGGAGTATAATTTCAGAGAGATTGAAAAGAAGTGGCAAGACGAATGGAACAAAAGCGGCGCCTACAAAGTGCCCAACGATTCAAGCAAGCCAAAGTATTATGTGCTGGACATGTTTCCTTATCCCAGCGGTGCGGGCCTGCACGTGGGCCATCCGCTTGGCTACATTGCGTCGGATATTTTTGCACGCTACAAACGGCTCAAAGGTTTTAACGTATTGCACCCAATGGGTTACGATGCTTTTGGGCTGCCCGCCGAGCAATACGCGATTGAACACGGTGTGCACCCCGCAGTGAGCACCGCAAAAAACATTGCCACATTTAGAAGTCAATTAGACAAGATCGGCTTCTCTTTCGACTGGAGCCGCGAAGTGAATACGTCCAACCCGAAATATTACAAATGGACGCAGTGGATTTTTCTGCAACTGTTTAAAAGCTGGTACAACCGCAAGACGAACAAGACGGAATCCATTGACGGTTTGATAAAAATTTTTGAAGCAGAAGGAAACGTTAACCATCCCGTGCCGGATGCACGGTTTGAAATACGCAACGCGGCCTTCGAAATACTGGACGGAAAATTTTCTGCTGATCAATGGAAAGCCTTTGACAAGAAAACAAAGCAGGCCGTTTTGATGGAATACCGCGTGGCTTATTGCGGTTACGGCGAAGTAAATTGGTGCGAAGCATTGGGAACCGTGTTGGCAAATGATGAAGTGGTGAACGGCGTGAGCGAACGCGGTGGTTATCCCGTTATAAAAAAGCGCTTGCGTCAATGGTATTTGCGCATCACCGAATATGCCGATCGTTTGTTGCAAGGCTTAGAGACAGTTGACTTCAGCGAGGCCATGAAAGAAATGCAGAGCAACTGGATTGGCAAGAGCAGCGGTGCGGAGATTGATTTTGAAATCAGGAGTCAGGAGCCAGGAATCAGTAAAAAGCTGCGCGTTTATACAACACGGCCCGACACCATCTTTGGCGTGGACTTTATGGTGGTTGCACCCGAGCACGAATTGGTTTCAACGATTACAACACCCGAACAAAAAGCAGCCGTTGATGATTACATCGCTTACGTGAAAAGCCGCAGCGAACGCGAACGCATGGCGGAGAAAAAAATCAGCGGCGTGTTTACGGGTGCGTACGCGGTCAACCCGTTTGACGAAAACAAAAAGATCCCGATCTGGATTTCGGAATATGTTTTAGCAGGCTACGGCACCGGTGCCATCATGGCCGTACCGAGCGGCGACGAACGCGACCACAAGTTTGCGAAGCATTTCAATCTTCCCATCACCAATATTTTGGGCGATGCTTATAACGGCGTCGACGCCAATCCGACCAAAGATGCCGTGTTAAGCAACAGCGGATTTCTGAATGGAACGGTGATGCGTGATGCGATTGAAGTGGTCATTAACAAACTGGAAGAATTAGGAATTGGCAAACGCAAGGTGAATTATAAAATGCGTGACGCGGCATTCAGTCGGCAGCGCTATTGGGGTGAACCCTTTCCGATAAAATGGATCAACGGCATTGCTTATCCACTTGACGAAAGCGAGTTGCCATTGGAGTTGCCGCACGTAGAAAAATATGGCCCTGGTCCTGAAGGTGAAGGACCGCTGGCGAATGTTTCCGAATGGACTTCTCAACATTTAGAGACGAACACGATGCCGGGTTATGCCGGTTCATCGTGGTACTTCCTTCGCTACATGGACCCGCACAACGACGAAACTTTTTGCGACAAAAACGTCAGCCGTTATTGGAACCAGGTTGATTTGTACGTGGGCGGAACCGAACACGCCGTTGGACATTTGCTCTACAGCCGCATGTGGACGAAGTGCTTGTACGACTTGGGTTTGATAACGTTTGACGAACCGTTTAAGAAGTTGTTGAATCAGGGGATGATTCAGGGGAGTTCGAGGTTTGTGTATCGTCTTGCAATTCGGGGTGGAGACATTATTGAGAAAGGTTATGCAGATGAATCAAATTATCCAATCTTCGTTTCCTATAACAAAGTCAAAAGCTTTTCTAATTCGAATGAAGACTTTAATAACCTCGCTGAAGAATTGAAAAAAATTGAACCTGCGTTTCATGATTTAAAAGCAGAGGACTTAGTACAAGTGGTGTTTACTCCTTTACATGTCGATGTGAATATCGTCGATGGACTGAAGTTGGATATCGAAGCCTTCAAAAAATCGAAACCCGAATTTACCAATGCAAAATTCCTTTTAGAAGAAGTTGGCTCTACATGGGAAACGCACCCCAATACTCCTTCGAAAACGATTTATGGTTATATATGCGGTACAGAAGTTGAAAAAATGAGCAAACGGTATTTTAATACCGTTAATCCGGATGATGTTGTTGGAAAATATGGCGCTGACACCTTCCGCATGTACGAAATGTTCCTCGGCCCGATTGACCAAAGCAAACCCTGGGACACCAAAGGCATTGAAGGCGTTCACCGCTTCCTTAAAAAACTTTGGCGCTTGTTCTTTGATGAAGTAAAAGGCAAACTGGTAACTGATGAAAAGGCAACGCCGGAAGAACTGAAAGTCCTTCACCGCACCATCAAAAAAATTGAAGAAGACACGGAACGTTTTTCGTACAACACGGCGGTGAGTGCTTTCATGGTTTGCGTGAACGAGTTGACGGATTTAAAATGCCACAAGAAAGAAGTGCTCGAACAGTTGCTCGTTCTTCTTGCGCCGTACGCACCGCACGTAAGCGAAGAGTTGTGGCATCAGCTCGGCAACACGACTTCTATTCTCGACGCAGCCTTTCCAAAATTTGAACAAAAATATTTGGTTGAAACCACGAAAGAATATCCCGTTTCCATCAACGGCAAAATGCGCACAACCATGTTGCTTGAATTGAGCGCCACAAAAGAACAAGTGGAAGAACTGGTGTTGGCAAATCCCGTTGTGCAAAAATGGACGGACGGAAAGCCGTTGAAGAAATTCATTTTCGTTCCCAACAAAATGGTCAACCTGGTTGTCTGAATCACCAATTGCCGTTAATGAGAAAATTTGTTTTGGCTTTGCTGGCCACGAGTGTATTCATTTTTGCCGCCGCGCAGCAGGATTCGGCCTTGAGCTTCGGCTTTCAAACCACGTCCATCTCGCAAGTGCATCCGCAGTTTCATTCACCGTACGTGGGCGACAACAGTCTTGAACCAAAAGAACCCGTTCGCTCAACGCTTACGGCCACGTTGTATTTTAATTTAAAGCTTGGCAAAGGAACGCAGATCATCTTCAACCCCGAAGTGGCCGGCGGCGAGGGTTTTAGCGGCGCTACGGGTCTTGCCGGTTTCAGCAACGGCGAATCTTTTCGCGTGGGCAATCCAAAGCCAACGGTTTATTTGGCACGGTTGGTCGTTGAACAAATTTTGCCGTTCAAGGCATCGGATTACAGCGCACAAAAAACTGACAGCAATCTTGCGCCGGGTTATTATCCTACGCATTGTTTTAAAGTGTATGGTGGACGGTTTTGTTTAGCCGATTATTTTGATGGCAATCCGTATAATCATGATCCACGCGGACAGTTTATCAACTGGAGTTTCATGAGCGGCGGTGCCTGGGATTATGCGGCCGACACACGCGGCTATACGTGGGGCGTTGGTAGCGAATGGCGGCGCAAAAATTGGCGGGCTGCGCTTGCCTTTGCATTGATGCCGCGTGTGGCCAACGGCATTGACATGGACGAAGACATCAGCCGTTCTTTCGCTCTTCAAACCGAAGCGACGCACCTGCACAAAATAAATAAGTTGCCGGGTCAATTGCAGCTTACACTTTTTTTGAATCGTGCGCACATGGGCAGCTATCGCGAAGCGCTCAAAACAATGCCGGTTAACCCGGATATCACCGCCGTGCGTTCGTACAAAAATTACAAAGGCGGATTTGTATTGAATGCTGCGCAACAATTGAGCAAGAATTGGGGTTCGTTTTTGCGGGCCAGCTATAACGATGGAAAGAACGAAACCTGGGCTTATACCGAAATTGACCGTTCGCTGAACCTGGGTGTTGTGTGGAGCAAGAGCGGCTTTCAAAAGCAAAATCAATTGGGTGTTGGTGTCGCTATCAACGGCATCTCAAAGCCTCACCGCGATTATCTCGCCGCAGGCGGTTACGGCTTTATCATTGGCGACGGCAAGTTGAATTACGCTTCCGAAATTATTACCGAAGCGTACTATCGCTTTAGTTTTTTTCAAGACCGTTTGCAGGTTTCACCCGATTATCAATTTGCTGTGAATCCCGCCTACAACAAAGACCGCGGGCCGGTGCACATTTTTAGCTTGCGCACACACGTAGCGTTTTAAGAACAATTACGGCGCAGGTTTCTTTAACACCACCACCGCACTGCTTTCTTCGGTGCTGGCAAGATTGGCAGCGTATCGTTTGTCGCCCACCATTGCCACCATGTACGAAGTATTGGGCGGAATGGCGCCGAGGTTCTCAGCCACCATCACCAATTCGCTTTCGCTTTTTAAATCAGCCACCGCAAGTTTTATGTTGTACGGTTTTGAATCAAGCTTGATGTGCGTAAACAACATGCGGCCATCGAGAAAGAGCGAAATGGAATCGCCGTCCACAATAGCGTTGTCGTAAAACGATAGTGTGATGGAATCGCCGGTGAGAGGAATGGTGGTAAAAATCTTTTTCGTGCGGGCTGTAAATTTTTGTTCGATGTTTTTTTGCGGCGGTACAACAGCAATGGGTTCAGGGTCTTTTGCTTTTTCTTTTGAAGAGGGAACAAAAACCATTGACGGCTTCTTGTTCATCGCAACCGGCGGCTCTGCTTTTGGCACGGCTTGTTTTGTTGGATGAAAGGCAACCAGCGAAACCGAATCAATAATGTAAGGATCGTTTGTGCCAACCGTGAAGTTGTCAATCACCCAGTCCCATTCGTCGGTGAACACGGGGCTTCGGGATGTTTTTTCCAAATGCACCTCGCCGTCTTTTATTTCTTCGTTCTTTTCATTACTCGACCCGTCGAGCTTCATCACGCCGCTGCCTGGACAATTGTAATCGGCTCTTGACAGCAAAGGCACCTTGCCCGGCGTACTAAAAAGGCCGCCGCTCTTTTCTTCTATCAAACGATCGTCCCACCACACGGCTTGGTTTGTTCTTTCGTCAAAATAACCTTTGATGGTGTAGCGGCGGTAATTGCTCGCGGAAGCGTAATAATAAGACGTGCCCGTGATGCTGTCGCCGCTTTTAATGAGCTTGACTTCGGCTTTTTGTCCGGCTACTTTGCCGTGCCACACGCCGGTAACCATTTGGGCTTTGGTTTGAAAAAATAAAAAAAGGACGGTCAGGCAGAAAATGGTTTTTATAGGCCGCATTGCCCCTTAAACGATTTGCGGATGAAATTAGTATCTGATGCAAGGGTTCTTTTTCACAGGCAATTGGTTGTGCCGGGCTGTTTTCGGGTTTGTCCCTTCTTACCTTTAAAAGAAAATCCAATGGCTTATCCCAATATTGAACTCATCAACACACTTCGCGAAGCGGCAAAGGCTTTACGGGCCGGCGCTCACTATGCCTGGGGCAGTCACGGCTCGTGCAATTGCGGACACGTGTTGCAGGTGGCAACGCAATTGAGCAAGGAAGAAATCATTCGCCATGCACAAACCATTTACGGCGAGTGGACGGAGATTGCCGAAGATTATTGCGGCGTAACCAACGCACCGGCTTATTTGCTCGTGTCGAAACTGGAAAAACTCGGCCTCACGCCAACCGATATTCACAACCTTGAATATCTCGAAGACCGAAAAGTTTTGGAAGGCTTGCCCGGTGGCTTTCGTTGGTTGAAGAAGAATGTTCGGGAAGACGTGATCCAGTATTTTGAAACGATGGCGGAGATGTTGGAAGAAAAATTACTTAGTAAAATTGAATTGCCTTTTTTCGAAGAAACGGTATCGCAACTTGCTTAAAATAGCATTGTCAATTAAACAAACTTCTATCTGCACAAATGCTTACTTCTTTCGCTTTACCAGCTTTGCCGAAAGAATGCGCACGTCTTGCAAGGGCCGGTTTAAATCAGGCCCGCTGCTAACAGGCATTGAAGCAATTTTGTCCACCACATCCTGCCCGCTCACCACTTCACCAAACACGGTGTAATTGCCGTCGAGTTGCGGTGTGCCGCCAATCGTTTTGTAATACTCTCTTCGCTCCGGCGAAATCTTTCTTCCTTGCAAACGCACCACTTCAATGGAATCCAGTTCATGGTCATTAAACGTTCTTCCGTTCACGATATAAAACTGGCTGCCACTGCTGCGCCTTTCGGGATTTTCCGCATCGCCTTTGCGGGCTGCTGCCAATGCGCCCTTCTTGTGAAAGAGCGAAGGCAGAATTTCAGCGGGCAGTGTGTAATCAGGTCCGCCATTTCCTAAAGGCTTGTGTGCTTCGGCGCGAACGCTGGTTGGGTCACCGGCCTGAATCATAAAACCTTTGATGACGCGGTGAAACAGGATGCTGTCCAAATAATGAGACTTCACAAGCCGCAAAAAATTGTCGCGATGTTCCGGTGTTGAATCCGACAAGCGAAGGATGATGGTGCCTTCGGTTGTGACGAGTTCAGCGTCTTTCTTGCGGTCCTTGTTTTTGATTTTTACATCCTGTTGAGCAAACGCAAAAAAAGAAAGACAGAGGGCAAGCGGCAAAAGCAGTTGGCGCATGTTTAAATAAGTTCGTGGTTTTGAAAGTAAAGAAGGATGTGGTCCTTCAAAAAGTTCTCCTGTTCAAAAGGATTTAGTTCCGGCATTGCTTTCAGTTGGCCGAAATGCGGCCAGCCGTCTTCGTCCACTTTTTCAATTTCGTAATAGCCGCTTGGCATGAGCACCGTGCACACGGCCACGTGCATCAGGTCTTGCTTTTGTTCTTTCGTAAACTTTTCTTTAATGTCGCCGAGTTCTTGTATGCCGATCAAAAATAAAATCGTTTCCACATCCGGCTTTTTTTCAAACCGTTCCATTAATTTTTCTTCCAGCTTCCACCACCGGCTTTGCAGGTCATCGCTATAATTCATTGTTCTTCCATTAAGGCGCGAAGGTAAAACATTGCCACTGCTGGCACGGCAATTGTCGCTTTGCTGAAAACAAACGATTATGAAAACATCAGTTTCAATAGCCCTTGGGGTAGCGCTTGCGGCCGCTGCCGTTTATTTTTGGCAAACGAAGAAAAAATCGCCTGTAAATCTTTTGCCTCAAAAGGAAAACGAACGCCATCACCTCACCGATCTTTTTTCAAGAGCAAAACAAGTAGCGGTTGGAAATTGAGGAATGAGTGCCGGGTGACACATAATGAGTTCTTCGCGCCGCGCATCAATTTTTATAAAAGAAGAAAGATTGTCAGTGCTTACTCATTTATAAATTTCCACAAGCCCAATCCGCCTTTCATTGGAATGGGTTTGTCAAACATCACCGGCTCTGACAGCAACCAGGCATAACGGCCTTTGGTGTAATCGCCAAAGGCTTTTTCTTCAAGCGTTAACGTGTTCAGCATCGCATCGGAATAAAACAATTTTTCCACCGGCACAATCTCGTCGAGATTTACTTGCCCAATGACGGCGCCAAACGGCAACGCATCAAAATCGGGAATGTATTTTGAAAAGGGCGGTTCGTTCACCAGCACCTTGCCTTTCTTTCCTAAACTTGCGTGAACGAACAAGGTGCCGCGGTAAGCGGTTTGCCAGGAACGGGTTTCAATTTTTTTTATACCCGTTACAACCAATGATGCCCAGGGTTGCAAAAGCGAAAGCGCCTTGGCTTCTGTCTTGCCTTTATTGTTCTTGCGCAGCATAAATCAAACAGGCTTTTGCATTACACCCAAACCAAACAAAGCAAAATCGTATTTCACCGGGTCGCTCGCATCAAACGTTTTTAATTGCCGGGTAAGTTCAACGGCGGTTGTCCAGTCGGTTTGTTTTCGGGTAATGAGATTGAATTGCCGCGCCACTCTTCCCACGTGCACGTCCACAGGACAAACGAGTTGCGACGGCGAAATTTTTTTCCAGAGCCCAAAGTCCACACCGCAATCATCGCTTCGCACCATCCACCGCAAGAACATGCAAAGCCGCTTGCACGTAGAGCCACGTGCCGGCGTGGCAATGTGTTTCTTTGTTCGCACCGGCGCATCTTCTAACGAAAAAAAATAATCGTGAAAACCAACCACCGCGTTTTCAATGTTTTCGTCTTCTTTCTTCATCCATTTTGTAAAAGCCGTTTCCAGCGAAGCGTCACTTTTATAATGATGGCCTAAAAAAAGAAGAAAGTATAAAAGGTCGGTTGCATTAAACGTGCGGTGTTTAAAATGCAACAGTGTTTGTAACTCTTTATCCGAATGATGAACGATAAAGTCGTGCGGCGCGTCGTCCATCAATTTCATTAACTCCGTTGTTTTGTTGATGATGGTAGTTCTATTTCCCCAAGCGAAAATGGACGCAAAGAAACCCGCAATTTCAATGTCCTCTTTTTTGCTGAAGCGGTGTGGAACAGAGATTGGATCGGCCGCAATAAAAGAAGGCTGATTGTATTCAGCCACCTTTTTATCCAAAAAAGTCTTCAGCGTTTCGTTCACACGCCAAAACTATGCAAAGAGAAAGCCGCGAGTCAATTTTAGAATGATGCGCTTTCGCAAATATTTTATTTCCGGCCTTGCAAATATTTTTTTGCAGCATCTAGCACTTCATCTTTTCCCTCGGCAATGCCTTTTACAGAAGGACGGACAAGCACATCGGGTTGAATGCCCACGCCAACAAATTCAGTCCCGTCGCTAAAGAAATCACGCTTGGCGCAAACGGCCGCCAAACCACCGCCGGGCAAATTCACAAACACGGGCTGACCCGTGCTGCCACCGGTTGGCTCACCAATAACCACCCCGCGTTTCATGCTTTTAAACGTGGCAGTAAAATCCTCCGCAGCCGAATACGTAGCGCTGCCTGTCAACACGACCACGGGCTTGCTGAACAATTTATTTTTGTAAGGTTTCCAGTCATCTTCTGCGATGCTTCCTTTTTCAATTGCGCCCCACGAGCGGCCAACGGGACGGTATTGCCGCAGCGCCGTTTGGCCCGTGTAAAAAACCTTGTTGGTTAAGCAACCCAAAATTTCAAAACCGTTGCTGCCGTTGCCGCCGCCGTTGTTGCGCACGTCAATGATCAACGCCGTTGTTTGTGCAATGGTTGCAAACAAACTGTCGAAGACTTTCACAATTTTTTGATCGCCGAACGAGTTGACTTGCAGGTAAGCAATGTTGCCGTTTAAAATTTGAAAGTTGAACAAAGGCAAGCGGTCCCAAAACTTTTCAACGGGCTTGCGGGCAAAGCTTTGCGTGATGATTTTTCCGTCCGCTGTTTTAAATGTAAGTGATGCAATGCTGCCTGCGCTTCCCGGCGTCAGTTCGTAACGATAGATCCTGTTGGTGCTGTCCTGCGGCGTGGAAAAATGCAGGTAAGGACTGATGCTATCTTGAATGTATACAGTCAATGGCGTTGCGTTCCAGGCTACGAGTTCCATTCCGGGTTTAATGCGTTGCTCTTCTTTTTTATCCGAGGTGTTTTGCACCACAATAGCCTTGTTTTCTATCCAGCGAATTTCAAGCGGCAGAATGCCGTTCAGCTTTTTCATGTAGGCAAACGGAAGCGTGACACTGGTATGTCCGTCGCGCAGGTGCCGATAAAAACTTTGCAGCACTTTATAATAATCATAGGTTGTTGCGGCGGCAATAACCCTGGGAATGTAAGCCGTGTACACGCTGTCCCAGTTCAGGTTTGGAACCAAATCAAAATTGGCGAAATTGTATTTGGCTTCGGACCAGCATTGACTTAGGCCCGCAATTTTTTCTTCACTGGTTAACCGTTCGTTTACCGGCTTGTCTTTTGTGAAGGCGGCGAAATCAACTTTCTCCCAGCGGTTCTCGTTAAAGTTTACGTAAGCCGCTGAATCAAATTTCTTTTGCGCCGATGCACTCAGCACAAACGCGGTGGCTAAAAAGAAAAAGAATCTTTTCATGTTGTTTGCAAGTATCGTTGTTTATGGAATAGAAGGAATAAAGGCCAGGATCTTTTCGGCGTACCACTGCGGCTCTTCCTGGAACGAGGCATGGCCGCCAATGTAATGCACAACGGTTTGGTGCGGAAAGCGAAACAGCTTGTAATGATCAGGACCAACGGCGTAATCTTTGTCGCCGGTCACCACAAATACGGGACATTTAATGTTCGCTGTTTGCGCCGAATAGTCTTTCCAATACTCAGCGTCCTTCCAGCATTGCGTGGCAAAATCGCGGTTGAATTTTCCGGCAGAAAACGTAACCGAATCGCTGAACTTTTTTTCAAAGGCATTTCGAAACATAAGCTTGTACCAAAGGTTTTTTTCGGTGAGCTTATCGTGCACTTTCCATACTCTTTCGTTTAACGGAAGCGAGGTATCTCTGAATGCCGTTTGGTCTTTGATGTCAAGTTCTTTTAACCCGAATTCGAGATGACTGTTCATGGAAGCCCGCATGTTTGCCGTGCAGTGAATGTAGAACACGGCGGTAATGTTTTGCGGATACCGCAACGCATAATTAGTGAGAAGGATCCCGCCGAAAGAATGTCCCATTACCGCCCATTTTTTGATGCCGAGATGCTGCCGCAATTCTTCCATGTCCAATAACATTCTCTTTAGCGTGTAATTGCGGTTGGTAGCAGAGTCGGAACGGCCGCTGCCGCGCTGGTCGAAATAAATCATTTGCAGCTTTTGCTCGATGAGCGGTGCGCCGGCCATTGCTTCGTAATAATAAGACGTTGAACCCGGCCCGCCGTGCACAAAGAGGCAAGGTTTGCCTTCGCCGGCAATGCGAACATAGAGTTTTACACTATCGGATGTGGTAAAATAAAAGTGCTTATCGGTTGCGAATGATGAAAGGTGAAAAATCAAAACAAGTAAGGAAGCAAATATCGTTTTCATGCCGTTGATTTATGATGTAAAATGAAATCTTTGCGAAGGCGTTTTCAAACAAGTTCAGATGAATGACGGATCGGGGTTGACGAGTGCCGCAGCGGAGAAACAAAGGATTCATTTTCTTTCTTGCTTGTCAGTTGTTGGCAAATAAAACAATGCAGCGGAATGGAAAGAAGCGTGAAGACGATGGATATCCAAAGAGCCGGAAAAGCGTTATCGCCGCTGCTTGTGTGCATCACGTTGCTCGTAAGATGATAGACGATATTACCAGCCCAATGCACGCCCAGCGTGTACCAAATATTGCCCGTAATGAGAAGCGGAAGCACAAGCGCAAGACCCAATACAAAAACGTAAAGCAAATAAACCGGTTCGTTTAAACGGTGAACGTGATTCAAAACATAAATGATGGCGGAAAGCAGCGCAAGGTATTGCCTGCTTATCTTGCTTTTTGTATGACGGTAAACATAACCGCGTGTCAGAAGGTCTTCGGTAAGCGATGAAACAGCACTGCCGAAAATGAGCAAAGCAGCAGTGGGCAAAAAATCTTTCAGCGGCGGCACTAAACTGACGACTTCAATGTGCAAGGCAAGGCAAGTGAAAAAAGAAAGGCTGCTTATAACCAGTCCTGCAAGCAATCCGCTGGTTAAATAAACAGGCAAAGATTTTTGCAAGGCCAGTCCCCACGGCGCAAGGTTTTTATCGCCCTGCCATTTGGCAAGAAGAAATGCAAGTACGAAGAACAAAGTGGAAAGAAAGAGAAAACCCGCGGCACTGTTCTGCGAAAGTATCATGTACTCAGCCGAATGATAACAAAGGAACAGAAGATTGAAGCCGGCAATGATTTTAAAAGGCGAAGGTTTCATGCGCTGCGTTTTACAGCACAAAGAGAAAGGGCCGCGAAATGTTTAAAAAACGAAAACCGATGAATGACGGATAGCGAATGCTGAATGCTTACTTGCCCAGCCATTCTTTAAACTCCACCACCTTATCTAAACTCACAAACACATCTTCTTTCATCGGCGGATTCAGGTCCAGTTTGATGCGACCCTTGGAAAAGACATGAATGTTTTCAATGGCAGAAAGCTTCACCGTCATTTGCCGGTTGATGCGGTAAAATTCTTTTGGGTTGAGCATCGCCGCTAATTTATCCAGACTAAAATCAACAGGATAACGATGCCCGTCCGTTGTTACCAGAAAGGTGATTTTATCGGCACTAAAAAAGTATTGGATGCCTTCTGTTTCTACCGTCATTAAGCGTGAACCAATCGAAATTAAAAAACGGCTTTTGTATTCGGGTTCTTTCCTGTGCAGCGATTGCAAAAGCTGTTCGATGCTTTTACCGCTTTCTTCTTTTTCGGCGTGAATGCGTTTGTATTTTTCAATAGCCTTTACCAATTCATCATAGTTCAACGGCTTCATTAAATAGTCAACCGAGTTGACTTTAAAAGCCTGGATGGTGTACTCGTCAAAAGCAGTGGTAAAGATGACCGGCACGTCAAGGTTGATGCGTTCGAAAATGGAAAAACTCTGGCCGTCTTCAAGATGAATGTCCATGAGCACCAGGTCCGGGTTCTCGTTTTCCTTGAACCATTGTACGGCCTCGGCTACCGATGGAATTTCGGCCAGCACCTGAATTGAAGCATCGTATTTTTTTAGCATCGTTTCCAGCCGTTGCGCCGAAAGGTGTTCGTCTTCAATGATGACAACGTTCATGATTTATTTTTTAAGCAAGGGTATTTGCACACGAAAAATTTCGCTTGTCTGCGCAATGATTGGCTTGCGTTCGGTGAGCATGGCGTAACGTTTGCGAATGTTCTCCAGCCCAATGCCCGTCGAGCTTTCGGCTTGTTCACGCGGACGAAGATTGTTCTCAACGATTAAACTGCTTTCTGCCACGCTAACCTTTATCACCAGCGGTTCCTGCGCCGACATTTTGTTGTGCTTTACGGCGTTCTCCACCAACAGCTGCAAGGTCAGTGGCGGTAGTCGGAGGTCTTCGGCATCAGCATCAATATTCTTTTCCAATTTCACTTTCTGTTCAAAACGGATTTGCAGCAAAAAAAAGTAGGCATCCAGAAAACCCAGCTCTTCTTTCAGGCTGACAAGATCCAGTTCTTTTTGCTCCAAAATATAGCGATAAGCTTTGGCCAGGTAATGAATAAATTGCTCCGATGTTTCCGCACTGACGTGAACAAGCGAAGACAGCACGCTTAAACTGTTGAAAAGAAAATGCGGATTCACCTGACTTTTCAAAGCCTGCAAACGCACTTGTGCAAACTCGCGTTGCAACTGTTCGGCCTGCGCTTCTTTCTGCCGCGCAACCTGATAAATGTTTAGCCCCGATAAAAACGTATAGATGAAAATGGTGCCGAGCATGTACAAACCAATGTAGCGGCGAAAAGTCCAAAGATTCGGATCGGCGGGATTGCTGCCCGTCAGCGGACTGTCAATGTATTTAACAAAGCCGAAGAGAAACCAGTACGTGCAAAATAGAATGAGGATGATTTCAACGGGATAGCGCAGCCACGCGGGTTTGAAGCCTTTGAACACCGCGTTGTTCAACCGAATGACGCCGTGTGCAATCAACCCGATGCCCGTAAGCCTGACGGCGGTGAAAATCCATTCTCTCGCCAACACTTTCACCGTCAGTTCGTGGTCAATGTAAGCAAAGAACACCGGGTAGAAAAAGCTAACGATAAGGATAACCGTCAGCGTTAACTTGAACGGCGAAATCGTTTTTTGTATGGTCAGTGCTTCTTTCACTTCTTGATTAAAGGGATCGTGAGTTGAACGGTTTTGTCGCCAACTGCAGATGAAATTTCTTCGCCTTTTAAAAACCGGAATTGCTCCTGCAAGTAAGCAAACTGCGGGCTTTGCTCCGGCGCTTCGTTCTTCGGTTGATCCGAATATTCAACAAGAAGTTTCCCTTCTTTCCGCGCAACAAGAATGCGCAAAGGCTTCGCCGCCGACATGCCGTTGTTTTGCAAGATATGCTCCATCACAATCAGCAGCGTGTGCGGCGGCACTTCGTATCCGTTTGCCGCGATGTTTTCAAGTTTCACCTGCAATTTTTTGCCAAAGCGTTGTTCCGTCAGGTAAAGAAAAGAGTCGAGAAATTGCAATTCTTCTTTCAGCGGAACAGTTTCCTTGCTGCGTTGCTCCAACAGATAGCGGTAAGATTTGGAAAGCTTTTCGATAAAGGTTTCGGCCAGGTCGGCATCTACATAAACCAATGAGCTCAATGCGTTCAAACTGTTGAAAAGAAAATGCGGATTGAGCTGATTCTTTACGGCTTCAAATTGCGACTGCGTGTACTCGCGTTGCCATCGTGCCACTTCAATGTTCTTTTGTTGCAGGTAGCGAAAGATGCGAAAGGAAGTCATGAATGCATAAATCACAATCAGGAACGTAAGGTCAATGGTGAGAATCATTTTGAGCTTGCGTTCTAAAAAAGCGGGATCGTCTTCGGGCACTACCATGTAGGTCATAAACACCCAGCGAAAGGCTTCCATAATGCAAAAGCCCACGAGCAGCATAAACAACATCTCCCGCAAAAAACGCTCAAAGCCGTTGGGGTTGTAACTGTATTTTTTGTTGAAGTATTTGATGGTGTAATAGAGCAGGTACAAAATCACAAAGGTTTGCAGCATGATGGGCCAGCCTTGGGTGTAAAATTCGCCGAAGGCATAGAGCGGGATAAAAGGCTTGCCGTTGTTGATGTAACTGTACATCACCATCAGCAAAAAATTCAGCAGCAAACCGCTGCCGATGAAAAGAAAGTGAACGCTTTTATAAAAAGGTTTTGTTTTCAACGCGGCGTAAAATAAGCGATGTATGTGAAAACCGTAGCAGCCAGCGTGAGCAAGTGAAGAACGGTGTGTTCCAGATTGGGAACCGGATTGTTTTTAAGGGGCGGTAAAACAACGATAGTGTTTTTAAACAAGCGATCATAAACCTTTTGCCAGCCTTCCGAAGTGCCAAAGAAATAAGGTTGCCACCAGCTCAGATACTCACCAACCAGCAGCGTGGGATAAATGACCAACGATGCTGTCATCAGCCATTTCAACTGCGCTACAAAGCCAACAACCGGCGCCACCATTAAGAGCCCGTTCACGCAACATTCGCTTACTCTTTCTTTCAGCGTATAGTGTCGCACGTTGTTGAAAGGATAAAAATCAAACAACGTTGTTGCCTGGTGAAAAAGCAGCAAAAGAATTTGCGAAATGAAAGCAAGGGTCAACATACGTTTATTGGTTAAGCACAAAAACAGGGTTGCCAATGAACGCGGGTTTAGCCTTGCGCAAGCCGGTCGCTTCTTTCGCAACCAGTGGAAGCAAGGCTACAAGGATAATAATTACAAGGATTGGAAGAAGTTTGGGCATAACAAAAATTTGAAAGCCAAAACTGCTAGGGAAAGAAGACTTTCAAAAATCGTTGCTGACGAATGACGGATTTGGACGGATGAATGCCACGAGTCCTTACACTCCGAATTGGCGCAGGTGATGATTCGCGTGTTTATAGCCGGCAAAACCCCATTGCTTTGTATTCAGGTCGCCGAAATAAGGATGGGGCAGTTCAATGGATTGTTGATGGTGCGGGAAACGCTGAATAAGCGCAATAAATTTTTGCTTTTGTTCTTCAAAAGCGGAAGCATCTATTTGTCCTTTGGTATCGTTACGTTTGGGCGTGCGGGCATTTTTTGGAAAGCCGGGAACAAGGTATAAAAATAACCAGCGGCCGATGTATTGTCTGAGACTTGTTCCCTTTTTTACCGGTGGCGTATTCAGCAACTGTTCGTGTACACGATTCATGTGCAGCAGCATTTCGGTGGCGTTCATGCGGCCCCAAAGTGGCGCAGAATCTGGTTGTAATTTTTGAATGCGGCGAACAAGTGTTTCGCCGCATTCCTTGTCCAACAAACTTTTTCTCATACACAAATGATTTAACCGATTGCCCGGTTCAGATCGTCAATCAAATCGTCCGCGTCTTCCACACCCACACTTAAGCGAATGAGCGAGTCGCTTAAGCCGTTCTTTATGCGTTCTTCTCTCGGTATTGAAGCATGCGTCATTGTTGCGGGATGATTGATGAGCGATTCCACGCCACCTAAACTTTCGGCCAATGAAAAAAGTTTGGTAGATGACAACACACGTTTGGCTTCATCCACGCTGTCGTTCTTCAATTCAAAACTCATCATGCCGCCAAAGTCACGCATCTGTTTTTTGGCAACGGCATAGTTCGGATGATCTTCAAAACCGCACCAATAAACTCTTTCAACTTTTGGATGCTTGCGCAGCCATTCGGCAATCTTTCTTCCGTTCTCGCTGTGACGCTGCATGCGCAGGTGCAATGTTTTAATGCCGCGCAAAACCAAAAAGCAATCCATTGGTCCGGGCACGGCACCGCAACTTTTTTGAATAAAATAAAGTTCGTCGCGCAGCTTTTGGTCGTTCATCATCAACGCACCTTGTATCACGTCGCTGTGACCGCCGAGATATTTTGTAGCCGAGTGCATCACAATGTCGGCACCCAGGTCAAGCGGGTTTTGCAAGTATGGCGAAGCGAAGGTGTTGTCCACGCAAAGCAAAATATTCTTTGCTTTTGTTAACGATGCAATAGCCTCAATGTCGCAGATGTTCATCAACGGATTGGTGGGCGTTTCGGCCCAAACAAGCTTCGTATTTTCGTTGATTGCAACGGCAATATTTTTTACGTCCTGCATGTCAACGTAATGAAATTTAATGCCGAACTTTTGAAACACTTTGGTGAACAAGCGATAGGTACCGCCGTACATGTCATTGCCGCAAATCACTTCATCGCCCGGCGACAATAATTTAATCACAGCATCGGTAGCCGCCACGCCGCTGCTGAAGGCGAGGCCAAACTTCCCGTTCTCGATTTCGGCGTAAGCCTTTTCCAGCGCCGTTCGCGTGGGGTTTTGACTGCGGGCATATTCATAGCCTTTGTTTTGCGCGGGTGCTTCCTGCACATAGGTAGAGGTCTGGTAAATCGGCGTCATAATCGCACCGGTGCTTGGATCGGGTTCGGCGCCGGCGTGAATGAATTTGGTTCCTGTCTTCATGCAATCATTTTATGAAGGGCAAAAATAGGGAAAGGCTTGTGCCGGTCCGATGCAAACAAATTTGTGAACGCCGTTAACAGTCGCAACGTTGTGCTTTTCTTAACCAAAGCCGGTTAAACACCGAAAGCTCTTTGGTTTCTCAATAAGCATAACAATTAAATCCTCATTTACCATGAAAAAAATCTTTACACTGATGATTGTTTTGGGCGCCGTGGTTGTTGCTAACGCACAACCGTCCCGTACGTACCCCGATGGCCGCTACGATTCGCGTGACGTGGTTCTGGGCCGAAATGACGACCGGCCTTACGACAACAACGTTCGATACGGCAACTCGATGAGTGAACGCGAACGTGACCGGATGATTGAGCGCATCAACCGCGATTTCGACCAGCAAATCCGCCGCGTGCAATACGACCGCTGGTTACGTCCTATGGAAAAAGACTACCAGATCCGCCGCCTTGAAGACCAGCGCCGCAACGCCATTCGCGAAGTGTGGGATCGCTACCGCAACGGTAACCGCCGGTACGACGACCGATACCCGCAGAACAACCGGCGTTGGTAATCCGTACACAATGTTTAAAATCAGCCCCGCCGGTGCGGGGCTTTTGCTTTTACGCCGGTTGAATTCCTTTGCCGAAATGCTTACCTTTAATTACCCCTCCGAAAAGCACGTCTCCGCTTCTATCAAAACTTCCGCCCTCATTTCTTCACCGTTAAAAAACAATGTATGCAAAAAGCTCTTCTTCCCCTTCTTTCGTTCGTTGTTCTTTATTCGTGCAAGGACAACAAAACCACCACCGAACCCGCGGCTACACCGATGGTGAAAACCGCAACCACCACGGCTGATAACAAACCGCCGCAAGCTGAATTTGCCGACGCCAAATACACGGACATGGGAAAACAAATGATGATGCAAATGGAGAATGGCGATGTGGACAAATGGGTCGCTAATTTTGCCGACAACGCGGTGTACTCTTGGTCAAACGGCGATAGCCTTGCGGGTAAAAAAGCCATCACCGATTATTGGACGAACCGGCGCAAGAATGTTATTGAAAGCCTCCACTTCAGCAACGACATTTGGCTGCCCATAAAAGTAAATACGCCGCAACGCGGCCCCGACATGCCCGGCGTGTGGCTGCTCAATTGGTACCAGGTAAACGTGAAATACAAAAACGGAAAGGCGCTTCAGTTTTGGGTGCACCACGATTATCATTACAACAACGACAACAAGGTTGACCGCACCGTCATGTACATTGACCGGGCGCCAGTGAACGCTGCCGTTGGTATGAAGTAATAAACAAACAACTCTTTTGCAAAGCAGGCTTCGCGCCTGCTTTTTGTTTTGTAAAAATCGTGGAAGGAGGCCTGGCTTCTTTCCACGTCTTGCTTGGCTCAGCTTTTGTCTGTTTAATAGCTTATGCGCAGAAAACTTATGCTCCTCGTTCTCGTGCCCGGCGTTGTTTTAATCGGTGCATACTTGTTCTTGCGTTTTTCACTGCAATCCTCCGTTCAGAAAGAAGAAAAAAAAACCGGCGAGGTCTTGCCCCGTGTGGACAGTTTGGGCGGCAAAAAGCTTTCTGTTGTAGATCTGCGACCTCTGTTTGTTCAACGCATACAGCAAGTGCTGAAGAAATCATCAAACGGCTTGTACACGCTTTCCGTTGGTGATTTGCGTATTGACGTATTGGCGTCTTCGGTGGTTTTGCACGGCGTAAAACTTTTGCCCGACAAAGCCAAACAGGATTCGCTTAAAAAGCTTGACAAACTACCTGAAAACGTTATCACGGCTTCGTTTGATGATTTGGTGATTGAAGGCATCAACCTTGACGATGTGCTGAAAAGCCGGAAAATGGATTACACACTGATTAAGTTAACCAAACCCGTTATCGTCGTTCACCGCACAAAGCCTTCACCAAAAGGCACACAGAAAAAAGATTTTCTGCAACGCTTCTTGAAAGAAATGGATAGGCTTTCGATTAAAAAGATTCTTATCGAAGACGGCGAGCTTACGGTTTACAATGACGCAAAGAAGAGTGAGCCGATTCAAATGAAAAACATTTCCATCCGCATGAACGATCTGCTTATTGACTCTTCTATGTTGCAACGCAAAAACCGGTTTTTGTTCGCAAAAGAAGCAACCGTATCCTTTCGTGATTTTGTGCGGCCGGTGTCCGGCGGACTTTATGTTTTAAAGATGGACGCGGCCACCGCAACCATTCCGGAGCAACGCGTAGAGATCAGCAACTTTTCGTATGCCTCGCCGCTCAGCAAAGCTGAATTCACCAAGCGGCAAAAATGGAGCGAAGAAATGTACGGGCTTTCGCTGCCGCACGTTCGTCTTACCAACGTGGATTGGTGGACTTTGCTAAACGGCGAAGAAATAACCGCAAACAATCTCATTCTCGACGGCGGAAAACTTTCCGTATATCTTGACCGCACGAAACCGGCACACAACAGCATGGGCCATTTTCCCAATCAGCTTTTGATAAAACTGCCCTTAAAAATTGACGTTGGTAAAATCGCCGTTCGTAAGCTCGGTGCCGTGTACACCGAGTTCAATCCTGCGACGCAACAAACCGGCACCGTGTACATGGACGATTTAACGCTAAATACAAGCAGGCTTTCGAACAGCAAAAACTCTCTCCCTTTGGTGGTAAAAGGTTCGGCCCTGTTTATGCACAAAGTACCGCTGGAAGCAAGATTTAAATTTGATATGCAACGGGCCAGAACCGGCAAGTTTGAAGCGCAGATAAAAACGCCGGGTTTCGACGGACGTCTCATTAACTCTTTCGCGATGCCGTTAGGGATGGTGCGCATGGACAAAGGTTTTTTAGACGGCGCTGAAGCCACAATAAGTGGCGATGAACAAAAAGCCTCCGGCGATGTGTTGATTACTTATCACGACCTTAAACTTTCGCTTCTTGAAAAAGACAAGGGGAAAAAAGGCCTGGATAAAAAAGACGTGACATCGCTGCTTGCGAATATCCTTGTGATTAAAAACGACAACCCAAAAAAAGGCGGTGAGCCCCGCCGCGAACAAGCGGAATTTATTCGCAAACCCACCGGCGGCTTTTTTATGCTGGTTTGGAAAACGATGTTGGTAGGCGCACTAAAAATCATTGGCGCACCTACCAAGTATGCCTCCAAATAAAGACGTACTCATTGAACGCCTGCATCTTTGCAACGCATGAGGGACTTTCCACTGGATCTACAAACAATCATTATCGGCGATCGGCGCATGTCGCTTTTTGTACCCGATGCCGCGGTTGTAAAACAGGCTTATGAAGAGCACAAAGTCGCTTTCCTTATTGGAGCAAAATATGGCCGGCTGCCGTTGCTTTGAGTGAATTCATTGAACACCATCCGCAGTACGTAGCAAACAAACGGGTAGTGGAGGTTGGTGCAGGATTGGGTTTGCCTTCGCTTGTTGCGGCTCCTTCGGCTGCGCATGTTTTGTGCACCGACTTTTCGGAAGAAGCCGTTTCCATCGTTGCGAAATCAGCTCTTCATCATCGTTTGAAAAATTTTGAAGCGGCAGTTCTGGACTGGAATAACCTGCCGCAAAACATTCGTGCGGATGTTTTGCTTTTGAGCGATGTGAACTACGAGCCCGGTGCTTTTGCTGCGTTGAAAAAAACAATGAACCGCTTTCTTCACAACGGAACAATCATTCTTTTGAGCACGCCGCAACGGTTGATGGCAAAACCATTCATCGAACACGTGTTGCACAACTGCGTTCAAAAAGAAGAGCATACTGTAGAACAATTTGGTGACAGCGTAGCCATTACGGTAATGGTGCTAAAAAAGAAAGAGCGTTAACGCACACAAGCGTTCTGCTGTTCTTTAATCGTCAATGCGAACAAAAAAATCAACGCAACAAAAACAAATTTCATCGCCGCAAATCCTTTGCCATAGCGGATTACAGCCACATCACCAAATTTTAAAAAAGAAGGCAAATAATTTTGTTTGGATAGAAAAGCGGCTAAATTTGTTGCCGTCAAACCACAAAAAATCAACTATGAACAAAGCTGAACTGATCGCAAAAATTGCTGATGATGCCGGCATCACCAAGACCCAGGCAAACACCGCCCTTGATTCGTTTGTAGAAGCCGTAACCAAAACCCTGAAAGGTGGTGGTAAAGTAACGCTGGTTGGCTTCGGAACTTTCTCCGTATCCAAGCGTGCAGCCCGCAACGGCCGCAACCCGCAAACCGGTGAGGTTATTAAAATCAAAGCCCGCAAAGTGGCCCGTTTCAAAGCCGGTAAAGAACTTTCTGCTAAGTTGTAACCGCAACAGAGAACGAATTAGCCGTCCCGCCTTGTGCGGGACTTTTTTTGACCACGAATGACAAAGATTTCAAAAGATTGTCAGGATTGCTTATTTATAAAACCAGCGTACAAATGTGAGCACGGATAGGCTAAGATGTCTGAACTGTTTTGCGTCTCAGCTTTCACTTTTCACGTATTGCCGGCATCCCTTACATTTGCGCTCTAAAATTTTGTTATGGGCAGAGGTGATAAAAAAACCAAAAAAGGAAAAATCTTCAAAGGCTCTTTCGGTAAATGGCGTCCGGCCAGCGAAAAGAAAATTACGGGCACAGCCCCTGCTGCGCCGAAAAAAGAGAGTTGATTGGTTGCGCAGTTGATTAGTTGATTGTGCAAAGTGAAACCAGTCAACTAATCAACCAATCAACTATTCAACCCCTCACGGCGCCAGCCGTTCAATCTTCCAGCTTCCGTCTTCCAGCGTGTACTGAATGCGGTCGTGCAGGCGGCTGAACCGGCCCTGCCAGAATTCAACAATGACGGGCCTTACGCGGTAGCCACCCCAAAACGACGGACGCGGAATATTGCCGTCGCCAAACTCCGCTTTCCGTTTTTCAAATTCTTCTTCAATCCATTCGCGGTTTTGGATCACGCTACTTTGCGGCGAAGTCCACGCACCGATGCGACTGCCAACAGGCCGCGACTGAAAATACGCATTGCTTTCTTCGGCACCCGCCTTCTCTACAACGCCCATAATGCGCACTTGCCGCTCCAATTCTTTCCAGTGAAACACAAGACAGGCTTTTGGATTTTCTTCCAACTGCAGCGCCTTGAAACTTTTGTAATTGGTAAAAAACACAAAGCCGTTTTCGTCAAAATCTTTCAGCAACACAATGCGGGCCGAAGGCAGTCCGTCCGATGAAGCCGTGGCCAGCGTCATGGCGTTGGGTTCTAAAATTTCGGAAGCAATGGCTTGATCCCACCACTTTCGGAACTGTTGAATGGGGCTTGCGTCAGCGTCTTTTTCGAGAAGTGTTTGGGAAGAATATTCTTTGCGAAGGTCGGCGATGGATTTGTTCATGCGGCGAAGGTAAAGAGAGGGATTGCAGGCAAAATGTGATTGTTGTTTGCCTCGCTTTTACAAGTGCCAAACGAAAGAAAGGCTTCACCAATTGTTGCCGGAAGATGCGTTCTGCTACTTCAACAACCAATACGCCAATAGGCTCATCAGGTAAGCAATGCCGGTCATGTAAACGAATTGTATCACCGGCCATTTCCAACTGCGGGTTTCTCTTTTTACAATGGCCAGTGTGCTCATGCACTGCATGGCAAAGAGGTAAAAAATCATGAGCGAAACACCGGTAGCAAGGGTAAACAGCGGCTCGCCGTTTTGCTTTTTTGCCGTCGCCATTTTTTCGCGAAGCAAGGTGCCTTTGTCGTCGTCCGAAACACTGAACAACGTCGCCATCGTTCCAACAAATACTTCTCTTGCCGCAAACGACGTTACCAGTGCAATGCCGATGCGCCAGTCGTAACCCAAAGGTTTGATCACCGGCTCCATGCTTTTGCCCAAAATACCGGCGTAAGAGTTTTCGAGTTTGGCCGTGTTCAGGTGTATTTGCAAAGAGTCTTTAGCAGTTGGGTTTAAAGCCAATTGCTGTTCATAAGTCTTTTCAATCGCCGCCATGCGCTTTGGCGGCCCAAAGGAACTCAAGGCCCAAAGAATGAGTGAAATGACCATGATGATTTTCCCCGCGTCGGTGACAAAAATGCGGGCCTTGTTCAGCATCGTTTGCGCAATGGTCTTAGCCCGTGGCGGACGATACGTGGGCAATTCTAAAATGAAAAAACTTTTTTCTTTGATGTGGATAAACCATTTGGCAATGTAGGAAACCAACATGGCCATGACAACACCGAGCAGGTAAAGTCCCATCATCACCAGTGCCTGCAAACTCAAAAAGCCCAGGTAGTATTTATTCGGGATGACCAGCGCAATGAGGATGGTGTAAACCGGCAGCCGCGCCGAACAACTCATGAGCGGCGTAATCAAAATGGTAAGCAGCCGTTCTTTCCGGTTTTCAATATTTCTTGCACTCATAATGGCCGGCACCGCGCAGGCAAAACCGCTGATCAAGGGCATCACGCTTTTGCCGTTCAATCCCACGCTGCGCATCAGTCGGTCGGTCAAAAAAGAAATGCGGGCCATGTAGCCCGTGTCTTCCAAAACGGTAATCAATCCAAACAAAATCATGATCTGCGGCACAAACACCATAATGCCGCTTAAACCGGCCATGATTCCATTCACCACCAGGTCCGAAAACCATCCCGCAGGCAAAACATTGTTTAGCCAAATGCTGGCGTACGAAAAACCTTCTTCAATCCATGTCATTGGATACTGCGCCAAATAAAACACACTTTGAAAAAGCAGGAACAAAACGGCCAGCAAAATCAGGTAGCCCCAGGTGCGGTGCAGCAGCACGTCGTCCATCTTGGCGGTAAAGCGTTTCTGCTCGTTGGGGTCGGGTTCTACCACCGACGACTGCATGATCTGGCGAATGCGGTTGTAACGCTGCAAAATTTCCGCCGCCTGTGTTTTGGTATGATTGAACGCATGCTTTTCTTCAATGTTTTCAATGGTGGCCTGCAAGCGGCTATCAAGCTCAAATTCTTCGTGGTTAATGAGAAAATGAATGGCCGAATAATCAGACGCATCGGGAAGCACCGCTCGCAAATCTTCGATGGGTGCTGGAGCTAGTTCTTTGTTCTCGATAAAATCGCGAACGGGTATTTTGTATTGATTGGATGCCGTAAGTTCGATGGCTTTCTTTAAAAGCGCAATGCCTTTTTCTTTTCGTGGGTTAATGGAAACCACCGGCACGCCCAATTCTCTTTCCAACTGCGGCAGGTCTATTTCAATGCCTTTGCGCTTGGCAATGTCCGCCATCGTAAGGGCCACGACAACCGGCTTTTTCAAGTCCATGATCTGCGAACAAAAAAGCAGGTTGCGTTTAAGGTTGCTCGCATCCACCACCACCACAAACACGTCGGCGCGAATGTCTTTGTCCTGGTTGAGCAACACGCGATAACTCACCCATTCGTCCAGCCGTTTTGGATAAAGACTGTAAGTTCCTGGCAAGTCAATTACGTTACCAACCAATGTTGCGGAAAGGGGCGTGCTGCCTGTTTTCTTGTCCACGGTTACGCCGGGAAAATTTCCGGTACGTTGATTCAAACCCGTTAAGGCGTTAAACAACGACGTCTTTCCGCTGTTGGGATTTCCGACGAGAGCAATATGTACGGTTCTCTTTGTCACGACGATGAGGTTCGCAAAGGTACTCGGCAACGGCCGCAACCGTTTACGATATCGGGAGTTTTGTGTTAAGCATAACGAAAAATGCCGGATGAAAAAAATGCTTCTTTACCGGTGCAAACCCTTGCGGAAAAGTATTTTTGCCGTCCGCTCATTTCTTAAAATTATTCTTGTGTTTACCCGGTCAATACGAAACGTCAGCCTTAACCTTAGCATCAGCCTTACTCTTTTTTTTATCGCAGGCTGCGCCACACAGCGCCAGGCCACTTCTTTGCCCGAGCCTTCGGTATCGAATATAAGAAGCCACATCGAATACCTGGCAAGTGACAAGCTTGAAGGGCGGCGCACGGGCACAGAAGGCGAAAAGCTGGCTGCTGAATACATCCGTAATGCCTTTCAAAACGCCGGGCTTCAGCCCAAAGGAAGCGACGGATTTTTTCAAACATTCCCGGTGGCCGATGGAAAAGAGATGACGGCCGCAAACGCTCTTTCCCTTAACGGAAAAGAATTGCAAGCCGGCACGGATTTCTTTCCGCTGGTTTACAGCGCCAACGCAACCGTAGATGCTCTTGCATCCCTTGCCTTAATGGAAAAAGGCGAACCCTGGTTTTGGGATTTGGAAGAAACGATGGCCGGCAACGTTCACAATCCGCATTTCGACCTGAACGAAACTCTTGTAGCCAGAGCAAAAGATGCGGTAAGAAAAGGCGCAACGGCTTTGTTCGTTTACAACACATCAAAGCTGGATGACGGCTTGCATTTTAACGGTACCGAAAAGACGGAAACACTTTCCATTCCCGTTGTGTACATTTCAAAAGAAGCGGCCAAAAAATATTTTGGCGATCCGTCGGCGCTTTTGAAACTGAAAGCAAAAATTGAATTGGTTGAGAAAAAGCGAAGCGGCACAAACGTAATTGGCTACCTCGACAACGGCGCAGCAAAAACAATCATCCTCGGCGCACACTTTGATCACTTGGGTTACGGCGAAGATCACAACTCGCTCTACCGTGGCAACGAGAAACAAATTCATAACGGCGCCGACGACAATGCCAGCGGCACGGCTGCTTTGATTGAACTGGCGCGGTTGCTGAAAGCTTCGCCGCTTAAAAACAACAACGTTTTGTGCATTGCTTTTTCCGGCGAAGAGTTAGGACTCTTCGGCTCAAAATATTTTACACAAAATCCAACGGTTGATTTAAGCAGCGTAAACTTCATGGTAAACATGGACATGGTGGGACGCCTGAACGACTCCTCTAAAACAATCACCGTCGGCGGTTACGGCACTTCGCCAACCTGGGGAGAGTTATTCAACCCGCAAGGCAAACAGGTTTTGTACAATGCGGCGGCTTACCGTTTCGATAGCAGCGGCACCGGCCCAAGCGACCACACCTCTTTCTATCTAAAAAATATTCCGGTGCTTTTTTATTTCACCGGTTTGCATGCCGATTATCACAAACCGTCGGATGATTTTGACAAGATCAACTACAACGGCGAAGCGGCTATTGTGAAACACATTTTTAGTTTGCTGCAAGCTGTGGACAAGTCGAATGCAAAACTCGCTTTCAGCAAAACAAGAGAAACACAAACAGCAACGACGGCCCGCTTCAGCGTAACGCTGGGCATCATGCCCGATTACACGTTCAACGGGCAAGGCGTTCGCGCCGACGGCGTGAGCGAAGGCCGGCCGGCGCAGAAAGCAGGCTTACAAGCCGGCGACATTATCACGGCCATTGGCAACTACAAAACACCGTCACTGGAAACCTATATGCAAACACTTGGCAGGTTTAAAAAAGGCGATAAAACAACGGTGAGTTATTCAAGAAACGGAAAAAACCTTGTAACTGCTGTTGAGTTTTAGTAGCTTAACTGCAAACCAAAACACCAACCATGGCATTCGTACTTGACAACAAAGAAATGGTGGAGGGCTTCTTTGAAGAAACGCGTCTTCTCGGCATACAGGCTCCCGTTAAAGATTACATGTTTTGCTGGCAGGTAAACCAGTTGATGAACATTGACTTCCGCATTAACAACGAACTGGAGATTCAGCTCAAGAAAAAAGGCCGCAATTATTTTTTTGCGGTGTACGAATACGCACAGCCTTCTTGTTGCCTCATGCATTATTTGTACAACAACCAGCACGACGGTGAATATCTGCTGCCCGAATTCAAGCACCTTGATTTCTTGTGGCTCTTGAAAGACGATTGCGTGTCAAACGAGTTTGTGGACGATCTTGTTTATTCGCTGCGCTCCATCAACGGCGTGCAGTTGGTGATGGAGTTAACCAACGAAAAAATTAAGAACAAAGAACACTTGGTTTTTTAGAAGAAAAACTTTTAGGCACCAGGAGCAAGTGCTCCTATAAAGCTTTCGTTGCGTCGCACTCTTGTACGTCCGTACCGCTATTGAGCAATTTGGTAAACCAGTTCTTCACAATCAAAAACTTGCCTTATGTGGGAAGAAAAGGACAACGCTTTGTATCGCAAATTCCAGTTCAACGACTTCAGCCAAGCCTTCGCTTTCATGACCCGCGTAGCCCTGGCCGCTGAAAAAATGAACCATCATCCACGCTGGACAAACGTTTGGAACACCGTTGAAATCTGGCTCAACACACACGATGCCGGCGACGTTGTTACCGACAAAGACCGCAAGCTTTCGCAAAAGATTGACGCCCTTCTTTAGTTGTTAAACCGTCGGGCAATTCAGGCAAAAAACCGTTGATGCTTTTAGCTTTCCGGTTTGTTCAATACTTTGGCGGCTTTAACCGCACAGCACTTGTGCCGGCTGCAATAAATTATTTAATTCGAACCATGAACAACAAAAACATTCTGCTTCTTCTTTTGCTGGGCTTGTCCATTTCCGCTTCGGCGCAAACGTCGGGCGCCCCGGCATTCGGTAACAAAAAAGACATCGTAAAAATTGATTTGTTGGCCCTGCCGCTGAAAAATATTTCGGTGCAATACGAAAGGGTATTGTCCAAAAGAATTTCGGTTGCCCTGGGAGGACGATTGATGCCCGAAACATCTCTACCTTTCAAAAGCCTTTTAATAAACCAGGTTGCCGGCTCCGATCAAGATACAAAGGACATTATCAACAATGCCCGCCTGAGTAATTTTGCCGTTACGCCGGAGGTTCGTTTTTATTTGGGCAAAGGCTACGGTAAAGGATTTTACATTGCGCCGTATTACCGCTACGTACGGTTTGCCACCAATACCGTTACGGTTAATTATGCCGAGCCCACAGGACCGCAACGAAGCCTTAGCTTAAGCGGCGACCTGAGTGCAAATACCGGCGGATTAATGTTCGGCGCACAATGGTTCCTGGGTAAAAACATAACCCTGGATTGGTGGATATTGGGTGCGCACTACGGTTCCGGCACCGGCAATTTCAACGGTGTTCCCTCAACACCGTTAACGCCTGGCGAACAAAGCGATGTAAAACAAACACTCGAAGATCTCGACATTCCGCTGGTTGATAAAACCGTAAACGTTTCGGCCAACAAAGTGCAGGTAGCCTTTTCCGGGCCGTTCGGCGGTTTGCGTTCCGGGCTTTCGTTGGGCATACGGTTTTAAGCATTTGCCGAAGCAATAATTTTTAAAGAGCAACCGGCGTTGCTCTTTTCTTTTTTAACGATAAGTGGAAGCCTGCCAGCATTGATTGCTGCATTGCTGAAAGGCTCTTCCGCTTTTACCTTTAGTGCTTAAACCAAACAACATGTTGTTTCTCGTTCTGGGTGTCGTCATTCTGATCGTCTCCTTTAGCATTAAAAACACGCCCAATCTGGGTTCAGCATCCCGTGTGGGCAAACTCGTAGGCATTGGCTTCATTGCACTCGGCATTGTTTTGAGTTGCTTTGTGCAAATTGATGCCGGACAGGTAGGTGTAAAAAAACTCTTTGGCAAAGTGCAACCCGAAGTGCTCAACAGCGGATTGAATTTTGTAAATCCTTTGGTAACCGTTGAACGGCTTGATGTGCGCACACAGAACTACACCATGAGCGGTCAAACCGATGAAGGCCACAAGACCGGTGATGATGCAATCAGGGTGTTGACGTCTGACGGGCTGGAAGTAACGATTGACCTTACCGTTTTGTACCGCGTCATTCCTTCCGAAGCGCCAAAACTCATTCGCGAAACCGGCGCCGATTACGAAGATAAAATTGTGCGGCCCATTTCACGAACACGCATTCGCGACAACGCTGTTTATTATGAAGCTGTGGCTTTGTATTCAACAAAAAGAGACGAGTTTCAAAGTCGCATCTTCAAAGGCATCGAAACCGATTTTAAAAACAGGGGCTTGCTTTTGGAAAATTTATTGGTGCGAAACATTACCTTGCCCGCTACGGTTAAAAGTACCATCGAGCAAAAGATCCAGGCAGAACAGGAATCGCAAAAAATGCAGTTCATTCTGGCCAAGGAAAGACAGGAAGCCGACCGCAAAAGAGTGGAAGCCCAAGGCATTGCCGATTACCAAAAAATCATTTCCGAAAGCTTAACCGACAAACAACTTCAATACGAACAAATCAAAGCCATGAAAGAAATGGCGCAATCGCAAAACGCAAAAATCATCATGATGGGAAGCAAAAATGCGCCGGTGATTTTAGACGCGAAGGAAAAATAATTGCACGGTAAAAAACAAGCCTGGTTTTATTCAATCACTTCTTTCTCTTCCCATTCGTTGCCGCAGGAAAAACAATGATAGCGCTGCTCCGGCATCACGGCGTAATCGCCTAAAAGAAAAGACACCCCAGCGCTTAACCAGTTTACAGGTTTGCGCATGGTGTTAATGTATTCCACGTTTTGGCTGTTGCAGCGCGGGCAACTGATTTGCTTCCGCCTCTCCTCTTCAATGGTGTTTAAAATGTAGGTTGCCTTTTTTTGCTGATCCGCGGCCACCATCAATTGAATGCCGCCGAGTGCCGTTGTCCAAATGGGCATAATGGTCGTTGTATTCTCGTTCTTCAACCAACAGTCAATGCCTTCGTCCTTCATGCGGCCAAGAATGATGTGCGCATCTACGTAATTGGTAAATGATTTCAGGATGACGAATTCCATTGAATGAATATCGGGAGAAAACCGTTGCAAAATTTTACTTGCCTTTTGTTTCGTTGTTGTACGAAGTGATGAGTTCCCGCAGGTTAATGCGCTGCACGCCTTCGTAATTAATGGGCACGTTGATGTAAAAGCCGCCGCGTCCGGCTTTGGCTGAACCCGTAATGCGAATCTTCACGTCGGGATTGAACAAAAGCTTTGCACTGTTGCGCAAAATTTCTTTCGGCGACGCGGTCATGCGCAAAGGAAAAACGGCCGTGTCTTTCGCCGGTAAAACAATGAGCGAATCCAGCGACGAGTGCCCGAGAAATTTATCGTTGAAATAAACATCCAGCGATGCCGACTTTAAATTTAAATTATACGCATTGGGGTTGTAGAGCTTTATGTCGGAGGCAAGAACGCTGTTGGAAAGATCGGCCTTCTCTACCCGGAAATTTTGATAGCCGGCGTATTGCGGCGGCTGCGGCTTGCCGCAACTTACCAGTGCAACGATGAGGACAATGCCTGTTAAAAACTTTAGCTGCTTCATAAATTAATTGTACCGTGCTTAATCGCACATAACATACCAGACGTGATGACCAACTAAAAATACTTCGTTAAGGTAGTGGCACACTCACGCAGGGCTCATTTCAATGTGTGCGGACAATACCAGGCCCCGAATGTTTTGCTCCAGTTGTTTCATGCGGTAAAGGCGTTCTGCAGCGTCGTCTGTTCGTTGATTCTCCGGGCAGAAAAAATCTTTTTCAAATGTTGTTACTTTATAACCGAGGCGATGTGCTGCGTTAAACACAAAGGGCCGCCAACCCCATCCGATGTCTTCGTTTACTGCATCTAAAAACGAGACAAGTTTTTTGTTGAGAAGAAATGGCCCGTAACAATAATCGGTTTTAGCGCCAATGCTTTCTTTGCAGCAATTGTTAATGGTTGTTTCGGTCATCTGCTGAAAGGCCGGAAATGTAGCAAAGCTTTTTGCGCTTCGCGAAGCCATGCAAACACCGAGTGTATCTGCAACTTCAACAGACGTCAACAACAACGGCAGGCTTTCGCGAAAAAATTGCTCCTTGTCTGGCTCGGTGTAAAAAATAAAAGGCCGTTCTGTTTTAGCGGCCTCCCGCAAACTGTTTCGGGCTTGCGCAAACACCCCTTTTTCTTTCGCTTGAAGAACGATAAAATTTGGCAGGCTTCGGAGAAAGTGGAGAAAAGATTGCGGAGAGCCGCCGTCGTTAACAAATACCGGTACATTCAACGAAGCCAACTGCGGCAGCGATGCCCTTAACAATCTTTCTTCTTCCGGGTTTCTTGCCAGGCTAATGGTGGCAATTACCAGTTCATCTTTGTTCATGTTGGTTAAGCGGCACGAATTTTTACGAAAATGCCTGTGCAAAGTAAACACTATGTTTAACAGACAAGCATTGGATGAACTCAGGGATAGTTTGCTGGGTACACGGCAAACAATAGCCGTGGCCGAGAGCGTAACGTCGGGTTTTTTGCAGGCCGCTTTTTCTACCGTGCCGGATGCCGCAAGTTTTTTTCACGGCGGCATTACCGCGTACAATCTTGGACAGAAGTACCGTCACCTTCGCGTTGATCCTATTCACGCCGAAGATTGCAACTGCGTATCGGAGCAAGTGGCCGCAACAATGGCGTTGGAAGTGTGCCAACTCTTTAGCAGTCATTGGGGCGTGGCCATTACCGGTTATGCCACAAAAGTGCCCGAAGGCGGCAACGAACTTCACGCTTTTTATGCCGTAGCCCACAAGGGGAAAGTAGTCGAAGAAGCCATCGTTCGCGCCAACACGAAGGAAGGCGTTGACGCCCAACTTTACTTTGTAAACGAAGTGTTGAAGGCGCTGCAAAAACAAATAAAAGAGCCCGCAGCAAAACGGCCATCCGTTTCTTGAAACGTACGTTCTTTTCATACGGTTAATTGAAAAAAATGACAGACAAAGCAACAAGCCCCCGCAGGAAGAATTTCCCATTACAAGGAAAAACAATCGTCATAACCGGCGCATCTAGTGGCGTAGGACGAGCGGCCGCTTTGCAAATGGCAAAAGCCGGCGCAAGCCTTGTGCTGGCTGCAAGACGTGAAGAAGCCCTGCGCGAAGTAGCGGATGAATGCAAAGAACTGGGCGGTGATGCCTTGGTGATTCCTACTGACGTAACCGATGCCGGACAGATGAACACGCTGGCGGCAATGGCGCAACACTGGGGCGGCAAGATTGATGTGTGGATCAACAACGCCGGCTTGCTGGCAGCCGGTGCCTTTGACGAAACGCCTGTGTCCATTCACCAAAAAGTCATTGAAACAAATTTGATTGGCTACATAAACGGTGCTTACGCGGCGTTGCCGCATTTTAAAGCGCAAGGCTTTGGTCTTCTTCTCAACAATATTTCCATTGGCGGCTATTATCCTGTGCCCTACGCCACGGCTTACAGCGCTTCCAAATTTGGCTTGCGCGGTTTTGGCGAAGCACTGCAAGGCGAACTGCATCATTATCCCGGCATTCACGTGTGCAATTTGTACCCGGCTTTTTTGGACACACCCGGCATTCAACATGCCGCCAATTTTACGGGCAAGGTTTTAAAACCGGCGCCGCCTGTTTACGATCCGCAGCGCATTGCCCGGGCCATGACAAAGCTTGTTCAATCCCCAAAATCATCGGCTTCTATTACAGGCTTGTCAACGCTGCTTCGGCTTGCACACGCGGTTTCTCCTTTGCTTTCGCGACGCATTACGGCCAACGTAATTGAATTGTATTTGCGTAACGCTGACGAAGTTCCGCATTCATCGGGCAATGTGCTGGAGCCGGTTGATTACGGCACCTCGGTTCACGGCGGATGGGGATTACAGCCAAAACAAAAGGTAAAATTTCTAGGTGCGGGACTTGCGGCGGCTGCGTTGGGTTTGGGCCTTTTCTTTCTGGCAGCACGCCGGTAGTTTTTCGCGAAAAATTTTACTCTTTTATAAATCCCGCATTGCTGCGGGTTTTTCTTTTTGTGAGTTGCACAAATGATTCAACTGCGCAAAAGCCGCCTGCGAAAGCGAGTTCTATGCGGTTTTCTTTTTCAATCAGCCTCGTGTGTTGTACTATTTGCGGTAAGCCTTCCTCAAATTGATAAGCCCCGTTGTACCTCATCGCATTTTGAAAGGATATTTGGCGGTTATGGCACATTTTTTTGTTTATATAATGCGACAACAATTTTTAACCATAAAACCCTTAGCTATGTTACGTTGGACAATCATCTTTTTAATCGTCGCTATCATCGCCGCAATTTTTGGCTTTGGTGGTATTGCAGCCGGTGCTGCTGGTATTGCAAAAATTTTGTTCTTCATTTTCTTGGTGCTGTTTGTATTGAGCCTTTTGTTTGGCCGCAGAACAACAGACATATAAGAAGCAAGGAAGCAATAGTACATTGCTGTTTGGTTTTGGATGAAAAGAGATGTGTGTAAAACAGTAAGCGTTAAGGCCCACGCAAGGTGGGCTTTTTTTGTTTGCGTAAACATGCGACGTGTGTTTGTTACCAAAGAAAAAAGAGCGGCGTGTTGCCGCTCTTTTTTCTTTTCAATACCTGAAGGATTACATGCTTCGGCGATACTGTCCACCTACTTCGTACAAAGCGTGTGTGATTTGCCCAAGCGAACAAACTTTCACGGTTTCCATTAATTCTTCAAACAAATTCCCGTTGCTGACGGCTACATTTTTTAAGCGCTTCAGCGCCTCTTCGCTTTTGTCTTCGTTGCGCTTCCAAAAGGCCTGCAGGTTTTCAATCTGTTGTTCTTTTTCTTCTTTGGTGGAACGAATGACTTCAACGGGCAACACGGTGGGGCTTCCGTTTTTGTTTAAAAAAGTATTCACGCCAACCAGCGGCAATTCACCGGTGTGTTTTAAGTGCTCGTAATGCAAACTCTCTTCCTGAATTTTGTTGCGTTGATACATCCTTTCCATTGCACCCAACACGCCGCCGCGTTCGGTAATGCGGTCAAATTCTTTGAGCACGGCTTCTTCTACCAAATCAGTCAATTCTTCTATCGCAAAACTTCC
Organism: Flavisolibacter ginsenosidimutans; assembly: GCF_007970805.1. Classification (GTDB taxonomy): domain Bacteria; phylum Bacteroidota; class Bacteroidia; order Chitinophagales; family Chitinophagaceae; genus Flavisolibacter; species Flavisolibacter ginsenosidimutans. Next base: position 3,954,546 of record NZ_CP042433.1, on the reverse strand, counting down.
CTGAATAAAGTTCTCTGTTTTTGCCGAACCGAGCTCGCGGTTGATGATTAACTGGATGGCCATTGCACGGCGAACGCTTTCTTCAGTGGGTGTGGTGATGGCTTCGTCGTAAGCGTTTGTGTGAAGGCTGTTGCAGTTGTCGTAAATCGCATACAAAGCTTGCAATGTTGTACGAATGTCGTTGAAGTCAATCTCCTGTGCGTGAAGCGAACGACCACTTGTTTGAATGTGATACTTCAGCTTTTGCGAACGGTCAGCCGCTTTGTATTTATGCTTCATTGCTTTTGCCCAGATGCGCCGTGCTACGCGGCCAATTACGCTGTATTCCGCATCCATGCCGTTGCTGAAAAAGAAGGAAAGATTGGGCGCAAAATCATCAACGTTCATTCCGCGGCTCAGGTAATATTCAACGTAAGTAAAACCGTTGGCCAATGTAAATGCAAGCTGCGTGATTGGGTTGGCGCCGGCTTCGGCAATGTGATAACCCGAGATGGAAACGCTGTAAAAATTCCGAACCTTGTTTTGAATGAAATACTCCTGCACATCGCCCATTAATTTTAACGCAAACTCCGTGGAAAAAATACAGGTGTTTTGCGCCTGGTCTTCTTTTAAAATGTCGGCTTGCACCGTGCCGCGAACCTGTTGCAAAGCTTCTTTCTTGCACTGTTCATAAACATCTTTTGGCAGCACTTCATCACCGCTCAAGCCAAGCAATTTCAAGCCAAGACCGTTGTTGCCTTCGGGCAAACGTTCAGGCGAAGAAGGATTGTAGTACAAGGGTTTTGAAGCATGCTTGTACTTCTCCTGCAAAATTTTTTCTACTTCTTCAGTTAATCCCAGTTCTTTAATTTTTTTCTCGCATTGTTGGTCAATCGCTGCGTTCATAAAGAATGCCAGCAGCATTGGTGCGGGACCGTTAATGGTCATTGAAACAGAAGTCTTCGGATCGCACAAATCAAAGCCGCTGTAGAGTTTTTTTGCGTCATCAACAGTGGCGATGCTTACGCCGCTGTTGCCCACTTTACCGTAAATATCGGGACGCTGTGCAGGGTCTTCACCATAAAGCGTAACGCTGTCAAAGGCCGTTGACAAACGCTTGGCCGGTTGCCCTTGCGACACGTAGTGAAAACGTTTGTTGGTGCGTTCGGGACCGCCTTCGCCGGCAAACATTCTGGTTGGATCTTCGCCCTGGCGCTTCAATTCAAACACGCCTGCCGTGTACGGAAATTCACCGGGAATATTTTCCTGCAACTGCCAACGAAGAATATCGCCCCAATCTTTGTATTTGGGAAGAACAACTTTTGGAATGCGTGTGCCGCTTAATGAAGTTGTGGTTAACGGTTGCTTGATCGTTTTGTCGCGAACGATGTATTCAAAAAAATCGGCGCTGTATTTTTTTTGAAGCGAAGGCCATTCGTCAATCAATTTTTTGCATTCGGGGTGAAGCTGTTCGCCGTAGTGTTCTTTGAGCTTTTCTATAACCGCCTTTGAATAGCCTTGCCGGCCTTCGGCAAATGGAAAATCTTTTAATGCATCAAGGCTGCCGCTTATTTTATAAAGCGTGGATGCAATTGCACATTGATCGTTCACCCATTGATCGTAGGCTCTGTTGCTTTCCGAAATTTCCGACAAGTAACGGACACGTTTCGGTGGAATGATCTGCGACTTGGTCGTTGTATCACTGATGTGTGCGTGCAGTTCAACGCTACCGAAACTTACACTTGTTTTCTTTGCAACGGTTGTCATCAACTTTTCAAACAATTCGTTTATACCCGCATCATTGAATTGCGCGGCAATCGTTCCAACGATTGGCAAGTCTTCCTCCTTCGCCGTCCACAATTGGTGGTTGCGTTTGTATTGCTTGCGCACATCTGCCAACGCATCCAGCGCACCGGCCTTGTCAAATTTGTTGATGGCAACAACATCGGCATAATCCAGCATGTTGATTTTCTCAAGCTGTGAAGCCGCGCCATATTCTGGCGTCATCACGTAGAGGCTCACGTCGCAATAATCAAGGATTGACGCATCACTTTGTCCAACGCCGGCACTTTCCAAAATGATGAAGTCAAAGCCAGCAGCTTTGCAAACGTCCAATGCGTCCTGAACGTGTGCACTCAACGCCACCTCAGAATCTCTTGTTGCCAGCGATCGCATGTAAGCGCGGGGAGAAGAAATTGAATTCATTCTAATCCTGTCGCCTAACAAAGCACCGCCGGTTTTTTTCTTAGAAGGATCAACAGAAATAACAGCAATCGTTTTATCGGGAAAGGCGTTCAAATAACGGCGAACGATTTCATCGGTTACAGACGATTTACCTGCGCCACCGGTTCCGGTAATGCCCAACACCGGCGCTTTTACCGTTGATTGTTGACTGTTGTCCGTTGACCGAACACCGTTCTCCGCGTTTGTAATTAACCGCGCTACTTTTCGCACGTCTTTTACTTCGCCAAGCGACATCGGACCTTTGTATTCGCCGTTGCCGTTCAGGTTAAAGTCACATTGGTTGATCACGTCTTCAATCATTCCTTCCAGTCCCATCTTGCGGCCGTCATCGGGCGAGTAAATCCGGGTGATACCGTATTCGTGCAGCTCTTTTATTTCCTGGGGCAGAATGGTGCCGCCGCCGCCTCCAAAAATTTTGATGTGACCACAGCCGTTTTCGTCAAGAAGGTCTTTCATGTATTTAAAGAACTCCACATGGCCTCCTTGATAAGATGTTATAGCAATGCCCTGCACGTCTTCTTCAATGGCGCATTCCACTATTTCGTGTACGCTGCGGTTGTGACCAAGGTGAATGATTTCGGCGCCTTTGCTTTGCAAAATGCGCCGCATGATGTTGATGGCAGCATCGTGGCCGTCGAAAAGCGAAGCGGCGGTAACTATACGGATTTTGTTTTGCGTTTGCTGATTCATAAAGCTTTAATCGTTGCGGGCAAAATTAGGCCAAAGAGAACGGTAAGAGTGTAGAATACAAACCGCAGAATGTAAAATCTAAAATGTATGTCACAACATTTGCGGCATCGTCTTACAGTTTAGATTTTACATTCTCCATTTTACATTTCCTGTGTTTGCAAGGTTGGTCGCAAGCCGCTTTTTATCAAAATCAAATTTGGTTTACAATATAAACTACTTTATGTTTGTACCGAAACCGCGTTTATGAGACTGTTTTTCTTCCTGCTGCTTTACTTCATTCAAGTAAATGTTTTGAAAGCGCAAACCGAAATTTCGGGGCAAATAAAAGACAACAAAAACAAACCCATTCCCGGCGCCAGCGTTACCGTCAAAGACAGTTACGACGGCGGCGTGGCCGATTCAACCGGCCGTTTCAAATTCATTACAACCGAGAAGGGACAAAAACTGCTGGTTGTTACAGCCATCGGCTACAAAGGCTTTGAACAGGAGATAAATTTGGATGCGCCGCTGCAACCCTTTTCTTTTACGATGAAAGAAGAACCCGACGAATTAAAAGCCGTCGTGATCAGTGCGGGAACCTTTGAAGCCAGCGACCGCAAACGTGCCGCGGCGGTTCTTACTTCGCTTGATGTAGTGACCACCGCGTCGGCTAACGGCGATGTAACGGGCGCATTGAAAACATTGCCCGGCGCACAACAAGTGGGCGAAAGCGAAGGACTTTTTGTGCGTGGCGGTGCAGCCGCCGAAACAAAAATTTTTATTGACGGCACGCTGGTAAACAAATTTTTTTTCCAAGCGGGACCAAACATTGCGGGCTACGGCCGCTTCAATCCGTTTTTGTTTAAAGGCACGGTTTTCAGTACCGGTGGTTACTCAGCGCTTTACGGCCAGGCGCTTTCTTCGGCCGTGATTTTAGAGTCCATTGATTTGCCCGAACAAACATCGGCAAGCCTTGGCCTGACGGTATTGAGTGCCACCGCAGGGTACCAGCAATTAAACAAAAAGAAAACGGCTTCCTGGGGCATCAATTACGACTACACCAACCTGGGTTTGGCCTTCGGCCTTGTTAAACAAAAGCAGGATTATTTTACCGTGCCGGCCTTTCACAACATCGAAGGAAATTTTCGCATCAAAACGTCGGCTTCGGGCATGGTGAAATACTACGGCAATTTCAGCAACAATCATCTTGGCTTTACCACGCCAAGCATTGATGCACCGAATTATTTGGACAAGTTTGCCTTGAAAAATACTTATCAGTACCACAACCTTTCGTGGCGCGAACGCCTGGGCACGTACTGGAGGCTTGCGGCCGGTGTTTCTTATACAAACAACAAGGACAACATCAACGGCGCTTTGCAGGATGCTTCCAAGAAAGACGTAACGGTGAACGGTTTGGAATTTAAAAACTTTGCCTTTGACAAACGCGGACATTACGTGAACACCAAAGTTGTGTTTGACAGAAGATTGCCTGGCTTAAGCGCTATCCGCTTTGGCAGCGAATACAATTTTAGCGACGATCCATCTGTTTATACCGATTATACGAACGCATCTTACAAAACAAGCTTAAAGCAACACACAACGGCGCTCTTTGCCGAAAGCGATATTTACGTAACAAACAACGTAGCCGCAAAAGTGGGAACACGCCTGGAGCATTCGTCTTATTTAGACAAAACAAACATCGCCCCGCGGCTTTCCCTTGCGTATAAATTGGGAAAGGAAAGCCAGGCTTCGCTGGCCTACGGCATCTTTTACCAGAATCCCGAAACACAGTATTTGCCCGCAGTAAGTCCGCTGGATTTTTCCAAAGCCACGCACTACATTGCGCAGTACCAAAAAACAACTTCCCTGCAAGTGTTCCGCGTTGAAGGCTTTTATAAAAAATACGAACAGCTTTTGAAAACAGGCACGTTGTACAACCGCGAGGGGCAAGCCCTCAGCAGCAACGGCTTTGGCGATGCAAAGGGTTTTGAATTGTTTTGGCGCGATAAAAAAACGGTGAAGAATTTTGATTACTGGGTTTCGTATTCTTACCTCGATACCAAACGCGATTACCTGAATTTTCCCTTTGCCATCACGCCAAACTTTGCGGCAAAACATACGGCATCGCTGGTGATGAAGAAGTTTGTGTTGCCGATAAAAACGGGATTTAATCTCTCGTACAATTATGCCAGCAGTCGGCCCTATTACAATATTGTGAACAGCGGCGGAAGCTACAAGTTCAGCGACCGTGGCGAAGTGCCCGATTACCACAACGTTAGTTTCAGTTTGAATTATGTTCCGACGGTGGGCAAGAAAGACGCGAGGTCGTTTGTGGTGTACGTGCTGTCGGTAAACAACATTCTGAACCTGAAACAAACCTACGGCTACCAGTATTCGTACGACGGCGTGCGCAAAGAAGCCATCGTGCCGCCTTCAAGAATGTTTGTGTTCATCGGTGCGTTCTTCAGCTTTGGGATAGACAGAACGCAAGATGCGATCAATGCAAATTTGTAAAAGCCAAATAAAAACTTCAAACAAAAACAAATACATCAATCATGAAAAAACTCCTCTTCTCTTTAACTGTGTTAGCGGGATTAAGTCTTGCTGTAAAAGCGCAGGACGATAAGTATACGAATGCGATGATACCCAAAGTCATTGCAATAGATACGACGCACAGTACACCGGAACTGCTGACGCTTTCTGCCGCTTTTGAACGCATTGCCGATGCAGAGAAAAACAAATGGCAGCCTTATTACTACGCAGCGCTTGCGCAAGTGAATGCTGCGTACATGATGGGCATGCAAAAACCGGATGCATCGAAAACCGATCCCATGGCCGACAAAGCCGAAGCCCTGCTAAACAAGGCCGACGCACTGAATCCAAACAATTCTGAGATCTATGTGGTAAAGAAAATGATTGCCACGCTGCGCATGATGGCCGACCCGATGAGCCGCTACATGACATACGGTCCGCAAGCCGAACAAGCTTTGCAAACAGCGGCCAAATTAAACCCCGAAAACCCGCGTGTGTATTTGCTGCAGGGTCAGGATAAATTTTTTACCCCGGAACAATTCGGCGGCAGCAAAACCGAAGCAAAAATCTTGTTTGAAAAAGCCGGGCAAAAATTTGAAACCTTCAAACCTTCCGGCAATATTGATCCAAATTGGGGCCGCACGACCCTGCAATATTTCATGGCGCAATTGCCAAAGTAAATACACGTTCACAGCTCACTGCTTACCGTTCGCAGTTAACGCCGTAATTGCAAACGGTAAACCGTGAACTCTCCTCACAAATAAAACGCATGGAAAAGCCCGAAGAATTTTCGCACAAAGAAAGCCTGGCACTGATTGAAGAAATGATTTACAAGGCCCGCAACGCTTACCACGAAAGCGGCACCAGTGCACTGTTGTGGGGAAGCGTGATTATGTTTTGCAGTGCGGTTTCTTTTGGCAACACGTGGTGGCACATTCCGTGGCTGGGCAACGTATGGTGGTTAACCTTGCTTGCCGTTGTTCCACAAATTGTTATCTCCGTTCGCGAGGGCAAAAGCCAAAAGTTTAAATCACATACCGCCGATGCCATGAGCGGCATTTGGATCAGCTTCGGCATCGGCATCTTTTTGCTTTCGTTTTATGCCAACGTGATGAAGCCCGACGGAAGTGCGTGTTTGTTTCTCATTCTTTATGGTATGCCCACGTTTGCAACCGGCTACACACATCGTTTTACCGCCATGATTGCCGGCGGCATTGTTTGTTGGATAGCCGCCGTTGTGAGCATCTACACGTCAACCCGCGTTGACTTGTTGTTGTTTTTTGTCTCGGCTTTTTTTGCCTGGTTCTTGCCGGGAAATCTGTTGCGGAGCGCTTATTTGAAGGAGAAGAAGAAGCATGTTTAAAGAACTCGACCCCATATTGCATTCGCAATTGCGCCTGGCGGTAATGTCCTTGCTCATTGGCGTGAAAGAAGCCGAGTTCACGTTTTTAAAAGAAAAGACCGGCGCCACGGCGGGTAACTTAAGCGTGCAAATTCAAAAGCTGAAAGACGCCGAATACATTGAAGTGCAAAAACAGTTTAAAGACAATTATCCGCAAACGCTTTGCAGGATTACAACCAAAGGCGTTGATGCGTTTGAAACGTACGTGAAAGCCTTGCAGGGATACATTCAACGTTGACCGCTGAAAGTTGATCGTTGGTTGTTGGCCGTTGCTCGTGACGGCCAACAACCAACGATCAACGATTCTCGACCACTTCCATCACGCTTCGAAACGCAATAAAGCCGCCGCCCCATTTGTCAAATGATTTTTGCTGCATCAACGGCGCATGAAGTTCAACGTAACGGTTGTAATCGGCCTTCGATTCGGCGTTGTATTGGATTGCGTAAGTCGGCCCTTCGCTGTCGTCAACTTCCAATAAACGAACAACTTTATAAGCGTTGAAACAACCGGTGTTCATGATCGCTGGAATGTGCTCATCAAAGAGCCATTTCAGCCAGTCGCCTGCAATGCTTTCTTCTACTTTTACGGTTACGTTATAAACAATCATCCCTGAACTTTTTCTACATCTACTTCTACAAGAATGGGGCAATGGTCGCTGTGCTTTATGTCGGGAAAAATTTCGGCATCTTTTAAGTGCGGCTTCAGTGGTTCGGTTACGCTGATGTAATCAATGCGCCAGCCTTTGTTTTCGGCCCGCACCGAGGGAAAGCGCTGACTCCACCAACTGTAGCGGTGCGGCTCGGGATGAAACGTTCGAAAGCTGTCCACCCAACCATTGCTGTAAAATTTGTCCATCCACGCTCTTTCTTCGGGCAAAAACCCTGATTGATTTTTGTTGCCTTTTGGGTTGTGAATGTCAATTTCCTTGTGCGCAATGTTGTAATCGCCGCAAAGAATAATGTTCGGATTTTTTTTGCGCAGCTTTTGCACGTACTCAAAAAATTCGTCCAGCCATTGGTACTTGTAGGTCTGCCGTTCGTCGCCCGAAGTACCGGAAGGAAAATAAGCGTTGATCAATTTTACTTTACCAAAATCCAGTTGCATCACTCTTCCTTCGTCGTCGCTCATTTGGTGGCCGGTGCCGCACTGCACTTTATCGGGATGAATTTTGGTGAACACCGTTACGCCGCTGTAGCCTTTTTTCTGTGCGCAAAACCAATGATCGTGGTAGCCCAGCTCGTTGAACAACTGAACGTCCACATCGCTTTGCTGCGCCTTGTTTTCCTGGATGCAAATCACATCAGCCGGATGCGTTTTCAGCCAATCAACAAAACCTTTTTTCATGGCAGCCCGAATGCCGTTGACGTTGTAGGAAATGATTTTCATGGGAGTGAAGATAAGGAGGCAGGAGGTAGAATGTAGGAGATAGAATGGTTATCTTCAAAGATGGAGAAAACGAAAACTTTTGAAGACTTGCTTGTTTGGCAGAAGGCGCATGAATTTGTGCTGCTGGTTTATAGGATGACCGAAAATTTTCCACGTCGCGAAGTTTATGGACTTACATCGCAGTTCCGTCGAGCTGCAGTTTCAATTGCTGCAAACATTGCCGAAGGCTACAAGAAGAAAGATTATAAGAACAAATTGAACTTTCTAAACATCGCCCATTCTTCTCTTGAAGAATGTCGGTATTATATTATTCTTTCAAAGGATCTTGGATATGAAACCGATGCTAGGTTAATCGAACTTACAAACGAAGTCGGAAGGCTCTTGAATGCTTATTCCAAAGCCATTGCATCTAACCATTCTATCTCCTAACTCCTAACTCCTACATTCTACCTCCTGACTCCTCCTTACTTTTATCTCATGCCCCCCAAACCCATCATCCCGCCCAAAGAACCCGTTTACCTTGAAGGCCCCAAGAGCCGCAGCTTTGAATTGGGCTTTGCCTGGAAAGTGTTTACGCAGTTTGTCAAGGCCTTTCGCACCCTGCATTTTGTGGGACCCTGCATTACGGTATTTGGTTCGGCAAGGTTTAAAGAAGACAACGAATATTACAAACAAGCGGTGGAGTTTGGCAAACGCATTGCCGCCTCTGGCTTTACCACCATGACGGGCGGCGGCCCCGGAATTATGGAAGCTGCCAACCGCGGCGCTTTTGAAAGCGGCGGCCGGTCAGTAGGCTGCAACATTCAATTGCCCTTTGAACAGGTGGGCAACAAATACGTGGACACGTCCATTACGTTTGAACATTTTTTTGTGCGCAAGACACTGCTCATAAAATATTCCTACGCTTTCATCATTCTGCCCGGCGGCTTTGGCACCATGGACGAATTTTTTGAAACGCTTACGCTTGTTCAAACCAAAACACTGACGGCCTTTCCGTTGGTGTTGTTTGGAAAAGTTTATTATAAAGAATTGTGGGAAGCGATGCAGGACATGGCCGCAAGGGGCACCATCTCCAAAGAAGACATGGACCTGGTGATGTACACCGACAGCATAGACGAAGCCATGGACCATATTTTAAAATACATTCAAACCAATTACAAAGTTGTGCCCCGCAGACGAAGATGGTGGCTGTTGGAAAAAGGGTGAACCCTGCCCCTAAAGAGGTTCATGGTCGTTTACAACACATTGTCTCCACCCCATAGCAATGACTCTGGCACGTCACGGTAAGCGCCTTTAGGGGTTTGGGGTTACCTTCGCCGACTATGACCGCAATCCAACTCCTCGGCATGGCCGCAGGCAGCATCTCGGCCGTTACGTTTTTGCCGCAGGTCATCAAAACCTGGAAAACTAAATCGGCTGATGACATTTCTCTTCTCATGTTCACCTTCGCCACCGTGTCGGTTGTTATGTGGCTTATTTATGGCATCATTCTTCGGGATGTTCCCATCATTTACACCAACAGCCTTGTACTGATTTGTTCGCTCATCATGCTGTATTTTAAATTTCGGTACAGCCATAAAAAAGACAAAGAAGTAAACGCCGCAAAAGAAATTTTGAACCATGAAGATTGATACCGTCATTTTTGATTTGGGCAACGTACTCGTTCGCTGGAGCCCAACCATTCTTTACGATAAAATTTTCTCCGATAAAAAAGAACGCGACCATTTCCTGAACAACATCGCTACGATGGATTGGCATTCGGAGCAGGATGCCGGCCGGTCGCCGCAGGAAGCAACGGAACTGTTGGTAAAAGAACATCCCGACTGGGCGCATCCCATTCGTGCCTTTTATGCCCGCTGGAAAGAAATGTTTGCCGGACCCATCGAAGGAAGCGTTGAAATTTTAAAAGAACTAAAGGAAAAAGGCTATAAACTTTATGTGCTTTCCAACTGGAACGCGGAACTCTTTAATGACACGGTTGATGACTTTCCTTTTCTTCAATGGTTTGACGACAGGATTATCAGCGGCGAGGTAAAGCTAAAAAAGCCTGATGCTGCTATTTATCAATTGACCCTGCAACGCTTTAATCTTTCTCCGCAACAAGCGGTGTTTATTGATGACTCGGAACAGAATGTCGAGACTGCGGAAAGCCTTGGCATTCGCGGCATTCATTTTAAAAGTCCCGAAGAATTGCGGCAGGAATTACAAGCATTAAACCTTCTTTAATTACACAACAATCCATGAACGTTACAACCATCATTTTCGATTTGGGCGGTGTGCTCATCGACTGGAACCCCGCCTATGTTTTTGATACACTCATTCCCGAGGAAGAAAAACGCAAGCACTTTTTTGAAAACATCTGCACGCACGAATGGAACGAAGAACAAGATGCGGGCCGCACCATCAAAGAAGCCAATGAAGTGTTGATTGCAAAACATCCTGAATGGAAAGAACACATTGAAGCTTACTATGGCAGATGGGAAGAAATGCTGGGCGGTCCGATTGAAGAAACGGTAGAGATTTTTAGAGAACTGAAAGAAAGCGGCCATTACAAAATGTACGCACTCACCAACTGGAGCGCCGAGACCTTTCCGAAAGCATTGGCGCTGTATGAATTTCTCCATTGGTTCGACGGACGACTGGTAAGCGGTGAAGAAAAGATGCGCAAACCTTTCCCGGAATTTTTTCAGTTGTTGCTCGACCGTTTCGACATTAAAAAAGAAGAAGCGCTGTTCATTGACGACAACCTGCGCAACGCGGAAGCCGCGAAAGACTTCGGCCTGGAAACCATCCGGTTTACGAGCTCCGCACAATTGCGCGATGAATTGGAAAGAAGAGCGATTTTGTAATCTGGTTCCGGCCGTTTATTTTACTAAAAAAATAAAATGAACAATACCGAAACCTTTCCTTCTGCTGACGAGCAACACGATCTTTTCACCGAAGGTGAATTTGTTGAATACGACGAAGCCACCACGGGCCAGCGGTTTTTGAATTACCTGGTTGACATTCTGCTGATGCGGTTTGCCATCAGTTACGCCACCAGCTATTTGCTTGCAACGTTTTTGCTGTCGGTTTCGCCCAACGCGGCTTATACCTTGTTTTCACAAGAGTATTTACTGTTGACGACTTATATCGTTGCCCTCATCAATCATCTTGTTTACTACACCATTTGCGAGAAAGCGTTTAGGGGACATACGCTTGGTAAATTCATTACAGGCACCCGCGCCATTCGCGAAGACGGCGAGGAACTGACCTTCAAAGATGCCTTGTTGCGCAGCCTGTGCCGCCTGGTTCCGTTCGAGGCTTTGAGCATTTGGTTTGGCAGCGGCTTGTGGCACGACACCTGGACGAAAACAAAAGTGATAAAAACACGATAAGAAAAAAGCGGCCTTCGATAGCCGCTTTTTTATTTGATTCTTTCGTTCGTAATGCAAATTATAAATCAATTATTCCAGTGCCGGCCTTAACCATCTCTCCGCTTCTTCCAGACTCATGCCTTTGCGTTCGGCATAATCCTGCAACTGGTCTTTACCAATTTTTCCCAAACCAAAATAGTGGCTTTGCGGATGCGCAATGTACCAGCCGCAAACCGATGCCGGCGGGTCCATTGCGAGGCTTTCGGTAAGCTCGATGCCGATGTTTTCGGTAACGTTCAGCAACGAAAACAATTTGATCTTCTCCGTATGATCAGGACAAGCCGGATAACCCGGCGCGGGGCGAATGCCTTTGTATTGTTCTTTGATTAATTCTTCGTTCGTAAGGGTTTCGTTCTTCTCATAACCCCAGTGTTCCTTTCTTGTTTGTTCGTGCAAACATTCGGCAAAGGCTTCCACAAAACGATCGGCAAGAATTTGCACCAGTATTTTGTTGTACTCGTCGTGTTCGGCAATGAACTTGTCAATCCATTTTCTGGCACCGTGAATGGTGACGGCAAAAGCGCCCATGTAATCCTGCTTGAACGAGCCGGGTGCAACAAAATCGGCCAATGAAAACGAAGGCTGCCCAACCGCTTTTTTTAATTGCTGCCGCAGCGATTCTAATTTCACTTCGCCCTCTTTCGTTTGCAGCGTGATGGTGTCTTTGTTGTTTGAGTTGGCGGGCCAAAAGCCAATGACGCCGGATGCGCTGAACCAGTTTTCATTTACAATCTGCTTCACCATGTTTTGTGCATCGTTGTACAGCCGCGTGGCTTCGGTGCCAAAAATTTTATCGCTCAATACATCCGGAAAGCGGCCCGGCATTTCCCAACCAATAAAGAACGGCCCCCAGTCAATGTAGCGGGCTATGGTACCCAAATCAAAGTCTTTGAAAACCTTTGTGCCGTCAACGGCGGGCTTTGTGGGCTGGTAATTCTTCCAATCAAAATATTCTTTTGTTACAACGGCTTCTTCGTATGGAATCAACACCTTGTGCTTTTGCTTGTTGGCGAATTGTTGCCGCAGGGTTTCGTATTCTTTTGCCGATTGCTTCAGAAAATTTTCTTTTCCTTCTTTGTTTAGAAGATTGCTCACCACCGTTACGCTGCGCGAAGCATCCAACACATGCACCACGCCGTTGTCGTATTCGGGTGCAATCTTCACCGCCGTGTGCGTACGTGATGTTGTAGCGCCGCCGATCAACAAAGGCTGCTTCATGTTGCGGCGCTTCATTTCTTTGGCAATGTGCACCATCTCGTCAAGCGAAGGCGTGATTAATCCGCTTAGGCCAATCACGTCCGCGGCTTCTTTTTGCGCGGTTTCTAAAATCTTGTCCGCCGGAACCATCACGCCCAAATCAACCACGTCGTAACCGTTGCAACCGAGTACCACGCCTACGATGTTTTTGCCGATGTCGTGCACGTCGCCCTTCACCGTTGCCATCAAAATTTTTGGAGCACCTGAAAGGGAAATTTCGCCGCGTGCCGCTTTTTCTTCTTTTTCTTTTTCGATGTAAGGCGTCAAGACGGCAACCGATTTCTTCATGACCCTTGCGCTTTTCACCACTTGCGGTAAAAACATTTTTCCGCTGCCGAACAAATCACCTACCACATCCATACCGGCCATCAACGGCCCTTCAATTACATCAAGCGGCTTCGGATATTTTTGTCTGGCTTCTTCGGTATCGGCATCAATGTAATCGGTGATGCCGTTTACCAGTGCGTGTTTCAATCTTTCTTCAACGGAAGCGTTTCGCCACGCTTCGTCTTTCTTCTCTTCTTCCTTGCCCTTGCCTTTCACTTTCTCGGCAAAAGCAACAAGACGTTCGGTTGCATCGGGGCGTTTATTCAGAATAACGTCTTCGCACAACTCTTTTAGCTGCGGTTCAATTTGATCATAAACTACCAACTGTCCGGCATTCACAATGCCCATGTCCATGCCCGCTTTGATGGCGTGATAAAGAAAGACGGCATGAATGGCTTCGCGAACGTGATCGTTGCCGCGAAACGAAAACGACACATTGCTCACGCCACCGCTGATTTTTGCCAGCGGCATTTTCTGTTTGATAATCTTTGTGGCTTCGATGAAATCAACCGCGTAGTTGTTGTGTTCTTCAATGCCGGTGGCAATGGCAAAAATGTTTGGGTCGAAGATGATGTCCTGCGGATCAAAACCCACTTCATTTACAAGAATGTCATACGCCTTTTCGCAGATGGTAACACGGCGTTCGAGTGTGTCAGCCTGGCCTTGCTCGTCAAACGCCATCACGACAACGGCCGCTCCGTAAGCCTGGCAAATGAAGGCCTGTTCTTTAAATTTCTCCACGCCTTCTTTCATCGAAATCGAATTTACAATGCACTTGCCCTGCACACATTTCAATCCCGCTTCAATAATCTCAAACTTCGAGGAATCAATCATCACGGGAATCTTTGCGATGTCGGGTTCGGCTTGTAATAAGTTCAAAAATATCGTCATGGCTTTCACGCCGTCGAGCAGCGCATCGTCCATGTTCACGTCAAGAATCTGTGCGCCGTTTTCTACTTGCTGCCGTGCAACCGAAAGCGCTTCTTCGTATTTATTCTCACGAACGAGCCGCGCAAATTTTTTGGAGCCGGTCACGTTGGTGCGTTCGCCAACGTTTACAAAATTCGATTCGGGCCGTATCGTCAGCGGCTCAAGGCCGGAGAGTTTGAGATAGGGTTTGATGATGGTTATTTCGCTCATAGTTTGTTTGCAATTTGAACCACTAAGGCGCAAAGGCACAAAGGGTCACGAATATTTAAACGACTGCTATTTCTTCTTCTACTTTACCGGTTGTTGTTTCAATGACGGGCAACTTTCTTGGATTCAGTTTGCTTACATGCTCCGCAATGTGCCGTATGTGATCCGGTGTCGTGCCGCAGCAACCACCCACAATGTTTACAAAACCATCCTTCGCCCATTCTTCTATAAAATGCGCCGTGTCTTCGGGTTGCTCGTCGTATTCGCCCATCGCGTTTGGCAGTCCTGCGTTTGGATAAGCCGATGTGTAACACTCCGCAATGCTGCTCAACTCCTCAATGTGCGGCCGCATTTCATGCGCACCCAAAGCGCAATTCAACCCAACACTTAACGGTCTTGCATGGCGAATGGAATTGTAAAAGGCTTCCAGCGTTTGCCCGCTCAAAGTTCTCCCCGACGCATCGGTGATGGTTCCCGAAATCATGATGGGCAACTCTTTTTGTTTCGTGTCGCGGAAATATTTTTTCACGGCAAAAATGGCCGCCTTTGCGTTCAGCGTATCGAAAATGGTTTCAATCAATAACAAATCAACGCCGCCTTCCACCAAACCTTTCACTTGTTCGTAGTACGCATCCGCTGCTTCATCAAACGTTAGCGCACGGTAACCCGGATTGTTTACGTCGGGTGAAAGCGAAAGCGTTTTATTCATCGGTCCCAATGCACCGGCCACAAATTTTTGTTCGCCTGAACCGACAAGCGAGCAGGCTTCTTTCGCAATTTTTGCCGCTGCAAAATTGATTTCATACGCAAGGCTTTCCATGCCGTAATCGGCCAGTGAAACACGCTGTGCGTTGAAGGTGTTTGTTTCAATAATGTCCGCGCCGGCATCCAGATACTTACCGTGTATTTCGCGGATGATGTGCGGCTGCGTGAGGCACAAAAGGTCGTTGTTGCCTTTTACGTCCGAAGGCCAATCCTTGAACCGTTCACCACGGTAATCCGCCTCGGTTAATTTGTATCGCTGAATCATGGTGCCCATAGCACCGTCAATGATGAGAATGCGTTCCTGAAGCAGGTCTTTAATGTTTGCCATACAATTTGTTTTAAAAACAGTTCACTTGTTCACGAGTTTACGTGTTCACATGTTGGCGTGAAAAATGTACTGTTGCGAACCGTAGCACGATGAACAGGTGAACCTGTGAACACGTAAACAATTCTAATAAACGTCAGGAAAACAGTGCAGGGAGAGTTTCTTGCGTTTATTAGTTCTGTTACGGCCGAACAATAAACAAATCCGCCGGTGTGCGGCAAAGATAGTATTATTGGCCTTTCAACCAAACGATAGCCGCATCCGTAGCGGTTTTGCGATCGTATGAAGAAGTGTTTCTCAAGTCTTGCTCTCCTTTTTCTTCTTGTCCTTTCAACCAGTGCCCAAACGGCTTCTACCCTTACTGTTTATTTCGATTCGGCGCATTTGCAAAACAACTTTGTGCCTTTGAAAACCTTTGGCGTGGGCGTTGACGGGCATGAAAAAGGAGAGAACGATCGCATTTTTCAGCCGCAAAATATTAAGGCCATGTTGTCGGTGGGCTTTAAGCCAGTCACCTACCGTTTGCGTACGGAGTTAGGAAACGAAGTATGGCACTGGAATCCCGAAGGAACTTGGAGCAACGCAAAACACCACCAAGGCTATTGGGTTTCATCAACTGATACGGCTTCTTTCATTTCACTTTCCTACGGTTATCGTTTGTCGCACCGGGGCAATACAATAGACCAGGCAAACAACGATGGCTATTCGCGGATAACGGACGGCGATAAAAAAAGCTTTTGGAAATCGAATCCTTATCTCGACGCACATTTTACCGGCGAAGCCAATGCGCAACACCCGCAATGGATAATCGTGGACCTTGGCTGCGACGTACCCATTGATGCCGTAAAGATTTTATGGGGAAAGCCTTTCGCCACGTCGTTCACCGTTGATTACGCCGCGAAAACCGTGTACGATTATTTTGATAACGCCGGTTATTTTGAAATTAATTCGCCGCAGGTGTGGAAGCCGTTTCCGTTGAGTGAATTCACAAACAAAAAGAGCGGAAATCAATTCGTTCATCTTGCGAACGAATTGGTAAGCGCAAGGTTCCTGCGCATACGCATGAAAGAGAGTTCGGGCAAAGCACCGAAGGGTTCAAGCGACGTTCGCGACGGGCTTGGCTACGCGATAAAAGAATTGTTCGCGGGAAGAATAGAACACGGAAAGTTTCGCGATTTTCTTCATCACGCTGCAAATGCGAAGGAGCAAAGCAAGGTGTACGTTTCTTCCACCGATCCCTGGCACCGAAGCACTGACATGGATTCGCTTACGGAACAAATTGGCATTGACCGTTTTTATCGTTCAGGAATTACCAGCGGCACACCGGCTTTGCTTTCAGCAGGCTTGCTGTACGACACACCGGAGAATGCAACCGGTCTTGTTGATTATGTGACGAAGAAACAGTACGCCGTTGGCGGCGTAGAACTTGGCGAGGAACCCGATGGACAGATGGTGAATGCCGCTGACTTTGCGGAACTCTATGCGCAATGGAGTAAAAAAATAAAAGAGCTGCACCCTACTCTTTCACTTGGTGGTCCAAGTTTGCAAGGCATTATTTTAGACCAGTTAGACGAGCCCTTTCCAACAAAAAAATGGATGCAGGGTTTTGTCTCTTACCTTGATAAAAAGAAATCTTTAAGCAACTATAACTTTTTCAGTTTCGAATGGTATCCTTTCGACAGCGTGTGTGCACCGTCCGCGCTGCAATTGCTGCAAGCTCCGTCAAGATTGGACAAGGCAATGAACGACATGCGCTCTATTTCCGCATTAAAGCCTCTTCCTTTTTTCATTAGCGAATACGGATACTCGGCCTTTGCCGGTATTTCAGAAGTAACGATACAAGGTGCCTTAATGAATGCCGACATCGTGGGAAAATTTTTAAGCAACGGTGGCGAAAAAGCTTTTTTATACGGCTGGGAACCAAACAATTTGCAAAGCGATTTTGGCTGTCCCGCAGGAAACAACATGCTGTTTGGCATGAACGATAAAGGAAAGATCAATTACCACACGGCTGCTTATTACGGCGCCGAAATGATGCGGCATTGGACCGAACCTTTTTCAAAACCGTTGCAGGTTTATTCGGCATCATCCAACGTAAAAACAACAGCGGGTGAAGAAATTATTTCGGCTTATGCGCTTCGACTGCCGGATGAAACATGGTCGCTGCTGCTCATCAACAAAGATTCTGCGAAGAGTTATCCAATCAAGCTGAAAATTGCAAATGGACAAAGCGAAGAAAGCATTTCTTATCCGCTGACGGTTTATCAATATTCAGGAGAACAATATCAATGGAAAGACGATGGGTTGAACGGGCATCCGTTAAAGGAATTACCGCCGGTGAAAAAAGCCATTCAACGATCAGAAGCACTTTTGTTGCCGCCTTATTCGCTTACGGTTGTGCGGAGTAGCAAACAATAAATTTGATGCTTATGGCATTTGCTTATTGCCCCTTGCCCTACCGGCTGCTCACGTAACTGTCCACCGGCAAACGATTTTGCAAGCTTCGGGCAAGCGTCATTTCGTCGGCGTATTCCAGTTCACCGCCAAAGGCAATGCCGCGGGCAATGGTGGTTACTTTTGTTTCGGCGGGTAATTTCTTTTGAATGTAGTAGATGGTGGTGTCGCCCTGTATAGTGGGACTCAGCGCAAAAATCACTTCGCTTGTTCCCTCTTTTTGCACGCGGTGAATGAGCGTGTCAATGTTCAACTGATTGGGCCCAACGCCGTCAAGCGGCGAGATGACGCCGCCCAATACGTGGTAGGTTCCGCTGAATTGCTGCGTGCTTTCCAACGCAATCACGTCGCGAATATTTTCCACTACGCAAATCATTTCCTGCTTTCTCAGGCTGTTGGCGCAGATGGAGCAGATGTCTGCATCGGCCACATTGTGGCAGCGCTGGCAAAACTTGATTTCGTTGCGCATGCGGCTCATCGTTTCGCTGAAATGCTCCACGTCTTCGCTGTCTTGTTTGAGCAGGTGAAGCACCAAACGAAGGGCTGTTTTCTTGCCAATGCCGGGCAATTTCGCAAACTCGTTAACCGCATTTTCTAGGAGAGAAGAAGAGAATTGCATAAGAGGCCAAATGTACGATTTTGAGAAGGGAAAACAGCTTCCGAAGCCGTTAAAAAAGCCTTTATAAAGTGACGTCGAAATCGTTGTCTCCACCGGCTTTTACCACAATCTTGCGGCTGACGGGCTGCGCAATTTCGGGCTGCCGTTTGGCGCCAAAAAAACGTCCCGGGTCCCACTTGCCGTTGTTGTTCGTATCGTACAAAATACGCAGGTCGTAATCGCCAGGATTGAACAGCGTTGAACGATAAACACCGCCTTTGATGTTCACCGAAAATACTACCCCGTCGTTTTGTAAAAATTGCAGCACCGGGTTGCGGCTCGTGTCAAGATTGCGAATGCGGATGTTTAGCTTGCCGTAATCGCTCAACTTTTTCGTAGTAAAGTTGAGGGTATCGGTTTTCAGCAATTTGCGGCCCGCGCTGTCGTCCGCAAAATCTTTGTTGAGAATAAGATTGTATCTCTTGCCTTCTGCCCAAGCCGAACGCAAACGAAGTGTCGTTCGCAGCGAGTCAAGCGAAACGGTATAACGCACAGGCGCGAACGTCGTATCGGTTGTCAGCAAAACTTTGGATGAATCGAAACTGCGCAGGGGCGATTGAAAGTTCAACGAAAAATCGCTTTGCAAATCCAGGTTGCCGCCCGATGGATTGGCACTGAAGCGCAGACGCTTTTCAGTCGTGTTGTTTCCGTTGCGTGCAGCGCTTGTTGCAGCAGAAGGCTGTCTGGAACGGTAAGCATAAAGCACAAGGTCTTTTGTAACGCCGGGAATTACCGGATCATTGGCAAAGGCAAAGAGCTTGGAGGTATCCTGGTAGCGGCGGATGGTGCCGGCATCGCCGAGGGCATAAAGGGCAAAGGTGTCACGCGGCAGGTTTTGAAAACGGAAATTACCGGCCCCGTCGAGGCGGGCAAAATACTCGGGACGATCTTTAATAACCGCCGAATCAGTCCGGTTACGGTGCAGCATCACAATCAGTGAGGAGTCAACCTTACCGGTTTCGGCCAAAATCACTTTGCCGGATAAGGATAAGGAATCGAGCACCGGTCCGGTAGAGAGAACGTAAGTGAAATTCTTTATTGCATTGCCTTCGTTCACGTCGCGAATGGCGTTGCCAAAGTTGAAGGTGTAGGTTGTGTTCGGCAGCAGGCTGTCGCGGAAGCGCAAGGTCACTGTTTTGGCGCGGATGGCAATCTCAGGATTGACTTCAAAGGTGGGTGTGAACAAAAGCGTATTCGGAAGATCTTGCGGGTCGGCAATGTATTCGTCAAACGTAAACACAATGCGGTTGCCATGAAAGTTTCGCGTTGAATCTCTTGGACTTACAGAAATAAGGTGCGGCGGCAAGCTGTCTCTAGGCCCGCCCGAAGGCGGAATGATGTTGGCGCAGCCCGTCGAAAGCACGGCCCAGAAAACAACAAAGCCAAGAGCAAAAAGGAAAAAGGCAGTCCTGCGCATGAAGGGCAAACATAAGTTCTTTCCAAAAAGCCGCTGGCAGTGTTTTGCTAAGGATAAACAAAAGTTGGACGTTTCGTGTTTTGCCACGTGTCCTTGTAGATTTTCCTTTCACCCAAAAAACGCAGTGAGATGCGGAAATGCATCTAATCCTCATCACGTCAACCTCCAATTTCCAGCTTCCAACCTCTAACTTCTTCGTTTGCTAAAAAAACCGCTACCCAGCCGAAAGCACAAGCTTTTTACTGTTTGTTTATCAACTATTTTCTCCCACCTTTGCACAACTTGTAAAAAATCTAAATCTTATAAAGCCAATGGGACTTTTTAACTGGTTTACGCAGGAGATCGCAATAGACTTGGGCACGGCAAATACACTCATCATCCACAACGATGAGGTAGTGGTAAACGAACCTTCCATTGTAGCGCTGAACAGAAACAATCCGAAAGAAGTTTTAGCCGTGGGAAAACGTGCCCTGATGATGCACGAAAAAACCCACGAAAGCATAAAAACCATCCGCCCGCTGAAAGACGGTGTAATAGCCGATTTTAACGCTGCCGAACTCATGCTTCGGGAAATGATCAAGCTGGTTTATCCAAAAAAGCCGCTCTTTCCGCCAAGCTGGCGCATGATGATCTGCATTCCTTCAAGCATTACTGAAGTGGAAAAACGTGCGGTGCGTGACAGCGCAGAACAAGCGGGTGCAAAGGAGGTTTACCTTATTCACGAACCAATGGCCGCCGCACTGGGTATCGGCATTGATGTGGAAGAACCCGTGGGTAACATGATTATTGATATTGGCGGTGGCACCACGGGCATTACTGTAATCGCATTGGCCGGCATTGTCTGCGACCAAAGCATCCGCATTGCTGGCGACGAGTTTACCGCCGACATCATGGAAGCGCTTCGCCGCTATCATAGCCTGTTGATTGGCGAACGTACGGCCGAGCAAATCAAGATACAAATTGGCGCAGCCATGAAAGATCTGGACTCTCCACCCGATGACATTCCCGTAAACGGCCGCGACCTGGTGACGGGCATTCCCAAACAAATCATGGTGAGCTACCAGGAGATTGCTGAAGCACTGGACAAAAGCATCTTTAAAATAGAAGAAGCCATTCTTAAAGCGTTGGAGCAAACACCGCCTGAATTGGCCGCTGATATTTATCGTCGTGGTTTGTATTTAACCGGCGGCGGCGCTTTGTTGAAAGGCCTCGACAAACGCCTGAGCGCAAAAATCAAATTGCCCGTTCACGTAGCCGATGATCCGCTGAAAAGCGTGGTGCGGGGAACCGGCCTTGCCTTAAAAAATTACGACCGTTATCCTTTTGTAATGAGATAAAACAGCCGTCAGCTATCAGCCTTCAGCTATCAAGCCCAGAACGCGGCGCACTGCTGAAAGCTGATTGCTGAAAGCTGATTGCTTCCCTCAATGCGCAACATTTTTCTTTTTCTCCGCCGCTATTTTACGTTTATCTGTTTTGTTGTGCTGCAGTTGTTTGCGCTGTGGATGCTGTTTCATTACAACCGTTTTCATCACGCAGTTTTTTTGGGCGTGGCTAACGAAGTCACCGGCCGCGTAAATACGCAAGTGGACAAATTAGACGATTACTTTCACCAGGGAGCGGAAAACGTTCGGGTGCACCGCATGAACGATTCGCTGCTGAACCTATTGAAGTCAAACTTTAATTACGCAGACACCGCGCAACGTAACGTAACCGACAGCCTGCGGCAGGATTCAACCATCGCCGTCCGGCGTTACCTGTGGCGTGATGCCAAAGTGGTGTACAATACCGTAAACGCCGAGCAAAATTATTTGCAACTCAACCGCGGCAGCAAGTACGGCATCAAAGACGATATGGCCGTACTAAATTCCGATGGCAGCGTGGTGGGTGTGGTGGTGAACGTAAGTCCCAACTTTAGCCAGGTTATGAGTTTGCTGCACGTACAAAGTTCCGTGAGCGCTTCGCATAAGGCCACCGGCACGTTGGGCAAGGTGGAATGGGACGGCAAAGACCCGCGTTTTGTGCAACTGAAAGGGATTCCGCAAAGCGTACCTGTAAAAGCCGGCGATTCAATCATGACGAGCCGTTACTCGTACAATTTTCCGCCGGCACATCTTATTGGCACCATCAGCGAAATCAAGAGTGATCCGTCCACAGGCTTTTATGTTTTGAAAGTAAAAACGGCCGCTAACTTTTCCGCCATTCAACAAGTGTTTGTAGTGGAAAATCTGCAACGGGAAGAACAACTGCAGTTGACAAAGGACACGGAGAAAAAAATGGAAGAACAAAAAAACAAAAAACGTTGAGCGACCTGGTAAGAAATATACTGCGGCTGATTGTGTTCCTTTTGGTGCAGGTTTTTGTGCTGAACAAAGTTCCCTTTCTGCACCAGTTCATCGTGCCTTATCTCTATTTTCTTTTTATTCTTTGGTTGCCTTTTTCCATCAACCGCCTTGGGCTTTTGGTGATTGGCTTTTTCACGGGTTTGTTTCTGGATTACTTCATGATGAGTCCGGGACTGCACGCAGCCGCTTGCGTGCTGGTGGCTTACGCAAGGCCCTTTGTCATCAACCTGCTCATTCCAAAAGACAAGGACGAATTTAATTTTCGCGAACCGTCGCCAAGAGCAATGGGTTGGGCGCCGTACAGCGTGTACGTGTTGGTTTTAACGCTGCTCCACCACTTTTACCTCACGCTGTTGGAATGGCTACAATTTGGCACCTTCCTCCAGTTTTTAATCAAGGTAGCGGGCACCACGGGTATTAGTCTTTTGCTCATCTTCACAACCGAGTTGTTGTTTCCAAGAAAAGTGAAGTTCCGAACAAACGCAGCCTGACGGTTCGATGTTTGAGGTTGGCGTGACGAGGGCAAATGTTTTTCTTTCTCCTTTGCTTCTTGGCCCCGTGTGAAATATTTTTTGTAGGCAAGGGGTTATAAATCTTTACGGCTGGTATAAAATCTTCTTCACAAGTTTTTGTGTTCCCGTTTTTTCTCTTTCAACTAAATTGTGCGTTGAATTTGGAACGCATGAAACGATTTGCCCTTGCCCTCTGTTGCCTATCCGTTTACTTACTGTTTACACAATCCGGGAACCCTTCGTCCGCCGACAAATGGGTGGACAGCGTGTTTAATTCCCTAAACAAAGAAGAAAAGATTGCGCAACTAATGGTGATTCGGGCGCACAGTAACCTTGGTCCCGAACACGTGCAACAGGTAACAGACCTCATTAAAAAATACGACGTGGGTGCGCTTTGTTTTTTCCAGGGCGGACCGGTGCGGCAGGCCAATCTCACCAACTATTACCAATCCATTGCAAAGACGCCGCTGATGATTACCATTGACGGCGAATGGGGCCTTGGCATGAGGCTCGACAGCGTGATGAAATATCCATATCAGCTCACGCTGGGCGCCATGAACGATGAAAAGCTGGTTTACGAAATGGGCCGCGACATTGGCGAGCAAATGAAGCGCATTGGCGTGCAGGTAAATTATGCGCCGGTGGTTGACATCAACAACAATCCAAACAATCCTGTAATTGGCTACCGTTCCTTTGGCGAAGACAAATACAAGGTGGCAAAATTTGGCGTGGCTTATATGCGCGGCATGCAAGACGAAGGCATCATGGCCTGCGCCAAACATTTTCCCGGTCACGGCGATGTGGCCGTTGATTCGCATTTGGATTTGCCCGTTATCAACAAATCACGTTTCCAATTGGACACGCTGGAACTCTATCCTTTTAAAGAAATGTTCAAAGCCGGCGTGGGCAGCGTGATGATTGCGCACCTTTCCATCCCCGCAATTGATTCAACACCCAACAAACCCACGTCCATTTCAAAGGCTAACGTTACCGATCTTTTGCGTAACGATTTGTATTACGAAGGCCTCACGTTTACCGATGCATTAGAGATGAAAGGCGTTGCGAAATATTATTCAGGCGGAGAGGCTTCGGTAGAAGCGCTGATTGCCGGCAACGACATGCTTTGCTTGCCGGAGAACGTAGAGCAAGCCATTGATGCCATTAAAAAAGCCATCAAAGAAAAACGCTTGAGTTGGGACGATATTGACAAGAAAGTGCGGCGTGTGCTGTACGCAAAATATCAATTGGGCTTAAGCAAGCCGCAGGTAATTGATACCGCCAACCTTGTTGATGATTTGAATAAACACACGGCGGGCATTCGTGCAAGAGTAGCGGCCAACGTGGTGACGGTAATGAATAACAAAGCGGGCCTTCTGCCTTTTATCAAAAGCGGGAAAGTAGCTTACGTGGGCATTGGCACGCCGGTATTGAACGCATTTGGCACACGCTTGAAAACCGACTTTGAAGCCGACACCTATTTGCTTCCGTACAACGACAGCACAAAAGCCGCGAACATTCTGGAGCAAATCAAAAACGGCAGTTACAACAAAGTCGTGATCGGCGTTCACAATTATGCGCTGCGTCCCGGAAACAATTTTGGCATTCCAACGTCCAGCATCAATCTTGTAAACAATCTGCAAGCGTACAACGCTGTTACATTTTTGTTTGGTAACGTTTATGCCGCGGGTCTTTTTTGCAACGCTCCTACTTTAGTGGCGATGTACGAAGACGATGACATCTTTCAGACCGCAGCCGCCGATTTTTTAACCGGAAACATAGAAGCAAAAGGAACACTGCCTGTTAGTGTTTGCAATCAATCGTACGGCAGCGGCATTGCCGTTGGAAAATTTTTGCCCGTGGGCACGTCGCCGGAGTTTGCAAGCGTTGACAGCATCATACAGGACGGTGTCAACAAAAAAGCCTATCCCGGTGCGGTGGTCATCGCCATTCAAAACGGTGTGATCAAATACCACAAAGCGTTTGGCCGTTACGAGTTTGATCCGGCTTCGCCACCGGTGACCTTGGAAAGTGTTTATGACCTGGCATCGGTAACGAAGGTTTCCGCGACAACGGTTTCCATCATGAAACTGTACGAACAAGGCAAAGTGGATTTGAACAAAACGTTGGGCGATTACCTGCCTTCTATGCGTGGCTCGGACAAAGAAAATTTAAAACTTACCGATATTCTTCTGCACCAGGCCGGCCTTGTGCCCGATGTAATCTTTTACAAAGAAGTAATTGATAAAGCTGGTAATCCGTTGCCGCAATACGTCAGCACCGCATCGAAGCCCGGGTTTACAATACCCATCGCACAGGGTTTGTACCTGCGCAACGATTGGGAAGACACAATGATGAAGCGCATTGCGCAAAGTCCGCTTGGGCCTTTGGGTAAATACGTTTACAGCGACAACGATTTTATTCTGCTTGGCAAGATTGTAGAAACGGTTAGCGGTATGCCGCTCGATCAATATGCGCAGAAAACATTTTACGGTCCGATGGGAATGGCTTCCACGGGCTTTAAGCCCTGGCTGCGTTTTGGATTGGAGCAGATTGTTCCGACCGAAGAAGACAAATATTTTCGTCATCAATTGATGCACGGTTACGTGCACGACGAAGGTGCGGCGATGTTTGGCAACGTGTCGGGCCATGCGGGTTTGTTCTCGAACGCTTATGATTTGGCCATGCTTTATCAAATGCTTTTGAACGGCGGCACCTTCAACGGCGAACGTTATTTGAAGAAAGAAACGATTGATTTGTTTACGGCTTACCACAGCGACATTTCGCGCCGGGGTTATGGTTTTGACAAGCCCGAGAAAGATGAAGCAATCAAAACTAAGTCAAGCTATCCCTATCCTTCTGCGCTGGCTTCACCGGCTACGTTTGGTCATACCGGCTTTACCGGCACTTGCGTGTGGGTTGATCCGAAAACGGATTTGGTGTATGTGTTTTTATCGAACCGCGTGTACAATTCAAGAGCAAACAATTTACTCGGTTCGATGAACATAAGGGGCAAGGTGCAGGATGCGATTTACAGGGCGCTAAAGAAAGAGGGACAAGGAAACGTTTTCTAAAACAGAGGGTCCATTTTATAGATCAAAAGCCGGAAAGAATCGAATTCCTTCCGGCTTTTTCATTGCCTTCACGCGGTTTTCTTCACTTGCTACTACAGCAGAAGATTTCAAAATCCCCTTTTTTATGCATTAAACATCATCGGCCTTTTTCAATCTCCTTGCTTTAAATGCAACGCTTTCTTTCAAAAGCTTGCTGATTTAAACACCCACGCAGTCACAAACAAAAAGTCGTATCTTATATCTCTATTCACTCCGCCCTTTAATGACTGCTCTCTTTTTTTAACGATTAAAAATTTCTGTATGAAAAAAATCTCACTGAGCATGTTCATCATGTTTTTCTGCCTGCTGTTTACTGCTTCCGTCTCCGCACAGGTAAAACAAGCCGCCGCAAAAGAAACGGGTAAAAAAACGATGGCCTGGACTACCAAGTCCGAAGCGGCAAAAGAATTAGCGGGCAACGGAATTGGCCATTTCATGAACATTGAAATGGAGCAAGCCTACCAGGATCTTTCCGCCGCCTTAAAGCTTGATCCCGATTTTACCGTGGCACTTGTCTTCATGGCGAATCTTACCGCCGGGGAAAGCAAAAAGGCTTTTGCCGAAAGAGCTTTTAAAAGTGCCGGCGACAAATCAGAGGGTGAAAAGTTGCTGGCCTCCATCGTTGATCCGGCCAACAAAGGCGAAAAAAATCGCGCAACCTGGGCCAAACTGCACGAGATGTTTCCCGACGGCGGCATGATCGGGCACTTCTATGTGGTTAGCCGTGCCACGCCTGAAGAACAGTTTGCCGCCGCACAAGACTACATAAAAAAGTTTCCGCAAAACGCTTCCATGTACAACATCATCGCCTACTACTACATGCAGAATAAGAAAGACTACGAAATGGCCAAGAAGAATTTTGAAAAATACATTGAGCTAAACCCCGACGGCCCGAACGCTTACGATTCCATGGCGGAATTCTATCTCACCACCGGCGACGTGACCAACGCCGAAAAATATTACACCATGGCGTTGGAGAAATATCCTTTCTTTAACAGCTCAATAAATGCGTTGCAAAAAATTGCCGACGACAAAAAGAAAAAAGACAAAGCATCGAACTAAGTCTGTTTGATAAATGAAATTTACAACGGAGCCTTGCAAGGCTCCGTTCTTGTTTGCGTAAATTCCGGCGCAATCGGCGCAAGCTTAAACAAACAATTTTCTACCTTTCCCCTTTATCGTTCAGGCTTATGAAAGTGATGTTGTCTTCGCTGCTCTTACTTTTTGTGCTCGCCGCAGATGCGCAAACGGATTCGCTTCCTTCCGCCGTTTATCCCTGGAACAAATATCCTGCTACACAAAGCAACGGCCGTGAAAGCCGAACAATTTTAAAAGGCAGCACTACCGATTTAGCCAGGCTGAATATTCACACCTCATCGCTTGGTGCAGGACAAACCAATCACCCGTTGCAAGCTTATAGTGACCGCGAAGAAATTATTCTTGTAAAAGAAGGTTTTTTGAAAGTAACCATTAACGACAGCAGCAAAACCCTTGGGCCGTCAAGTATCGTACTAATTGAAGCCGGCGATAAGCAACAATTCCAAAATACTTCCGATAAACCGGCAATGTATTGCGTGCTGACCTTCACATCCACGTTGCCGGTTAACCTTCTCCGCGGCAAAGAAGGTGGCGGCTCTTTGATAAAGGACTGGAATGAATTGACTGTAAAGAAAACCGACAAGGGCGAATCGCGTCTGGTATTTGACCGGCCTTCTTCCATGTTTACACGGTTTGAAATTCACGCAACCACCTTAAAGCCCGGAGTAGAAAGTCATCCAACGCACACGCATCGTGCGGAAGAAATGATGATCTTGTTAGCAGGAAACGTAACGTTAAACGTGGGTTCGGAAAAGCAAAACGTAGCGGCTGGTGATGTCATGTTGCTCCGGCCAAACGTCCCGCACAATGTGGTAAACACCGGCAGCGAACCGTGCACGTATTACGCCATCAAATGGTACAACTGAAAGGTGAGACGTCAAACGTGAGAAGTGAGACAGGTGGGACTTTCAAACCGCAATTCACCTGTCTCACGTTTGACGTTTGTCGTCTCACGTACCCGCTATCGTATCGGCGGTGAGGCATCAAGCTTTTCCGAAACATTTCCGCTTTTTGTTTTTGTGTAGGTGTAATAACCGCCGTAGTAAGCGCAAATCTTGATGAAATATTTTCCGGGAGGCACGTTCAGAAATACATAATTCCCGTTGAAGTAGCGTGCCAGTTTCCCGTCCTTTGCACGGTCGAGGTTCATTTCGTCGCAACGGATTTCATAGGTTTCCGCAGCAGCGATAATTTTTTTGTTGGCGGCGATATCAGGGATGAGATAGACGCGCAGGTTATCGGGTACCTTGGCTGCATTTGCACCGCTGTAATACAAGTCGAGCTTCAAACTGTTCGTATCGGCGGCAACATCGAAAGGCCGGCTTGGATTGGAGACGCGAATGACATCGGGATAATCGGTTTGAAAGTTTTGATAGGCCTTGCCCAGTTCCTCATATTTTGTTCGCAACCAAGCCAACTGGCCGCTGTCAACGGCAAGGCGATTTTGCAACAAGGCAATCTCCCGCCGCGCCGAACGGTTTACCGAATCAGCCTTCTTCTTTGTTGTTGTAAAATCAAGAAACTGCATGCGGTGTAAACTGTCCTTTGCCTCCCCTTCTTTTTTTTGCGTTGTTAGTTGTCGGGTTAGCGAGGCGAGCTGAAGGCTGTCGTTTTTCATACGGTCCGAAAACTGCGCTTGCAAGGCCGAGTCGGCAATAACAGGCAGCGGGGGTTTCTGTTTCTCTTTGTTTGCACTGTCGTTTTTTTGATGTTCTCTTATGGTGCTGTCAATTCGCTTAAGCGAATCTTTTTTGTCCTCAATCTGCATGTTCAGCACGGCGGCTTGTTGGTCTGCTTCATCCCGTTTTTGTATGGCTTTGTGCGTAATGAAATACAAAAGGCCCCAAGCTGCCAATCCCGCAAACGCTGTAATAAAGATGAGTCGTTGCCTTGCTTTCTTTCTGGCCTTTGTCAGGGCTAATTCTTTTCGGCGCTCTTCGCGATCGCGTTTGATGAGCGGCGTCAATACGTCGTGTGTTAATTCAATTGACTTGCCTTCGTCGCGTACAAAATATTTGCTCCTCAACACGACAAGACCCGGCAAAATCCTTTCGTCGTTTTCGCTCAGTGCGTATTTGATGCGGTAGCCTTCGTCGGTAATAAGTTTGTCTTCTGCAAATTCATTCACCGGCTTTGAAACTACCGGCAAGCCGTTATTGCTTTTCAGCACGGCGGCGTTGCTTTCGGCCATTGCTTCGTCGTAAATGGAACGCAGGATGAATTCTTTTGAGTACTTGTCTAAAAACTCGGAGGAGATTTTTTCCTTGCCCTGTTGCAACCTTTCCTTTTCAATAAGCGAACAAACCTGGCTTAAAAGCGATGGCTCTATCATCATCAATTCGTACGGCTGATGCGGGCCTTCGTCGGTTGAAAAGAATTCAACAATCTTGTCGGCTTCCGCTGCGTTGATGTTGTTCTTCCAGGTTTTGGTAACCACTTCGTAAGCCTGGTTGCCGTTCATGGGCAAAAGGCGAAAACGCGAATATTTGAGCGACGGAATGCGGGCCGTGATGCCTTCAAACTCCGGCAGAAATTCTTCGCGAAAGGAAAAAAGCGTTTTTATTTTTTGCACTTTGTAAGCAAAGTCGAGGCTTTCTTTTCCGTCTAAAAAACGCTCCTTGATTCCTTCGGGAATCGAGTTTTCAATCAGGTTGGCCAACTCTTCCCAAAAAGCGTCGAGTTCTTTTTTAGTAAAGCGTGTGCTGCGTTTTGCCAGTGTAAAAATTTCTTCAAACTGGTCAAAGATTAAAATCGGCGTAACACTTTTCCAAAGTTGTTCGCGGTGAAAATACTCCCACAAGGTTTCATCGCCGGGGTACGATTCGACCTTGAAGCCGTATTTGTCAATTTCTTCTTTCAGCGTTTTTTTTATCTGCGAAACAAGGTCGGGACTGTCGTCGTTAAACTCCAACCGGATGCGAAACGGGAGGCAGTAATCTTTTCGCAAGCGCGGAAACACACCGGCGTTCAACAACGATGTTTTGCCCGTGCCTGATTTGCCAAAAACAATCGTTAGCGTATTTGCTTTTATTAAATTGGTGAGGCGATGAACTTCCTCGTCTCTTCCGAAAAAAATGGAGGCTTGTGCTTCGGTGTACGATTGCAGTCCAATGAAGAGCGGCGCAGCCGTTGCGGGTTCTTTTGTGAGTACCGGCATAAAGGTGGTTAAGCGGTAAGCAATGTTTCTTTTACCTGGTTCAGAAAATCGGAGCCAGGATTTCCGTGCGGCACTTTGCCGATGCTGAGTTCTGAAAAATATTTCGGCACCGATGCGTCGTAAGGATTGGTGTCGTCAATCACCACGGGCATAAGGTATTTAGCCGTGTTGCCGTCTATTTTCCGAAAGGTGGCCACGTTGTCGGCGGTCAGCCATTCCAATTGTACATAGCCGTCTTTGTGTTGCAGGCTGTTGGCGGAAATCAGCGGAATAAACAAATCAGCCGACTTGATGTTTTTCGCAATCTCGGTTTTAAAATCATCACCCGGTGCTATTTCGCGGTTGTCGTACCAGCAGGTTATGTTTTGCAAACTTTCCAAAGCCCTCTTCATTGTCTCTACCGCTTCTCTGTCGCTCACGGTATAGCTTAAAAAAATCTTTTTGCTCTTTAAAGCCGATGGATTTTTTTGATTCAATCTTTCCGCTAATTCCTGCACAAAATCAGCCGTGTTACCGTCGTACGTTACCGCGTCGTATTTGCGAAGGAAATCGAATTGCTCTTTTCGTTTCGGCGACTTGTCGTTCACCACAACAATGTTCCGGCGAACGCCCCATTCGTGCAGTGGTTCGTTGGAAAGCAAGCGCAAAATGAAACGCACCATCCAATCGGGAAAAGCGCAACCGATGAACAAGAGGTTGTGATTGCGCAAGGCGTTAATGATGTTGGCCGCGCCGCTCATCTTCTCTTTAAAATAACCTGTGTATTCCAACATGTCTTCTTCGCTGAGCGCCGCATCCACCGTGTGCAAAAGCGAACCAAATACGTTGAAGACAAAAGGCTGTTTCAGCTTTTCCAAATCTTCGCAATCCGAGAAAGGTTCGTTTATGGAAAAGTTGATGGACGTCGGTTCCACCTTTCGCACGTCGCGCAGCTTTTGTTCCAGCACGTTGTTGTACACCGAGGTGTTGATGAAGTATTGCAAATCGGTTATCTGCAACAGTGAGGTAAGCAGCGGAAATTCAAAGCCCACTTCTTTTACCAGTGCTTTTAATTTTCGTGTTACGTCCATCGGCTTCATGCGCCGCTCGTTTACCAGGTAACTCACGGCTTCGTTCAATTGCAGCGACACGCCGCTAACGTTGCTCGACTTTAGCAATTGCGCCGATAAATAATCGTCGAAGGGAATGAGTGCATCGGCTTCGGTAAACTGGTAGATTTCTTTTCCGATGATGGGCGTCACCTGCTTTTCGGAAATAAATTCAAGCAGTTCATCCCAGTCGCTTTGGTCTGATAAAACTTTATTCATAAGCCAGAATTAATGTTGACAGATTCGGGCCGGAGAAAAGCGATTTCAGAGAGTGTCGTGAAGATAGACATTTAGCCGAATAAATTCATCCGGCTTGCCGCTGGCGTGAAGTAATTAAAATGCTTTGTTGAGAAATAGAATTCGCTGCACGGTCTTTTCTGCCACAGGCAAACAAACAGCGGAAAAGCAAAGAAAGGATTACTTGTACTTCTTAAAGATCATGCAGGCATTGTGTCCGCCAAAGCCAAAGGTGTTGCTCAATGCTGCATTCACTTCACGCTTCTGCGCTTCGCCAAAGGTAAAGTTCAGGCGCGGGTCCAGTTCGGGATCGTCGGTAAAGTGATTAATGGTCGGCGGAACAACGTCGTTCTGCACGGCCATGATGCAGGCAATGGCTTCAATGGCGCCGGCCGCACCCAGGGAATGGCCGGTCATTGATTTTGTAGAAGAGATGTTTAAGTTGAAAGCATGTTCGCCAAAGACGTCAACGATGGCTTTTACTTCGGCCACGTCGCCCAGGGGCGTAGAGGTTCCGTGTGTATTGATGTAATCAATGTCGGAGGCCTGCATGTCCGCATCGGCCAGGGCTTGTATCATCACGTTCTTTGCACCCAAACCTTCAGGATGCGGAGCCGTTAAATGATGCGCATCGGCCGTAGCGCCGGCGCCCGCGATTTCGCAATAAATTTTTGCGCCTCTTTTTAAGGCGTGTTCCAATTCTTCGAAAACGAGCACGCCGGCCGCTTCGCCCATTACAAAACCGTCGCGGTCTTTGTCGTACGGACGCGAGGCGGTTTTGGGATCATCGTTTCGTTCGCTCAGTGCTTTCATGGCATTGAATCCGCCCACACCGGCTTCACTAACCACGCTTTCAGCACCGCCTGTGATGATGATGTCGGCCTTGCCCATGCGAATGAGGTTGAAGGATTCCATCATGGCGTTGGTGCTCGATGCGCAGGCACTCACTACCGCAAAATTGGGTCC
Organism: Flavisolibacter ginsenosidimutans; assembly: GCF_007970805.1. GTDB lineage: Bacteria > Bacteroidota > Bacteroidia > Chitinophagales > Chitinophagaceae > Flavisolibacter > Flavisolibacter ginsenosidimutans. Next base: position 3,922,064 of record NZ_CP042433.1, on the reverse strand, counting down.
GCGAAAACCGTGACGCATGGAGATGTGTCCGGCCGCAATGTCCAAAATCATTTTGGGAATGAAGAAGGGATTAAAGCGCGGCGTGCCGTCGCCTTTGCCAAAATTGAGTACTTCTTCCTGAAAGGTAATGAGGCCGCCGATGCCCGACGCAAAGACAACGCCCACGCGGTCAACGTCCACGTTGTTCCGGTCAATGCCTGCGTCCTGCACGCCCTGGTCGGAAGCGGCAATGGCCGTTTGCGAAAAGCGATCCAGTTTGCGGGCTTCTTTTCTATCTAAAAAGCTGATGGGATCAAAGCCTTTGATCTCGCAGGCAAACCTCGTCTTAAACTTCGACGCGTCGAACAAGGTAATGTAGTCGCAACCGCTTACGCCGTTCCGTAAATTGTTCCAATATTCTGTGATGGTGTTGCCCAGTGGTGTAAGGGCCCCCATGCCGGTAACGACGACGCGTTTGAGTTCGATGGTTTTTCCTGCGCTCATATAGTATGAAAAGGCAAAAGTAAAAAGGCAAAATTCAAAAAGGGCATCAAAGCCGAAGGTCCTTTTCTTGCTTTTTACTTTTGAATTTGACTTTCTTCTTCAAGATAAAACCGCCTTCTGTTGCGGGAACATGAAGGCGGAATGGTATGGTGCTCTTTTGCAAGAACGGAAATTACTTTGCGTGTTCTTCAAGGTAAGAGACGGCTTGTCCAACCGTGGTGATGGTTTCAGCTTGTTCGTCCGGAATGGAAATGTTGAATTCTTTTTCAAATTCCATGATCAATTCAACGGTGTCCAGAGAGTCGGCGCCCAAGTCGTTGGTAAAAGAAGCTTCATTGGTTACTTCGGCTTCATCCACGCCCAGCTTATCAACGATGATCTTTTTTACTCTTGCTGCAATGTCTGACATGATTGGTAAAATTTGGTTATAGTGGGGCAAAAATAGAGGATTTTGTATAAAAATAATTTTTGCCCCGAAAGGCTTTTTACCCGGCAAAAAAGTGCCTTTCGGTAAAGACAATCTTATGGAGGATACGGCACGTTAACTATACCCGAAGTCATCGGGTTAGATGTTTATTCCGTTATGCATCTCTTCGTCCTCCGACTTCTCTTTGGCTGTCTTGCCCAATCGTCGTAATATTGAACCACTTCAACACGAAATCTTCATGGCCTTAAAGATTGTAGATTACGGAACCGACGAATACAAGCAAATGCTGAAGCTGCGCAACGAGATTTTGCGGAAACCCCTGGGGCTTGAGTTTTCGCAGGACGAGCTGGAAAAGGAAAAAACAAACATGCACATGGCGGCTTACGAAGACGAACGCATGCTTGGCTGTTGTATGTTGGTAGAAGAAGACCCGCAAACGGTACGCCTGCGTCAAATGGCTGTGGTGAACGACGTGCAAGGCAAAGGCATTGGCCGGGCTTTAATGCAGTTTGCCGAAAACCTTGCAAGAGACCGCGGCTACAAGCGCATCACCATGCACGCCCGCAAAAACGCCCTGGGCTTTTACGAAAAAATGGGTTACAAAAAAAGCGGTGAGGAATTCGTCGAAATTACCATTGCGCATTACGTGATGGAGAAAGAGTTGTAGATAGTTGATCGGTTGATTAGTTGACCGATTCATTAGTAGATAATTACCAATCAACTTTTCAACTAATCAACCGATCAACCAAACTATCCCAATCCGCCAAACAAATTCCCGGTAGCGCCGTGCAACGGTGGCGTCTTTCCCAAATGCGCATAAGCCTTCGCCGTTACTTCTCTTCCTCTTGGCGTACGCATCAAAAAACCTTCCTGGATCAAAAACGGTTCGTACACTTCTTCGATTGTTCCTCCTTCTTCACCCACTGCGGTAGCAATGGTTGTAATTCCCACGGGACCGCCTTTAAATTTTTCGATGATGGCGGTGAGGATGCGGTTGTCCATATCATCCAATCCGTGTTCGTCCACGTTCAATGCACGAAGCGCATGTTTAGTAATGCCAATATCGATGGTACTGTCATTAAGCACTTGCGCAAAATCTCTCACTCTTCGCAACAGACCATTAGCAATACGCGGCGTGCCCCGGCTGCGGCGCGAAATTTCCGCTGCGGCTTCGGTAGAAATATCTGCATTTAAAATATTAGCGGCGCGAAGAATAATTTTCTTCAGCGTTTCGGCATCGTAATATTCAAGGCGCGATTTGATGGCGAAGCGGGAGAGTAGTGGTGCCGTCAGCAAACCGCTTCTTGTTGTGGCACCAATCAGTGTAAAAGGATTCAGGTTGATTTGAATGCTGCGGGCATTGGGACCACTGTCAATCATGATGTCAATCTTGTAATCTTCCATTGCCGAATACAAGTATTCTTCAACCACCGTGCTTAAGCGATGAATTTCATCAATAAACAAAACATCGTTGGGCTGCAAGCCCGTAAGCAGACCCGCAAGATCGCCGGGTTTTTCAATCACGGGTCCGGATGTTTCTTTGATGTTTACACCAAGTTCGTTTGAGACAATTCGCGACAGTGTTGTTTTACCCAAACCCGGAGGGCCGTGAAACAAAACATGATCAAGCGCCTCGCCGCGAAGTTTGGCGGCTTTAATGAAAATGCGCAGGTTTTCGATGATCTGCGGCTGGCCGGAGAACTCCTCAATCTGCTGCGGGCGAATGCCGTTTTCAAACTCTTTTTCTACCGGCGAAAGGCTTTCTTTCGCGGCCGTTAAATTTGGATTGGACATGCTGTAAATATACAAAATGGCCGCCGTTGCGTTTGTTAAGAAAGCCTTTTAAAAATTTTTTTGTATATGCAAATATGGAGTTCTTACCTTTGTTCCCGTTCATGAAAACATCGTGCAGCAAATACGCTCAATGTCTTTACTTCACCTCGGCCGCATTGGCCCGGAAGGTAGAGAAACTTGCCAACGAGAGCTGGAAGAAAGTTGCCCTTTCTCCGAGCCACGCTTATCTGCTTATTGCGGTGCTGGAAGAACCCGGGATTCAGCCAACGGCTCTTGCCGATCACCTGCAGTTGCAACCCAGCACCATCACGCGTCTTATTGAAAAGCTGGAAGAGAAAAAACTGGTCATTCGTACCACGGAAGGTAAACTGACAAACGTTTATCCAACTCCAAAAGCAAAGGAATTGCAGCCAAAACTGGCTGCTTGCATGAAGGAATTTTGGGAGGCTTATTCCCGTATTCTAGGAAAAGAAGAAAGCAACAAGCTTGTAAAAGATTTGGCGAGAATCGCCGACAAATTAGACAACTAAAATTTTTTTATTTCGTAGCTTGTATATACAAATAAATAAAAACCAACCATCATGAAGTACGTTCTTACCGGTGGCGCAGGCCACATTACCAAACCGCTGGCCGAAACACTTTTGGCCGCAGGTCACAACGTAACCGTTATCGGTCGCAACCCTGAAAATTTAAAGCCTTTGACTGACAAAGGAGCGAAAGCTACGACGGGCAGTGTTGAAGACTCAACCTTTTTGAAAGAAGCCTTTGCCGGCGCTGATGCGGTGTACACCATGATTCCGCCGCAATACGCAGCAGGTCCATTGGACGGCTATCGTGAAATTGCGGCCAACTATGCTGAAGCAATTCGTGCGAACAACATCAAATACGTTGTAAACCTTAGCAGCGTTGGTGCGCATCTGCCCGAAGGCTGTGGACCGGTGAGCGGCTTGCATCTTGCCGAAGAAGAGTTGAACAAACTTGAAGGCGTGAACGTTCTTCATCTTCGTCCCGGCTTTTTCTACGTCAATTTCTACGGGAATTTATCCATGATAAAAGGGATGAATATTATTGGTGGCAACTATGGCAATGATGAAGCCGAGATGGTTCTTTCGCATCCCGCGGATATTGCCGAAGCTGCGGCGGAAGAGTTATCGAATCTTTCTTTTAAAGGACACTCGGTTCGTTATTTGGCCAGCGACGAAAGAAGCACAGGCGATGTGGCAAAAGTGCTGGGTTCGGCCGTAGGCAAACCGGATTTGCCTTGGGTACAATTCACGGATGAACAAACACGCGGTGGCCTTTTGCAGGCCGGCATGCCCGAAGCCATGGCCGAGAAATACGTAGAAATGGGAGCTTCAATGCGCAGCGGTAAAATGGCAGAAGACTATAACAAAAATCGTCCGCAAGGCTTTGGGAAAACCAAACTGGAAGATTTTGCGAAAGAGTTTGCGGGAGCTTACAGCGCATCGTAATCATTCACCAATAAACCAACCAACATGAAAATAGGAATCATCGGTTCAGGCATCGTGGGCCGCGTGCTGGCCACTGCTTTCTTGAATGAAAATAACGAAGTCATGCTCGGCACAAGAGACGTGTCGAAAGACGAAGTGGTAAAATGGAAAGAAGAAAATCCATCCGGCAAAACAGGATTATTTTCTGATACGGCGGCCTTCGGCGATGTAATCGTATTGGCCGTTGCCGGCACGGCTACTGAAGAAGCCTTGGAACAAAGCGGCGCTGAAAATTTAAAAGGTAAAGTGGTGATTGACGCCACCAATCCTATTGCCAAAGAAGCGCTGACGAACGGCGTGTTGAAATTCTTTACAAGTCTTGATGACTCACTTATGGAAAGACTGCAAAAAGCATTTCCAGACGCACGATTTGTCAAAGCCTTTAGCAGTGTGGGCAATGGGCAGTTTTACAAACCGCAGTATAAAGAAGGAAGACCAACGATGTTTATTTGCGGCAATGACAGCGGCGCAAAGCATACGGTTACGGATATTCTCAACGCCTTTGGGTGGGAAACGGCGGACATGGGCACGGTGGAAGCAGCGAGAGCCATTGAACCGTTGTGCATGTTGTGGTGCATCCCCGGTTTTTTAAACAATCAATGGACGCATGCCTTCAAACTTTTAAAGGCGTAGTTTGGTATTATAAAAAGAGGAAAGGGCATAACTCCTTTCCTCTTTTCTTTATTTCGCTCTTTGTTATTTCTCCCGTAACTGCACTGCAATACGCCTGTCCACTTTTCTTGCTTCATCCGAAGCTGACGCATCTACTTTGGCAAATTCAGAACCATAACCTTCAGCGCCTACCAATTGCGAAGCGTTAGCGCCGCCGGTTTTAATGGCGTTCATCACGGCATCTGCCCGTTGCTGACTCAGCTTTTTGTTAGCATCCGCATTACCGGTTTTATCGGTATAGCCGCCGATTTTGATTTTGGCTTTTGGGTACGCTTTCAATATTGCTACAATATTGCTCACCTGCGCTGCGCTTGAATCGGTAAGGGTGGCACTACCGGTTTTGAAATTGATGTTGTCAAAGTCAAACCACTTGTCTTTGCCCGCAGCGCAGGAAGCGTCGTTCAGGCAAGTCACCAGTTGATCTTCCACGCCGCCCTTAAACGCATTGATCTCTGTGCCGTCGGCCAGCTTTACTTTCATGCTTTCGCGTGGCGGCATTGCAGGAGCTGGGGCCATCTTCGTGGATGTGTCGGACGGCATTGTGGTCATGGTTGTGCTGTCTCCTGTCGTCGTGCTCTTGCTCTCGTTATTACAACCCCTGGTTAAAAACCAAAGCAAGGCGGCTACGCCAGCCAGCAACAAAATCCACACAAGCCAATTGGTACCGCCTTTGCGCTCATACGTATCTTTTGCATAAGCGGTGGTATCGCTCACTGTTTGTCTTGCTTCGCTGCCTACTGGTGACATACTGCTTGTTAAACCACTCAAACCCAATACGCCGCTTAATCCCGCTGGCAACATGGCCGCTACGTTTGCCTTTTGACTTTGCAAAAAAGACGACAAACCGTTTGCATCGAGGTTATTCTCCATAGCATACTTTCCCAAAGCACCCGTTGCCAACGGTGTAGCCACGTTGAACAGGGAGTGTGCCGACGATGATTTAATGCCCGCAAACGAAGCAATGGCGCTGATGATGGATTGAAGTTTGTTGCCGAAAAAGTTTTCCAACATACCGCCACCCCCTGTGGTTAACCCGCCGCTTAGCATGTTGGTGATGTTACCCGGAAAGCCGCTCTGGTAGCTTTCCTTGGACAAAGCCAGCACTTCGTTTGCCCCGGCCTGTGAGCCGGACGTAGCTTTTGAAATCAAGCCGCCAAATACGGCTGGCACAAGCCCCGACAAAGCTTTGGAAACACCGCTTTCGCTTTCGCCCAGCATGTTGCTTGCTTTTGAAATGAGATCAGGTGTAAGGTAGCCCTTGATTGTTTCGATGATGTTGACTGCCATAATTGTGGTTTTAGTGAGAGAAAAATTTAGCGCCGGGTTTAAGCGAGAGCAGTCTTCAGGGAGCGAATTGCTTTTTAAATATACGCATTGCCGCAAAGCGGGACAATAAAAAAGAACATTAACCGGCGTAGCGCATCATGTTCAGCACGATGTCTGCATTGAGACAATTACTCAAGTACTTCTCTCTTTCGCTCAACGCACACACACCGGGATAATCGCCTTTCATTCCTTGCATGTCTTTGATGATTTGAAAATGCAGGTGCGGCGGCCATTGGCCGTTTTCGAAGGGAATACCGAACTCGCAAAACACGTCGCCTTTCTTCACCAGATCGCCTTCGTGCAAATTTTTAATCGAGTTCAAACTAAGATGACCGTAAAGCGTGTGAAAGGTTTCGCCGTCTAAATTGTGGGTGAGAATAATGGTCGCGCCGTAATCGCCATAAGCGTTGTTGAAGGCAAAGGAATGAACAATGCCATTCATCGGCGCCATTACTTTGGTGTAGGGCTTGCCCCAGATGTCAATGCCAAGATGAAGACTGCGGCCCATCCCGACCTTCCCGGTGGGAAGGCCATCCGAGCTGCGCCCCTCGCTTTTGGACGAGACTACTTTATGTTCAGGCATTTCCGTCTCAACGGGCACTCGAACAATATTCTTTTGTTTCAATGTTTCGAGAATTTTAGATAATACGCTATCCAATTGATACAAAACTTCATCGTTGCTGAATCGAATAACGCTGAACCCGCGTTCGTATAAAATATTTGTTCGAAGTTCGTCGTTGGTTTTGTTGTCGGGTAATTGGTGAATGAGTCCGTCCACTTCTATAACTAATCGTTTTTTTAGGCAAACAAAATCAGCAATGAATTTATCAATGATGTGCTGCCTTCTGAACTTGTATTGATCAAGTTGTTTTGTTTTCAGCGCATTCCAAAGAACTTCTTCTGCTTGTGTCGGCACATTCCGATTCTGTAAAGCATACTCTTTTAACACAGGGTATAGATAGGGATCAGCATATCTATACCCTATTGTATCTTCTTCAACTAACGATTCAGCATCTTCTTCCCCTTCCCACCGGGAAGTGGCTTTAGCACTATCTGATGCATTTAGTGTGGTTGTTGGGGATGGGCCGCCATCAAACACTCTACTTCTCCTATAAACTGTCCGGTTCTCATCATACCCACCAATCCCATACTTCGCATTTGCATCGCTCAATTTCTTGTTGATGTATTTAATGAACCGGTTTGTATCATTCAATATTTCATCAGTCAAATCTTTGTTCGCCGACGTAAAATCCATCTGCAACAATTTATCCTCCGGTTCAAACGGTACAACCCGCGCAAACTCGCTCCTGTGGCGCATCAGCCGCTCTTCAAAATTTATTGTTTCCATGTTTGCTCTTCAATAACTTTAGTGCGTTCTCCTAATTTCAAAACTAAACAATACACCATGAAGAGAAGACTGCTTTTTGCGGCGGCCCTACTTTTGAGCGCATCGGGCTTTGCACAAAACAACGCGTTGTGGATTCGTTATCCCGCCATTTCACCCGACGGCAAGACCATTGTGTTCAGTTACAAAGGCGACTTGTACAAAGTGCCGTCATCGGGCGGCGAAGCCGTGCCGCTCACCGTTCACGAAGCCTACGACTTCATGCCCGTGTGGAGCAAGGACGGAAAATGGCTGGCCTTTGCCTCCGACCGCTTTGGCAATTTTGATGTGTTTGTGATGCCTGCCACCGGCGGCGATGCAAAGCGTTTGACGTTCAACTCCGCTGCTGATTATCCCTATGATTTCACACCCGATGGCAAATCGGTTTTATTCGGCACAACACGCAACGACGTTTACACCTCCGCACGTTTTCCGCAACGCAGCCTGTTTCAGAAGCTGTACAAAGTGCCCGTTACCGGCGGACGTTCGGTGATGTTTAATTCGGCCGGTGCGGAGTTTGCGCATTACAATTCAAAAGGTGACAAGATTATTTTCCAGGATAGAAAAGGTTACGAAGACGCGGCCCGCAAGCACCACACGTCGGCGGTGACGAGAGATATCTGGATGTACGACATCAAGAAGGACGAATACGTTCAAATATCGAATTACGAAGGCGAAGACCGCGAACCGGTTTGGGGCGGCGATGACAACACCGTTTATTACCTGAGCGAAAAGGACGGCTCGCAAAACATTTATAAAGCCGTTGTTGGCGGCAATGCTTCGGTAACACAGGTTTCGAAAATGAAAACGCATCCCGTGCGTCATCTTTCGCGTTCGGCTGATGGCACTTTGTGCTTCACGTACGACGGCGAATTGTACACGATGAAAGACGGCGGTGCACCGCAAAAAATTTCGGTTATCGTGAACACCGATACTCGCGGTCGCGATGAAAAAATTCTGCCCGTTAATACCGGTGTGACGCAAACAGCCCTATCACCAAACGGAAAAGAAATTGCTTTCGTTGTGCGCGGCGAAGTGTTTGTGACCTCGGTTGAAGGCGGCATCACCAAACGCATTACCAACACGCCACAACAGGAACGCACCGTTGAATTCAGCCCCGATGGCAGAACGCTTTATTATGCATCGGAACGCGGCAACAGTTGGGACATTTACAAAGCAACGATTGAAAGAAAAGAAGAACCTTATTTCTACACGTCAACCGTCGTGAAAGAAGAACCGGTGATTGCGACCGAGGCTGATGAATTTCAACCTGAAGTTTCGCCCGACGGAAAAGAGATTGCTTATCTCGAAGAGCGAAACGTATTGAAGGTTTATAATCTTGCTTCGAAAAAAAGCCGCACCATCGTTCCGAAAGGCGTAAACTTTTCTTATGCCGACGGTGATCAATATTACCAATGGTCGCCTGATGGTAAATGGATTACGTTCAACTCAGCCGAAGGTCGTTGGGGCTCATCGGAAGTAGCGATGATGAAGGCTGATGGCAGCGGCGAACGCAAGAACCTTACGCAAAGCGGCTTCTTCGACGGCCAACCGAAATGGGCTTTCGGCGGCAAGGCTTTGTTGTGGACAACAGACCGCGATGGAAAGAAGCCACTGGCTTTTCAAGGCGCAAGAGAAGTGGACGTTTACGCGATGTTCTTCGACCAGGAAGCGTACGACAAATTCAAACTGACGAAGGATGAATTTGCGCTGGCGAAAGAAAGAGAAGACAAGGAAAAAGAAGAAGCGAAGAAAGACACATCCAACAAAATTGCTCCGCCGAAAAAAGGATGGGAGCCAAATCTGGAAGGACTTGACAACCGCAAACTTCGCCTCACCATCAACTCCGGAAACATTTCGGATTACATGCTGAGCAACGATGGCGAGAAGCTCTACTTCATTGCCCGCATGGAGAAAGGTTATGATCTGTGGATGACCAATCCGCGTACAAAAGAAACAAAGCTCATTGCAAAAATGGACGGCGGCCCCGGTGGCATGGATGTATCAAAAGACGGCAAAAGTTTGTTTGTGGTAAGCGACGGTAAGATCGTGAAAGTAGATGCCGAAAGTGGCCGCATTGCACCCGTCGTTGTAAATGGTGAAATGGTGTTGCGTGCCGACAAAGAACGTGAATACATTTTCGATCATGCCTTCCGTCAGGTAGCCAAGAAATTTTACGATCCGAAAATTCACGGCATTGACTGGGCTGGCTTTCACAGCGAGTACGCCAAGTTTCTGCCGCACATCAACAACAACTACGATTTCCAGGAATTGTTGAGTGAGTTCTTGGGCGAGTTAAACGCCTCGCATACTGGCGGACGTTATTCGCCGGCTGCAGCGGGCGGCCCGCAAACCGGCGATGCCACGGCTTCTCTCGGTTTGTTGTACGACGAAACCTATGATGGCAACGGCGTAAAAGTGATGGAGGTAATTGAGAACGGTCCTTTCACCAACGCGAAAACCAAAATCAAAAAAGGCGTGGTAATCGAAAAAATCAACGGTGAAGAAATCGTTGAAAACATGGACTGGTCCCGCATGCTCAATCGTCAAACCGGCAAGAACGTTCTTTTGAGTTTGTACGATCCTGAAACGAAGCAACGTTGGGACGAAACAACAAAGCCCATCTCGCAAGGCGAAGAACAGGCCCTGTTGTACCAACGCTGGGTGAACAACAACCGCAAAAAGGTTGAAGAACTTTCCGGTGGCAAGGTTGGTTACATTCACATTCAGGGCATGAACGACAACAGCTACCGCACGGTGTACGAAGAAGCGCTGGGCAAAGCTGCGGGCAAAGAAGCCCTGATTGTTGACACACGCTTCAACGGCGGCGGCTGGCTGCACGATGATTTGGTGACGTTCTTAAGCGGAAAAAAATATCTCGACTTCTCGCCGCAAGGCGCCATTGCAACATCGGGTGAGCCGCGCAACAAATGGACAGCGCCTTCAACGGTGCTCATGAGCGAAAGCAACTATTCCGATGCCTTCATCTTCCCGTATGCTTATCATCAATTGGGCATAGGCAAATTGATTGGGATGCCCGTGGCCGGAACAGGTACTGCCGTTTGGTGGGAAACGCAGATTGACCCGACGATTGTGTTTGGCATTCCGATGATTGCCACCATCGGCAAAGAAGGTCGTCCAACGGAGAACCTGCAACTCGAACCGGACATTAAAGTGCAGAACGATTACAAATCGGTGTTAAGCGGAAAAGACCCGCAGTTGGAAAGAGCGGTGAAAGAGATGTTGGAAGAGATTAAAAAAGGGAAGAAGATATAACAACAGAAAACCCCGGTTAACACCGGGGTTTTTGTTTAGTATTCTTTGTGGTGATAACAACTACTCCTCAATCCTCTCGTCCACCACATTCCTCAACACCTCCGCCGTTATTTTTCGCAGTGGATTTTTTGTGCGGTCTTCGTAATCGCGGCGGCGGTTAATGATGTCAATGCATTCAAACACCGCCGTTGTAAAGGACGTTGAATCGGCTTCGTTCTTGCCCGCAATGTCAAAGGCCGTTCCGTGATCGGGCGAGGTGCGCACAAAACTTAATCCGGCTGAATAATTCACGCCACCACCACCTGCGATGGTTTTAAACGGCACCAGTCCCTGGTCGTGGTACATGGCCAATACCGCATCAAATTTTGTATAGCTGGCCCGCGCAAAAAAAGCATCGGCGCTGAACGGGCCAAACACCATCATTTTGTTTTTCGCTTCCTTAATGGCCGGGATAATTATCTTTTCTTCTTCGTCGCCAATCAGACCTTCGTCGCCTGCGTGCGGGTTCAATCCCAACACGGCAATCTTTGGTTTGTCAATGCCAAAGTCGCGGCGCAGGCTTTGGTTTAGCAGGTTTAGTTTGGAAAGAATAATTTCTTTGGTGATGCTTTGTGGCACGTCCTTGATGGGCAAATGTTCCGTTACCAAAGCCACACGAAGATTGTCTTGGTAAAGAATCATCAACACGTCTTTGGCGCCGTCCACGTCTTTTAAAAAAGGTGTGTGACCCGTGTAACGAAAGTCATCGCCCTGCACGTTTTTTTTGTGAATGGGCGCCGTCACCAAACCCTGAATGTGTCCGGCCTTGAGCGCATCTGCCGCCATCAGCAAAGACTTCACCGCGTACTTACCGCCGGCTTCGCTCAGTTGGCCGGGGTTGATGACCACTTCCTCTTCCCAGCAGTGAATGAGGTTGATCTGCTTGGGCCCGATGCGGGAAAAATCCTTCACCGCCTGGTAATTAAAATGCGCATCGCCCACGGCCTTGCGGTAAAAATTTAAAAGCTTTGCCGAACCGAAAATCACCGGCGTGCAATGCTCCAAAAGCCGGTGGTCGGAAAAAGTTTTGATGATGACTTCGGGACCGATGCCGTTAATGTCGCCAACACTGATGCCAATGACGGGTTTTGCGGTTGTGCTCATAGGGGCGAATGTACAAAAGGGAGAAAATGTAGAATGTAAAATCTAAAATGCAGAATGCAAAAGAAGAACCGCATCCATAGCGGCAGCGTTTTACAATTTTAGATTTTGCGTTCTGCGGTTTTACATTTGTTTCATGTACACCCTCAAAAAATCGCTGGGACAGCATTTTTTAAAAGACGAAAACATTTGCCGGCGCATTGTGGAAGAGCTTACGAAATGCTCTTTCAACAATTTGCTGGAAGTCGGTCCGGGCGGCGGTGCGCTGACGAAGTATCTTCTTCAATTGCCCAACATAAATTTCAAGGCCGTTGAAGTAGACGACGAAAAAGTTGTCTTCCTTAAAAAAACCTACCCGGCGCTTGAAGACAAAATCATCCACCAAAGTTTTCTCGACATTGACAAGCCTTTTGCTGAAGCCTTTACGGTGGTTGGCAATTTTCCGTACAACATCTCTACCCAAATTCTTTTTAAAATATTAGAATGGCACGAAGATGTGCCTTGTGTTGTGGGCATGTTTCAAAAAGAAGTGGCGCAGCGTGTGGCGGCAAAAGAAGGCAACAAAGTGTACGGCGTTACGTCGGTTTTGGTGCAGGCTTTTTACAACGTTGAATATTTATTCGACGTGAGCGAGAACAGTTTCAATCCGCCGCCCAAAGTCAAAAGCGGTGTCATTCGGCTTACGCCAAGAAAAGAGAGGCTGGACATCAAAAGCAGAAGGTTCTTTTTTAATTTGGTAAAAACAGCTTTCAACCAACGGCGAAAAACCCTGCGCAACGCCTGCAAAAGCTTGTTTACTTCCGAAGTTTTGCAGGAAAAAATATTTGACAAACGCGCCGAGCAACTAAGCATCGAAGATTTTGCTCTATTAAGCTACAAGATGACAGATGGCAGATGACGGATGGCAGTAGTTTGCCGTTGTTCGTTGGCCGCTATCTAACGTTCTCTCGGCCAACGGCCAACATTTTCAACGCCGTCATCTGCCATCTGTCATCAGTCATCTAATAAACATGAAAATCATCATCGCCGCTCCCGTTCACGAAATCCTCCTTGAAACCTTCATGCGTCACGGTTACGACGTGGCTTATCGTCCGGCCATCACCTACGATGAATTAAAAACCATCATCGCTGATGTGGACGGCCTTGTACTGACCACGCGAACAAAAATTGATAAAGCCCTGCTCGATGCCGCTACTTCGCTTAAATGGATTGGACGCCTGGGCAGCGGCATGGAATTGATTGATGAAACGTACGCCGAACAAAGAGGCATTCGCCTCATCAGTACACCCGAAGGCAACCGCAACGCCGTGGCCGAACATGCCTTGGGTTTGCTGCTGAACCTTATGAACAACATCTCGCGGTCATTTAACGAAGTAAAAGAAGGCAAGTGGCTTCGCGCCGAAAACCGCGGCCTTGAACTCAGTGGAAAAACCGTGGGCATCATCGGTTACGGCAATACGGGTTCGCAATTTGCCAAACGGCTTGCCGGCTTTGATGTAACCGTTTTGGCCTGCGACAAATACAAAAAAGGGTTTAGTCAAGGTTACGTAAAAGAAGCAAGCCTTGAAGAAATTTTCGAAAGCGCCGATGTCGTTAGCCTTCACATTCCGCTTACCGATGAAACCTATCATTTCGCGAACGACGAATTTTTCAACCGTTTTAAAAAACAACCTTTCTTTCTCACCACTTGCCGCGGCGCCGTTACAGACACAGCAGCCGTCATCAATGCGTTGAAGAATAAAACAATCGCCGGCGCGGGTCTCGACGTGTTGGAAAACGAAAAGCTTTCTTCGTACAACGAAACAGAAAAAGAGCAATTGGCTTTCCTGACATCGCAGCCCAATGTCGTCGTCACACCGCACATTGCGGGCTACAGCGCAGAGGCCTACCGGCGCATGGCCGCCGTACTTTTGGAAAAACTGGGCTTGGCGGAGCGATAAGTTTTTCTTTTATATTTGCTTTACTGGCAACGCCTCAAAAAGGGGCGTTGCTATTTTTTTCATTTCTATCTAAACCCGTTCAGTATGATACAGTACGTGACAAAGGAGACGTTGGAAGCCATGAAGGCCGAACTGCAGTACAAGAAAGGCGTTGAGCGTCCGGCAGCGGCGCGGGCTATTGCCGAAGCCCGTGAAAAAGGCGACCTGAAGGAAAACGCCGAGTACGATGCCGCCAAGGAAGCACAAGGAATTTTGGAAGCCAAGATTGCACAATTGGAAGGCCAGGTATCCCAGGCCCGCATCATTGACCAAGCCTCTGTGGACACGAGCAAGGTTTCCATTCTCACCAAAGTAAAGCTCACCAACCTTGGTACAAAAAAGGTAGTGACCTATCAAATTGTTTCGGAAAAAGAAGCCGACCTCAAAGCCGGAAAGATTTCTGTGACCTCACCCATTGGCAGAGGACTTTTGGGCAAAGTTGTGGGCGACGTGGCCGAAGTGACCGTGCCCGCAGGCTTGCTGAAATTTAAAGTGGAAGAGATCACAGTTTAGCAAGTTGACTGGTTGATTGGTTGATTGATTCATTCCTCCTCCAAATCTTCGCCTCATTTTACGCAACAGACCAACTACCGATTTACCAGCCAACCAATCAACAAATCAACCAGTCAACCAATCATCCATGACGCTTTTTTCCAAAATCATCAACGGCGAAATTCCTTCGTACAAAATAGCCGAAAGCGATAAATTCTACGCCTTTCTCGACGTGTTTCCGCTTCGTGAAGGCCATACGCTTGTTGTGCCCAAAACCGAAGTGGACAATCTTTTTGATTTGGGCGATGAGTACTTATCAGAACTGTTGGTGTTTGCAAAGCCCGTTGCAAAGGCGATTGAAAAAGCCTTTCGTTGCAACCGTTGCGGCATCTCCGTTATCGGCCTCGAAGTTCCTCACGCACACGTGCATCTCATCCCGATTAATTCATCCAACGATTTAAACTTTACGCAACCCAAACCCAAAGCAAGCGACGATGACTTAAAGAAGGTGCAGGAAAAAATCTTATCTCAATTAAAATAAGTTAACCCAGTGAAATACACCAAAATTTTAGCTTTAGTAATTCTTGTTTGCTTTGCCTCAACATTATTGAATGCACAGGAAAAAAGCATTGATACTCTCATTCATAAATTATTCTCATCCTTAAAGCAGCAAGATGAAAAAGCCTTTATCGCTTTGTATCCGAACGGGCAACAATTTGCGTATATTATGCGACCACTAATTGAAGACGCCTTTAAATCAAACGAAATGAAAGGAGCATTAGCTTCAAATGAGAAAACCAGCAGTATAAATATTGACAGCCTCATCGAAGTTCAAATGAACCAAGTAACAGCCCCACAAGTAGAGGCAGAACTTTCAAAAAAATATTCGCAGCTATACCACGAGTTTATTGAAAAAGGCGAAAAGAAAGGGGTAAAGTGGCAAGAAGCTGAATTAATTTCTATTAGTTTGGATTCCACTCTCGATAAATCCGACACGGAGGTCAAATCTCTTCTGCAAGCGGGAATGAAGACGATGAAGGGAATTGTTGATTTTCGTTCCAACAAGGTAAACTATCGAATGACGTTTGCGAAATTTGTAAACGTGCCGCAAGCAGGCGGGTGGTTTAGTGGAGAGATAAAAGAAATCGTTCGTAAAGCTGAAAGACCTAGGAATATTGAGCAACCTTCACTGACACTTCCTTCAAATTCAAAGACCAAAAAGAAAGATACTCACTCTTAAAACCAAAATAATGTTCTTAAAACGTTTTGCCTTCGTCCTGTTTGCTTCGTTTGGTTTTGTTGTTTTGCACGCACAAATAAGCAATCCCGACACGATGGTGCGAAAGCTTTTTGCCACGCTGCCCGCTAACGATGAAAAGGGCTTTGTAGCCCTTTATCCCAGCCCGCAGCAACTGATGGAACTGGTCAAGAGCATCATGATGTCGGACGAAGTGCGAAACCAAATCGCGATGGGCAGCGGAGACAAGAACATAAACATGGACAGCCTCATTCAAGCGCAATTAGCGACGATGTCGAAACCCGAAGTGGCGGCGGAAATGACCAAGAGCTTTGGCAAAAATTTTCAGCGGGCCGTAGAAAAAGGCAAAGCCAAAAACATTGACTGGAAGAAAGCCCGTCTTCTTTCTTACACAATAGATACAGCGGCGGGTTCGGATAAAGACGAAGCCATGCTGCAAAAACTTGGCTACAAAACAATGAACGGCGTGATCCAATTTTCGGTTGACACGGCAATGTATCAAATGCAGTTTAGCAAAATTCTTTTTATTCCGAAAGCGGCCGGATGGTACGGCGGTGAGTTTGGGCAAATTGCGCGAAAGGGTGAAACTTTTCTTGAAGAAGGAGAAACAAGAATTGAAGGAGTATCGGGAGACACGACTTACACAACCACTACTGTTCCTAAAGAAATAAAAACAAAAACCAAATCAAGCAAAGGAAAAACAAAAACGAAGTCGGTAACAAAATCACCAGCCCGCAAACCAACGACTAAATCTTAATCCGCGTTGGATTGCTTAAAACGAATTGCTCCCAGCTTTGCTTGGGAGCTTTTTTTGTGCCCGTTGATTTCTTTTCTTCATCGCGAAACGTCATCTTGCTGCCAAAGTGGTGGCACACGGCTACGGCCAGTGCGTCCGTCGCATCAAAGTATTGCGGCTTTTCGGGCAGGCCGGTGATGCGTTGCAGCATCTTCCACACCTGCTCTTTGTCGGCGTTGCCGTTACCCGTAATGGATTGCTTTACTTTTTTTGGCGAGTATTCTGTTACAGGAATTCCTTTGTTCATGGCGGCGGCAATGGCCACGCCTTGTGCCCGGCCAAGCTTCAACATGCTTTGCACGTTCTTGCCAAAAAACGGCGCTTCAATGGCAAATTCATCGGGGATGAAATTTTCGACGAGGAGCGTAACCTTCTGGTGAATTTTTTGAAGGCGGTAATAATTGTCTTTGCTGCTGGAGAGTTTCAGCACATCCATCTCGCGAATGGTGATGGCATCGCCCAAAACTTCAATCACGCTGTAACCCATAATGAGCGTGCCGGGGTCAATGCCTAATATGGTGAGTGGTTTTTGCACGGAGTGGTTATTTTTACCGGTAATGCTTCGCAACAAAACTATCAAAATATTCCTCAACTACTTTTTGGGTCCCCTGCTATTCGTTGGATTGTCGGTTTCAATCTTTCAACAGATTCGCCAGCAGCCGCACCTCGCAAAGTCCTGGGCCGAAATCAAAGAGTCGTTCGCATCGGTGAAGGCTTTTTATTTAGGGCTGGCCGTTGCGCTCATTTTTGTCAATTGGGGTTTTGAATCGTGGAAATGGAAATTGCTGGTTGGTTCGGTAAAGCCCGTAAAATTTTTTACGGCTTACAAGGCTGTGTTATCCGGTGTGTCGTTTTCCGTGGCCTTGCCCAACCGTGTGGGCGAATACATTGGCCGCATGGTTTATCAGCCCCAAGGCGGGCGGCTCAAAACCATTTCATTGGCTGTGGTAGGCGGCCTTGCGCAGTTGCTTACCACAATGATCTTTGGCGTTATCGGTTTGATCGTTTTAAAAAAAGAATTGCTGCAGGCATACCCGCAACTGGTTATTTGGTTTCAGTTTGTGCTGTACGGTTTGTTGTTTGTGCTTACCTGCGCCGCTTTTTTTTATTACAATGTCGGCGCCGTTGTTTCATTCTTCAGCCGCTGGTTAAGCAGCCATCATTATTTGTATTTGGTAGAAGCCCTGAAAAATTTTAACGCCGCTTTCTTATCAAAAATTCTTTTTCTTTCGTCTTTACGCTACGGTGTGTTTATGTTGCAGTACATCATCCTGTTTCATTTTTTTGGTGTGAACGTTTCCGTGTCTTCCATCATGTCCGTTATGAGCGTGGTGTTTTTGGCGTTGGCTGTCATTCCCTCCATTGCTTTGCTTGAAGTAGGCTTGCGGGGCGAAGTGAGCTTAAAGCTGATGGGACTTTTTAGCGCCAACAGTTTGGGCATTGGATTGACATCGGTAACGGTTTGGACGCTGAACCTGGTCATCCCCGCGATAGCCGGCACCTTATTTTTGTTGAACGTAAAACTGCTTTCGAAAAATGGCGAAGACTAAACTTCTTTCTTTTATTGCACTGCTTCTGTTTGGCGGCATGAAGCCGAAACAATCCGGCCCGCCCGTTGAAATTTGCGGCGCAAGAAACGTAACCACGCAACACAACGAAACCGTTTTGTACGATGTATTTTATACCGTGGCCGGCGTGTACATCAAAGCCGGCGAAGCCACCTTTACCAATACGGTGGAACGATTGAACGGCAAGCCGGCTTTTCACATTGTGGCCGAAGGAAAGACCAACGACAAATACGATTGGATTTACAAAGTGCGTGACCGCTACGAAAGTTACATTGATACCGCTACGATGGAACCGCTGAAGTTTGTGCGCAACATTAACGAGAACGGTCACAAGCATTACGAGAACATCACCTTCAATCAATCGGCAAAAACCGCCGTTACCGACAAAGGCGTGTTTAAAATGCCCGACTGCATTCAGGACGTCATCAGTGCTGTGTATTGTGCCCGCAACATCAACTTCGACCGCTTTCAAAAAGACGATAAAATTCCCTTCAAGATGTTTTTAGACAACGAGATTTACGACATGTACATCCGTTATCTCGGCAAGGAAGACGTGAAAACAAAGTTTGGAAAATTCAGGGCCATTAAGTTTAAACCGCTGCTAGTGAAGGGAAGCATTTTTGAAGGCGGCGAAAAAATGACCGTGTGGGTGAGCGACGACCCGAACCACATTCCGCTGCGCATTGAAAGCCCCATCATCGTGGGCAGCGTAAAGATGGACATGATGGGCTACGGCGGGTTAAAGTATCCACTGTCGAGCGAGAAGAAATGAGACGCAGGTTAAGAAAGACGCTGCAAGCATTCTTCGATTGCTCCACAAGCCCCGAAACATTTGTCTTGTTGAAAACAGACCTTCACGTTTCCACAGTTTAGTTTATCAGGCAACTTAACCAAAAGCGGTGCATTGTTTGGAAAGACCCAACGCTTTTGTCATTCAGAAAGGGGAGTCGCAGATCTGTTTTCGGTATCAGAATTGATGTATTTTTCTTATGCGTTTTGTGCGGAATTACTTTACCTGCTTTGCAGGCATCGCTGTATATTCGACCGGTTCTGATTCAGAAAAAAAGGCACAGTGAAAAAACTAAACCGTTTGTTGATTATTGAGGCTGACCCCGCACTGGAGCCGCTGCTTTCGACGCATCAATCTTTGTTGGCGCCGTTATCCGAAAGACCAATAGAAGCACAATTGCTTGCTCAAATAACCCGAGCCGACCTGCCCCATGCGCCGCAACTCATTCTCTTTCATTCCAACCTTACGTCTGTCCAGCACCTCCGCCATTTCATCGGTGTGTGTCATTTGTTTCCGCATTCAAACATCATCATCGTTAGCGACCAGCAAGACGAAGAACTTTGCCTGCTGGCCCTTGAAGCCGGCGCCGACGACAGCGTTCTTTTAAACCACCTAACGCAAACTTACCTGCACAAAGCGGTGCTGTTAAGCCTGCGCCGCTACCGCACCGAAAAAGAATTGGCGCAAAACCGCGAACAACTGCTGGCCTGTTTGCAAAACACGCCCAATGTGGCGGTTCAGTGGTACAACAGCAAAGGCGAGGTGCTTTTTTGGAACCGTGCATCGGAACGCATTTTTGGCTGGAGCGCCGAAGAAGCAGTAGGCCGTACCGTTGATGAATTAATCATCATGCCCGAAGATCAAAACTTCTGGCGAAACAAGATTTGCCGGCTTTCCGAAACAGGTGAATCGTACGGGCCGGAGGAATGGAACTTTCATTACCGCGACGGCAGCGAAGGCTGCTGCATCTCTACACTTGTGCCCATTCCTTCTTTCGACGACAAGCCCTGGTTTGTTTGCATGGACGTAGAAATTACCAAGCGCAAGCAGGCCGAGAAAGCACTTCGCGAGAGCGAAGAAAAATATTACGACCTGTTTAACCAGGCATCCGACGCCATCTTCATCAACTCGCTTGACGGCCGCATGCTTGATGTAAACGAAAGAGGCCGGTCGCTGTTGGCCTATTCAAAAGAAGATTTGCTCAACATGCGAATAGAGGATTTCTACAGCAAAGAAGAATTGGCCCGTCGTCCCATTATGCGCCGCGAACTGGAGAGCGGCCAGCGAACTTCTCTTGAACGCACAATGATTGACGCAAACGGAAAACCAATTGCCGTTGAAGTAACAG
This sequence comes from Flavisolibacter ginsenosidimutans, assembly GCF_007970805.1. GTDB lineage: Bacteria > Bacteroidota > Bacteroidia > Chitinophagales > Chitinophagaceae > Flavisolibacter > Flavisolibacter ginsenosidimutans. Next base: position 3,901,820 of record NZ_CP042433.1, on the reverse strand, counting down.
CGCAAAAAATGAAAAACGGCCGTGTAATGGCCATTGTGCGGGATGTATCGGAACGAAAAAAAGCCGAAGAAGCGGTGAAGGTCAGTCAACAGGAATTAACGCTCATTTACAACAGCACATCCGATGTTATTTTTTTGCTGACGATTGAAGAAGGGAGCTTGTATCGTTTTGCTTCGGCAAACAAGGCTTTTTACAAAGTCACCGGCCTGCGCGAAAATGTCGTTGGCAAAACCGTTCAGGAAGTTATTCCACACCCTTCCCTTCACCTTGTTCTGCAGAAATACGCCGAAGTTGTGCAAACAAAAAAGCCGGTAACGTGGGAAGAAGTTACGGAGTATCCCAGCGGCAGGAAACACGGCGTTGTAAACGTGACGCCGGTTTGCAACGAAGAAGGCGTTTGCACACAATTGGTAAGCACGGTACACGACATTACCGGGCGCATGGAAATACAAACCCAATTGGAAAAAGAAATTGCGCTTTCCGACAGCATCATCAACAGCCTGCCCGGTTTGTTTTACCTGATTCGAAAAGACGGCAAGCAACTGCGCTGGAACAAACAACTTGAAGAGATTTCAGGATATACAACGGAAGAAATTGCCGGCATGACGCCGCTCGACTTTTTTGAAAGCGATGATATCTATGGCATCTTTCACGCCATCGAAAAAATATTTGGAACCGGCTCGGCACAAACAGAAGCTTACCTGATAACCAAAGACGGCCGGCGCATTCCGTATTTTTTCACCGGCGTCGCCATTCGTTATGCCGGTGAGGAATGTTTGCTGGGAATGGCCATTGACCTGTCGGCGGTGAAGCGGCTGGAAAACGAATTGGCAAAACAAGAAATTGCCGGGCAAAAAAAGTTGATGCAGGCCATGATTGAAGCCGAAGAAAAAGAAAAAGCGAAACTCGGATTGGAGTTACACGATAACGTGAACCAAATTCTTTCCGTTGTGCGCATGTATCTTACCATTCTGGCTTCGGATCAGCCGATGGAGGAAATAACCCTGCCAAAGGCAATTGACCTGCTGAACACAGCCATCCAGGAAATTCGTCACCTTTCCCACAGCCTGGCCGTAAGCTACCGGTTCGGTACGGGTTTGTCCGGCACGCTGGAAGACATGGTAGAAAACATCCAATTGACAAAAGATTTTTCCATTCATCTTTCCGTACCTCCGGACTTAGACGAGCGCACCAACAACCAGCAAAAACTTGCTCTTTACCGCGTAGCGCAAGAGCAATTGAACAACGTTATCAAACACGCAAAAGCAACCCGTGTGGACCTGTTGATTGCGTTAACCGAAAACGAGATAAGATTGAAGGTTAAGGACAACGGAAAAGGCTTCAACCTCTCGGAAGCAAAAAAAGGTTTAGGATTGAACAACATTGTTAACCGGGTAGAAGCGCTTGGTGGCAAGGCCGTTATTTATTCGCAACCCGCACAAGGCACCCGGCTGGAAGTAATGATTCCGTTGTAAGCAAACTTTAGTTTGTGATTTGTAGTTGTAGGTTGTGGTTGGCGTGGCAGATTGAAGAAGCCTACACTTTTGACGGGTTAAATCAGGAATGCATCTTACACAACACGATAACTAGAAACCACAAACCTTAATTCCCTTTATCGCCCACAAACCATTGTTCTTTGTTTTTGAACAAAACATTGAAGGTGGTAAGCGAACCGTAGATGCGGGTGATGTATTGCTGAAGATTTACCTTGTCTTCGTCGCTTAGGTTTTTGTGTGCGTTAATCTGCTGCTCCATTACTCTTAGCCGGTCGCGAAGCATTACAATCTTGTGAAAGAAATCTTCGATGGGCAGTTCTTTTGGTTTGAGTGTTTTATCGGCAGGCTGCAAAATCATCAGCCCCTTTTGCCATCTTTCGCCAAGCGGAACCACTTCGGTTATGCCGCCCCAAAGACGCAAAATTTTCAACAAGCTTTTTTCAACGTCGGAATGCGTTTCAAGCTCTTCCGAAACGTTTTCGGGAATGATTTCTTCCAGCGAAGAATCGTTCTTGTCAACTTCTTTAATGCCGTGATAAATAAAGGAGATGAGATAGGTTGCGTACCGAATGCCCACGATAACGCCGGGGCCGTGTTGGGTGTGTTGCAGTCTTGTGCCGATGCCGAGGGTTAGTTGATCCATTTTATCTCTTTCGTCTTGTATCCCAAAGGGAGATGATTTCAATTCGGTTTAAACGAGGTCTATATGTATAAAAAATAATTAGCCGCCTGTGGATAACCGCTTTGCGAACGTCCCGCCTGGCCGAACGCGGATAAAGGGCAGGATTTGTTTGAATCAGGTGCAGCTTGTTCAATAATCTTGCGCGAAACCTTTCAACGGATTGCTCGCCAAACGTTGCCAACAGATGGCCTGCTGTATTGTCGTACTCTTGCATTGATCGTTGCGGCCAAATTATGGCTGGCATCATCGGTTGTGCCGTTTCATAAACTCTTCGTGTGTGATAAAGCGGCCTTCCTCAATGTCTTTAATGCCCTCGTCTATTGAAGCTTTCACTTCTTCCGGCAAATCGTCCCACCAATCTTTTTCCGCATCGGCTTCCAACATGCTAAACACAATGCGCAGCATGCGTTCGTCCGCAGCGTCAACGTATTTTTTTATTTCATTTCGCAACGCTCTTGCTTCCGTTTCACTCATAAAATTTGCTTTCACCAAAATTAAAAATTACCGCGGCTATTTTTCTTTTACAAATTCATACGGCGTGAACTCCACAAAATCCGCCACCGTGACCCTTACTGATTTTACTTTTCCGTTTTCAATTACAAACGGCCACACTTTGTTGCCGTAAAGCGGATCGTTGAACTGCGCCAAATAACGATTGCCGCCCAACGGTTCTACCGTAGCGAAACGGCCTTTGTGATGTTCAAACGTGGCGATGGCTTTTCCGTCTTTTAACGACACATTCATCGTGCCGTAAACCGGGTGACGATACGTTCCAACCAATGCGGAAAGCGGAACATCCGTCTTCAACTTCATGGCCACCGTGTCTCTTTTCTTTTGCAGCCATTCCGCTTCTTCTTTGTTCGAAGCCTTTTGCTGTTGTAACGACAGATCGCTGTAATTGCGATAAGGCAAGCCGAGGTATGAGTCCATGATTTCGTAGCGCAAGGCTTCGAAGAAATTATTGTCGTCGGTGTTTGTCAATACTACAATGCCCAATTTTTCTTCGGGCACGAGGCAAATGCTGGTAACAAAACCGTTTACACCGCCGGTGTGCGAAACAATTTTTCGTCCGGCGTATTCCTGCAAAAACCAACCGAGGCCGTACAAAGCAAAATGCGATTTGTTGAACGGGTGACCGCCGTTGCCCAAAATGGATTGCGGCGTTCGCGTTTGCGAAATAGCGCTGGCGGGAACGATTTCTTTGTCGTTCAGCTTTCCGCCGTTCAATTGCATCAGCACCCATTTGCTTAAATCCATCACGCTTGAATAAATAGCACCAGCCGGCGCCATGTTGTTCAGCCGCCCGTACGGGATTGTTTTAATTGAGCCCGCAACGACCGTGTGTGCTTTTGAAACGTTGGCCGATGAATCCACGCCGTCGTCGGTTGCCACAGTACGGCTCATGCCGAGCGGAAGAAAAATGCGTTCGCGCAAAAACTCGTTCCAGGGCTTGCCCGTTACTTTCGGGATGATTTCGCCGGCGGTTAAAAAGGCTGCGTTGGTATAACCCCAGCGGCTGCGAAAACTGTAAAGCGGTTTCACCATCCCAAATTTTTGCCGCACTTCTTCTTTGCTTAAATCCGAATCGAAGTACATGAAATCGCCCTGGAAAGTTTCGAAGCCCAAACGGTGGCAAAGCAAATCGCGAACGGTGGCTTCCTTTGTTACCCAGGGATCGTAGAGTTTAAAATCGGGCAACCATTTTTGCACTTTATCGTCGAGCGATAATTTTTTTTCTGCGTCAAGTAAGGCAAGCGCCGTTGCCGTAAATGCTTTCGTGTTTGAGCCGATGCCGAACAAAGTATTCTCGTCAACTTTTTTGTTTGTGCCCCATTCACTTACGCCGTAAGCTTTCATCACGTCAATCTTCCCGTCCTTTATTACGCAAACAGCTACGCCGGGAATCTGCCAGCCGCTCAACGCTTTTTGCACGTACGCATCAAGACTGTCTTTTACAAACGAGGGCTGTGCCGAAGCGATCAGCAAGAAGCAATGCGCAACAAACAGGAAGAAAAACTTTTTCATGCTTTGGTGAGTTGTGGTTTAAAATAAAAGCGTTTCAGCAGGCGCATTATAAGCGGTATTAACAAAGGAAGCCAGATGGCAACGGCAGGATCAACAAAAACATACAAAGTGCCCAAGAGCAAAAAGGCAATGCAAGGCACCAAGGCACGAAAGCGAAAATATTTTTTCATGAGCGGTGTAATGCCTTCCGACAAGCCGCGCCGTGGAGAAGCGATGTATTCCCAAATCACCAAACTCATGGTGGCCAGAAACACAATGTTGCACACGTACACAATCATTGGCAGCTTCAGGCGGCGGACGATGTACTCGCTGTAAAAGCCCGATGAAAAAGGCATGAGCACAACGGCCAAAAGAAAAATAAGATTAAGCCAAAGAAGACGGTTGTTGTAATTAACCACAAAACCAAACATGCGGTGATGCGCCACCCAATAAACGGCAATCACAAAAAACGAAACAAGGAAGCCGATGAATTTGGGCAGCAGTTCATCCAGCCTTTCAAGAAGGACGTGATCGTTTACGATTTGCTTCGCCACTTCAGGCACTTTGATTTCGATGGCCAGCAGCGTAATGGCAATGGCAAAAACGGCGTCGCTGAAAAGGATCATCCGCTCAAGCTGAAATTCTTTTTTTAACTCGCTGTGAAAAGGATTGTTTGGTGAATGGCTCATGCGACCAAAATAAGGAAATCGGATGACAGATGACGGATGGTGGATGACGGCGTGAAAAACGTTGATCGTTGGCCGTTGGTCGTTGTTCGGCTCTTCGGCCAATGATCAACGATCAACAATCAACCCTGTCATCTGTCATCTATTCCCCGTCATCATGTTCGCTTTAAAAACACGGATAAAGTTTTCGCCCAGAATTTTCTTTACGTCTGCTTTGCTATAACCTCTTTTTAAAAGCGCTTTCGTGATGAGTGGATACGCCGTCACATCGTCAAGTGGCTTTGGCGCCGATTCAATGCCGTCGAAATCAGAACCCAAACCCACGTGATCTACGCCGGCCAGTTTTACGATGTAATCAAGATGGTCGAGCAGTTGTGAAAGTGAAGGACGGTATGCATCTACTTCCTGCGGATATTTCTTGGCCATTCCTTCTTCAATTTCGTAACCGGCCCATTTCTGTTTTCGGAGCGAGTCCACTTCACTGCGGTGCCTTGCCAAAAAAGCCGCTTTGTTTTTGTTGTAATTGCTGTCAACAAAGCCCGAATAAAAATTTAGGTGAATGACGCCGCCGTTTTTCCCAACGGCTTTTATTTGCTCGTCTTTTAAATTTCGAAAAACAGGGTTCAACGCATAGGCGCAACTGTGCGAAACAATGACGGGTTTTGACGTGGTGTTGATAGCGTCCCAAAACGTTTGCTCGCCTACGTGCGAAAGGTCCACCATCATTCCCAGTTCGTTCATGCGGCGCACCACTTGTTTACCAAAATCCGTAAGGCCTTTGTGCGGCAGCGAGTCTTTCTTTCTCGTTTCGTCCAGGGCCGATGTAGCCCACGCTGTTGAATTGTTCCAGGTCAGCGTCATGTAGCAAACACCACGCTTGTAAAAGCTATCGAGGTTTGAAAGTCTATCTTCCATCATGTGACCGCCTTCTACACCCATCATGCAGGCAAGCTTTTTTTGCGCCACAGCTTCTTGTAATTGCGCAGGCGTTGCAACCATCATCAGTTTGTCGCCGTTTCTTCCAACAATCGCGTACAGCGAATCAATTTCGATGTTAGCAAATTTGAAGGCCGTGTCTTTACCAAAACGTTCGTCGCAAAAGATGGAAAAAACCTGAACGTCCACGCCGCCTTTTTTAAAGCGGGCTATGTCCGAATGCGTTTTGCCGGTTAAATCGTTTTCAATATTTAAGCCTTTCATCGTGGCGGAGGAAAGCACATCGTTGTGCGTATCTACCACAATTGCATCGCGATGAAGCGCTTTATAAGATTGGCAGGAAAAAAGAAAGAGAGAAAAAACAAGGAGCAACCGCATGAAAATCTTTTGCGTTCAAATTACGGCTTTCCGTTAAAACGGTTTTGGTGCGGCAGGAATTGCCGGCTTAAAGCTCTTTTGTTTTTTGTATTCCTCGTAAGCAATCTTGATGAAGAACTGGAAATCGTAATCCGACGTGCCGGCGGCAAAGGCAAAGGTGGGCCGGTATTTTTTCATGAAGTCCGAAAGCTCATCGTCTTTCTCAATGCCGGTCAAACGTTTCACCAGGCCTTTTGTAAAACGATGATCAACGAACTTGTCACGTTCCTCTTGCTCCAGCCGTTCGCGAAAACGCTCCATGCTTTTGTTTTTGCGAAACTGGAAAAGCCGGATGATCTCATCCAAATCAAAACCCACACCCGACGACGTAACAGAGGTCATGGTACTGAGCGAAGGCCGGTGAAAATTAAAAGCCTTTGCGTAGTCTTTTCGGTTCTGCGTTGAATCTTCTTTGTAGTTGCGGTTACGAATCTTTACTTCTCGCATCACATCAGATTTAAGGCGAAGCGCAATGTCAAACTGCGTGATGTCGGCAATTTTTAAAACCGGATATTTTGGCGTGGGCCTTCCCAAATACGAAAACCAGATGGAATCTTTTTCGGCTACGCCGATGGAATAAAAGCCCGTTGAATCCGTCATGGCTGTTTGTCCGCCGGTGCTGTGTACCGTTACCAGTTCAATGGGATAAATGCGGGAACTGTCCAATACGTGTCCTTTTACTTTGTATTGTGCGAAGCTCTTGCTTGCAAGCAGCAGCAGCGCAAGGCCTAAAACGGTTTTGATATAACGGGCGCAGGCTTTCACGTAAGGCGAGCAAGTAACAAAACTAAATGCAAACGCATTGGTAAAACAACAGCGGACAGATGGCAGATGACGGATGGCAGCGTTCGAAGCTTGACGTTCGATGTTCTTCGACCAAGTTCTGTCATCCGTCATCTGCCATCATTTCCCAAACGCTTTTTCCCAAAGCGCGGGAATGCGTTTTATCCAAACAAGTTCTTTCTTCTTCAGCATCGCATCTTCAGCCGGCGAACCAAAATATTTTTTGCCGCCTTCCAAACCCGCAGGCACACCGCTTTGTGCGTACACTTCGGCGCCTTTGCCAATGGTGAGTGTTTTGCTTACGCCAACTTGTCCCCAAAGAATTACATCGTCTTCAATCACCGTAGCGCCGGCAATGCCTACCTGCGCAGCAAACAAACAATTTTTTCCAACCACCGTATCGTGACCGATGTGAACAAGATTGTCAATTTTTGTTCCGGCGCCAATCACCGTATCGCCGCTTACCCCGCGGTCAATGGTGCAGTTGGCGCCAATCTCAACGGCATCTTCAATCACGACTCTTCCACAACTCAGCATCTTTTTATAGTGCACATCACGATTCGTTTTCTTGTTGTAATAAAAAGCATCGCTGCCAATCACCGTTCCGCTTTGAATGATGACATCGTTGCCAATGATGCAATGATCCATGATGACAACAGCCGGATGAATGACGGTGTTCTTCCCGATTTGCACGTGATGCCCGATAACAGCGCCGGGCATTACAATGCTGCCTTCGCCGATGCTGGCCGAATCGCTGACTGCTTTTTGTAAAGGCTCAAAAGGACGGTAATGACGCACAATAGTTTGATAGGCTTCAAAAGGTTCGTCAACGATGAGCAAAGCTTTGTTCGAAGGGAAGTCGGTTTCCTTATTAATGATGATATAGGTGGCCGCGGACTGAATGCATTTTTGATAATACTTCGGATGATCAACAAACACCAGGTCGCCTTCTTCTACTTTGTGAATCTCGTTTATGCCGGTTGCAGAACCATCGTCATTACCAACAATGCGGGCATTAATCAAGCTCCTGATTTCGCTTAACGGAACGGGTTTTTCAAAGCGCATTCAAAAAATTTTTTCAAAGGTAGGTGTACGTTGTCGTTTAAAACTTCTGCCATCGTTGTTGCGGCTTTTGCGGCTTCTCCTGTTTTAATCATTTGCTTCAAACGTTGATGACAACTGCGTTTGCCGCGATCGCCAAAAAGCGGTTTAAAAAAATGAAGTCACAAGTTTTAGTTTGTCATCATCGCAAAAGCATGTTTCAATTCACAGCGGCAACAAAAAAATGTGAATAAAAACTGCGCTAAAATTTTTTCGTTCGCAAAAAATCTTTTTAATATTGTGATGGGAAATTTAATTTCCCTTACTTACTAACCCATCTACATATTAAGCCTTGCCACAAGCGAGGCTTTTTTATTGGCTTTGCCGCAACGTAAAGGCTCCAACAATCGTCAATGTTCAGGAAGAACAAACGCAAACCTTTTTTGAAAAGACTAAATTTATCACTTCAATAAAAAAATCTGTACATGCTAAAATCAATGACCGGCTTTGGAAGAGCGGAACGGAGCGTAGGCGACAAGACCTTTTTAGTGGACATTAAATCACTCAACGGAAAACAGTTTGACCTGCAGTTGAAGATGCCGGCTTTTTTAAAACCGTTTGAATTCGACATCCGGAAGATCCTGTCCGAAAAGCTCGGACGCGGAACGGTTGATTGCACCATCAATCTAAAAGAAACCGGCAACGCCAAACCGGTTACCATCAATACCGATCTGGCTAAAGCTTATTTTAAACCGCTGGCCGCTTTGTCGCAGGAATTGAACCTTGATGCGACTTCGCTTTTAAGCACCATCATCAAACTTCCCGAAGTCATTACGCCAACAAGTGAAACGCTTACCGACGAAGAATGGAAACAGTTTACGGCTGTGATTGAAGCCGCCGTTGATGACTTAAACAACCACCGCCTCGACGAAGGCAAATCGTTGAAAGCTGATCTTGAACTGCGCATTGCCAATATTTTAAAACAACAAAAAGAAGTAGAGCGGCTGGAGCCTAACCGTAAACAAAAGATTCGCGACGGCGTCAAAAAACTGTTGGAAGAATACGTGGGCAAGGAAGCCTATGACGCCAACCGCCTGGAACAGGAATTGGTTTACTACATTGAAAAAATTGACATCAGCGAAGAGCAAGTACGACTGAAAAATCACTGCGATTATTTCACGTCGGTTCTTGCAGAGCCCGAAGAAAGCAAAGGCAAAAAGCTTTCGTTCATCTTACAGGAAATTGGCAGAGAGATCAACACCACCGGCGCCAAGGCTTACGACTCCACCATTCAAAAAAGCGTGGTGCTGATGAAGGATGAGTTGGAAAAAGCGAAGGAACAAGTATTGAACGTGCTGTAAGGATAGATGAAAGAAGACGGATGACAGAAGAGAATTTTTCAGTCATCCGTCATCCGTCTTCCTTTCTTTAGCTTTACGCCATGATCGTTTTCAAAAAGCTTCGCGGCTTCGTTTATTGTTTATTGCTAATTGCGCTTTGCGCATTCCTTTTTTCCTGCGACCGCATTAACCTGTACGAAAAAGTAGTTCCCGTTCCAAAGCATCAGTGGCAAAGCAATTTTAAACCGGAGTTTACCTTCACCATTAAAGACACGGCCGTTCCGTACCAGCTTTACTTTATTGTTCGGCACAACAACCAATACAAGTACAACAACGTTTGGGTTAACCTGTACGCAAAAGGCCCTGCCGATACGGTTCACAAATTTGTGTTGGAACTTCCGCTGGCCAACAAGGAAGGCTGGCTGGGCTCGGGCATGGACGATGTGTTTGAGCACCGCGTGGGCTTTGTGCTGGACCCGCAAAAATTCAGCTTTGACCGGGCCGGCGAATACAGTTTTACACTGGAACAAATCATGCGAGACGATCCCTTGCCCAACATCATGGACGTAGGCCTTCGTCTCGAAAAGAAAACGCCTTAGCGATGGTTCCCAAACAAAAGCTACGCGTCACTACCGTTGTTTATTGGGTGCTGCTGCTTTACATCATAGCAGCTTTTGCCTGGTGGGCTTTTTCCTTGCTGCAACAAAACCGTGAAATTCATACGCTGCTAAAAAAAAACTTACCCACGGCTTCAACCGATTATGCAATAAAAACAAAAGCCATCGAAGAAGCAGAAAAGCGTGGCATATATAAATACGTTGGCGAGGGCAGCGCTTTTCTTTTGCTCATTTGCGTTGGCGCCGTGTTTATTTACCGTTCGGTGCGGCAGCAGTTTCGCTTGCAGCAACAACAGCAAAACTTTGTGATGGCCGTGACGCACGAATTAAAAACGCCTATCGCAGTGGCACGCCTGAATCTGCAAACCCTGCAAAAGCACCAACTGGAAGAAGAGAAGAAAAAGAAACTGCTGCAGGCCACCTTGCAGGAAACCTTGCGGCTTGATACACTCATCAACAACATACTCATTGCCTCACAACTGGAAGACCACGCTTACCACATTACGAAAGAAGAATTGGATTTTTCGGAACTGGTGAAAGATGCAGTGAAAGCTTTTGAAGTACGGTATCCCGAACGTTTGCTCCAGGCTTTGATTCAAGACGATGTGACTATTAACGGAGATGCAACCTTGCTGAAACTCTTGTTGAGCAATTTACTGGAAAACGCAAATAAATATTCGCCAAAGGATAAACGCGTTGACTTGCATCTTGCACAAAACGACAACGCTGTTTTCTTAGAAGTGGTGGACGAAGGCACAGGCATTCCGGACGAAGAAAAGAAAGCCGTGTTTAAAAAATTTTACCGCATTGGCAACGAACAAACCCGCAAAACGCAAGGCACGGGTTTGGGTTTGTACATCTGCCAAAAAATTGCTGAAGACCACGGCGGCGAAATAACGGTGAAAGACAATCTGCCAACAGGCAGTAAATTTATTGTTCAATTTTACGGATGATATGATTGACCCGAACAAACCATCGATTTTGTTGGTGGAAGACGAAGAGAACCTGCACGAAAGTTTAAAGCTGAATCTTGAACTGGAAGGCTATCAAATTACATCGGCTTTTGACGGCGTGCAAGCCATGAAGGCCGTGCAGAACGAATACTTTGACCTCATCATCATGGATGTTATGCTGCCCGAAATGGACGGCCTCAGCGTTACACAAAACATTCGCTTAACCAATACCGAAGTGCCCATTTTAATCCTGAGCGCAAAAGACAGCAGCGCCGATAGAGTAACGGGTTTAAAAAAGGGTGCGGATGATTATTTGACCAAGCCGTTTAATTTGGAAGAACTGCTTTTGCGTGTGCAAAAGCTCATTCAAAAGGCCAAGCGTTTGCAGGACAAATCATTCGTAGGCGAAACCTACAGTTTTGGCGGCAATACGGTTGACTTTAAAGCGCAGCAGGCCACTACCCTTCGCGGCGAGAAAATAGATTTAAGCAAGAAGGAAGCGATGCTTTTAAAGCTGCTCGTCGAAAACAAAAACGAAGTAGTGCCGCGGGAAAAAATTTTGCAATCGGTTTGGGGCTATAATGTTTATCCCACCACAAGAACGATTGATAATTTCATTTTAAGCTTTCGCAAGTATTTTGAAGAAGACAGCCGCAACCCTAAATATTTTCATTCGGTAAGAGGTGTGGGATACAAATATGCGGAGTAAGCTTGCGTAACCGATTCTGTTCTTCCACACTTCCTGTGCCTTCTCTTTATTTCGTGACTTGGATTGAAAATTGCATTAAAGGAATGGCTGGCTTGCCCGGCTTAGCCTCGTGGCAGATTTGTTTTACTTTTGATTTAGCCTTCTCTTTTGAAAAACCACTAACGCTGCCCTCTGTCAACCGACTGCTCCAATCTTCTATTCAAAAGACCCCGTAAACCGGAAAGCTGCGAAAAAACACTGGCCTATGCGAATTAATTTTACGCTGCTTTTTCTTGCTTTGTTTTTTACGGTTTCCGCGCAAGACCTTACGGACTCGTTGAGCAAGTACAGTTATCTCATTCAGGCAAAAAAGGCCGGCAGTCAAATGCAGGCAACAGGCTTTTTTGCCCGCTACCAGCATCGGTTGTTTTTTGTAACCGCCGCGCACTGCATCACCGGCTGGGACCCTTTTCAGTTTCGGAAGATTGACAACTTTCCCGACACCTTGTTCATCCGCACGTCGAACGACACGAGCCGGCTTCATTACCTGCCCTTGCCCGTGGCCGACATCAAACGCAGCACGCAGCCTTTTCATGATTACGATGCCCCGGATGTTTTTGTTGTTGAAATAAAGAACGCCAAAAACTATCCCGTGTACTCCGTAGAAAAATATTTTGGCGAAAGGGTGCGTTGCGAAACGGCAAAGACCATCTGGGTTTTTGGTTATCCGCGCAATGCGGGCTACAACGATTACTTCACCGACCGGCAGCAGCCCTTTTCGTGCACCGCGCTGTTGGGCGAAGCTTATTGCTTTTATCCTTTCCGGCCAGAAACAAGGCGGCCCGACCAACTCCATTACTTCACGTCTTTTAAAGACAGTATAACCGGACCGGGACTTTCCGGCGCGCCGGCTTACATACTTACCGAAAATAAGCACATTGTATTTGGCGGTCTTTACATTGGCGGCGGCGATAAAGCGCTGCGCAACGGCATGGTGGTGCGGCCCGAATACGTGATTGATAAAATCACGGCAGAAATTAACGGCAGAACGGCGAGCCGGTGAAGAAGATATTGCGATATTGAGTGATTGAGTGAATGAGTTACTCTGTTATTCGCCACAATCAAAATATCGGAATATCGCAATACCCTAATACCATATTATCGAGTGCATCTCCTTACTATCCATTCCATTCCGGCAAACAGGCTATTGCTGTAGCCCAATGTTTCTACTGCTGCTCTACTTTTTACAAATTAAACCCGGTGAACTAAAATCCTTTTTTATACAAGCGGTAAGAATAAACGACCGGGATGAAAACCATCACCACGATAACAACAATAAAGAAGATGAACGAAGCCGGTGGTTTTAAAAACAAGCACACCACCGCAATCAGCAAACCACCGGCAAACCAAAGCTTGCCGCCGAGTTGATGAGTGCGCCGCCAGTTTTCGTCGTTGTTCAACGTCCAGGGCAGGCGAATGCCCGCAAAATAATTGGGCTTGATGTGGTTCATGTAATTGCCGATAAAGGCAAACATCAATCCCAGTAACGGAAACAAAAAACTTTGAATGGTTGTGCCGCCTTTTGCTGAGTTCAGGATGAGAAAGTTAAGGGCCGCAATAAATATTACCGTACCCCCTGCCAGCTTTTGAAAGGTGGCCGATTGCGCCGCATCTTTTCGTTTGGGATCGAAGCGGTGCAAGTTGATGAGCAGGAAATAGACGACTATCGAAACGACGGCAAGAATGCCTGTTGTTAACCACAGTTCATCTTTGTCGCCAAGGCGGTCGGGTTTCATATCAGCACCGAAATGTACCGGCACCGTTTGCGGCATCGAAGGCCAGATCAGGAGCAAATAAACTGCGGGCAAAAGCGCAACCAAAACAACGATCCAAGGGAGGAGATTCTTTTTCATGTTGCTTATTTCTTTTTGGCTTTAAACTGCACGAACCATTGCGCAATTTCATCCACTACCGTTGTGTTTAAGGAGTAGTAAATAAATTGCCCCTGCTTCACCGCTTCCACCAAACCGGCCTGCTTCAACAAATCCAGGTGATGCGAGATGCTCGGCTTGGAAATGGAAAACCGGTCGGCAATTTCGCCGGCAGTTTTGTCGCCGTCTTTCAGCAGCGAGAGAATCTCTCTTCGCGTGGCATCGTTCAGGGCTTTGAAAAGAAGGTTCATGTTTATGGACGACAGAGGAAAGATGACAGATGACAGAAGGAAATGTTGGCCATTGTTCGTTGTTCGTCTCGTCGGTCAACGTCCAACAATCAACGAACAACACCGTCATCCCTCACCCAACATCTGTCAACTTATTTAGACAAATATCTAAATACTTTTGCCGCCGTTTCAACTCTTTTTGACCAACCGGCTTTTTCGCGGGACGTTTTGGCGAAGAAAATTTCGAAATTGTCTAAGCGGCTTTGTGTTTTGGCTTTCTTTTTTCATCTTGCGGGTCTAAACCAATATCCATGCAAGAATTGTTTACACAACACTCGCTCAAAACGGCACTCAAAGTTGCCCTTGTCGTTACCCTGCTTTTTGTACTGGTTAATTTAGCCTAAATCTCTTTCGCCCGAAGGACCAGCCGGAAATTCCGATTGGTCGCCGGGGTTCTTAAGGTCCAATTGCGGCGCGGCTTGCGGCGGCAGATCGCCTGTGGCAACAAGCTCTTTTTGCTTGTAACTGAAAAAGGCGGAGGCAAGAAAGCTTAGCAAACAAAGAAAGAACCAGACGGTAAAATCTACCGAGACTTTCATCATCCCGGAGAAGCCATTTACGTCCGTGTTATTTTCGCTCTTCAGTTGACTGCTTACGTCGGATTTTACCTGGATCATCAGGACGATTAACGCAACGGCGCCGGCCACACCCAAAAGCAATTCCAGTTGGTTAAAAGGCGTTTTCTTGGTAAGCGAAACCGCAAGTCCGCCAATTCCCAAAAGCAAGGCAATCACCGCAAACGCATATACTTTTCCCTTCTCCTCTCTCCTGTTTATTTTGGTATCGGGGCTGTCGTACTGCCCAAGAACCTGCGTCATGTTTTCAAAATCACCGCCCACCTTCGGCGCAGATCCGGTCACCATGTTCAACCCACTCAGGTGCGCAACCGAAGCGCCGTTGCATTTGATTTCGGCAAAAGGCAGAAGAAACAACAACACACCAACGGCAAAACTGACGGTGGTTAAACGGGGCGTTGCATAAAAGCTGTTGGCGGCCATACAAAACGATTTTGGTATCGGTAAGTTAATTCGTTTTGCGCTGCCCGTTACATTTGCCTCAACATTTTCGCATGAAAAACATTTGCGTTTGCGGGGCCGGCACCATGGGCAGCGGCATTGCACAAGTTTCTGCGGCAGCGGGATTCAATACCGTTTTGTTTGATGTGGCCGAAGCCGCGGTGCAAAAGGCAGAAGAAAAACTTCGCGGCGATTTAGCTGCGCTTGTCGGCAAAGGAAAGCTGACAGAGGAAAAGAAAGATGCCATTCTTTCTAAACTTCAGTTCACGGCTGACACAACACAGTGCAAAGCCGATGTAATCATCGAAGCCATTGTAGAAAAGCCAGAAATAAAAATTGCTTTGTTTAATCAACTGGCCGACATCAATTCACCACAAACCATCTTCGCTTCCAACACGTCATCGCTTTCTATTTCGGCTTTGGCCAAAGAAATAAAAAACCCCGAACGTTTTGCCGGCCTTCACTTCTTCAATCCCGCTCCCGTTATGAAATTGGTGGAAGTGGTAAAAGGCGAACGAACATCAGCGGAAACAATGCAACGATTGCTTGAGTTGACAAAGGCTTTTGGCAAAATGCCGGTGGTTTGCAAAGATTCGCCGGGCTTTGTTGTAAACCGCGTGGCAAGGCCTTATTACATTGAGGCCTTGCGGCTGGTGGAAGAAGGCAAAGCCGATTACGCCACCGTTGACCGTTTGTTGGAAGGCCTTGGTTTTAAGATGGGGCCGTTCAAACTCATGGACCTTATTGGCAATGACGTAAACTACGCCGTGAGTTGTTCGGTCTACGAACAATTGAACAAACCCGAACGGTTAAAACCGTCTTACTTGCAAAAAGAAAAAGTAGAGGCTTCTCATCTTGGTAAAAAAAGCGGAAAGGGCTACTATGATTATTCGTTGATTGGTTGACCGGTTTGTTAAAGGTTTCATCCTACTTTCGTTCGTTCGCTTTACCAATCAACTGATCAACCATTCAACATGATCCTCGTTACCGGCGGCACGGGTTTTCTCGGCTCATACATCATTAAAAATTTAGTAGAGAAGGGCCATGCAGTCCGCGCCATCCGCCGTTCGTCAAAACTTCCGTTTTTTATTGATCAAAAGATTTGGGAGAAAGTAGAATGGGTAGAAGGCGATGTGCTGGACGTGGTATCGCTTGCCGAAGCGATGAAAGGAATTGATGCGGTGATTCATTCCGCAGCGGTTGTTTCGTTTACAAAAGACAAGCGCAAGGAAATGTATGCCGTAAACGTTGACGGCACGACCAACGTGGTGAACGCTGCGCTGGAAAGCGGCGTACGGCGTTTGCTGCACGTAAGTTCGGTGGCCGCGTTGGGGCGCACGACAAAAGCCTCCACCGTTACCGAAGAAAAAACCTGGGAAGAGAACAAGAACAACACGCATTACGCCGTCACCAAGCACCGCGCCGAAATGCACGCCTGGCGCGGCTTTGCCGAAGGCCTTGAAGGTGTCGTCATCAACCCGAGCACCATTCTTGGTTACGGCAACTGGCACCAAAGCAGTTGCGCCATTTTTAGAAATGCCTACAAAGGCTTTCCCTGGTACACCAAAGGTGTTAATGGTTTTGTGGGCGTGGAAGATGTTGCCGAAGTTGCTGTGCAATTATTGCTTTCCGACATGACCGAAAGACGGTTTATTGTAAACACCGAAAACCGCAGCTTTCAATCTCTTTTGAATGAAATGGCAAAGGGCTTTGGTAAAAAACCGCCGCACCGCTATGCCGGCCCGGCTATGAGCGAAGTAGCGTGGCGGATGGAGAAAGTAAAATCCATCCTCACCGGCAGCAAGCCTTTGCTTTCAAAAGAAACCGCGAAAGTGGCGCACAGCCAAACCTCGTTTGACAACACCGCCTTGCGAAATGAACTGCCAAACTTTAGCTTTACGCCGCTTGACGTCGTGATAAAAAAAGCCTGCGCCCAATACGAGCAGGCAATGAAACAAGGCCTTTTAACGTTGTAAACCTTTGCGATCATCTTATGAAAAAACCAATCCTCCTCCTTCTTCTCTTTTTCTTTGCCTTTTTGTTTTCGTTTGCGCAAGGCGTTATCAGCGGAACCGTAGTAGATGCCGAAACAAAACAGCCACTCGAAGGCGCATCAGTGTTTGCGCAAAATACCACCAAGGGGACGTTGACCGGTAAAGACGGAACGTTTCACCTGCGGCTTGATAAAGGCGGTTATGAAATCAACGTCACCTTTACCGGCTACGCCAGCAAAACCATTAACCTTGAACTTACCGGAGACCGGACCTTCAATCTTGAATTGCAAAAAGGCGACAACACATTGGGTGAAGTAATTATTAAGAACACGGCTGAAGTGCCGGATGGCTGGGCAAAATACGGCGACTTTTTTCTGAAGCATTTCATTGGCGCCACGCCAAACGGTGATAGTTGCACGCTGCTCAATCCGCAGGCATTAAAATTTTTGTATTTCAAACGAAACGATCGCTTAAAAGTATTGGCCACCGAACCGCTGCAAATTCAAAACAGGACTTTGGGCTACAACCTTCGCTACGAACTTGATTCCTTTGTTTTCTTCTTTAAAACGGCCCTGAATTCATATCGCGGCAAGTGCTTGTTTTTGCCAATGGAAGGCGATTCAGTGCAACAAGCGATGTGGCAACAAAAACGAAAGGAAACCTATCAAGGCTCGCGGCTTCACTTCCTTCGTTCCTATTTTGATAGCACTTTGGCGCAGGAAGGTTTTGCCGTTGACTTGTACAAGCCGTCGAAATACGAGCCCTTTGCCACACTGAAAAATCCGTACGATACCGCTTATTATTTTTTCAACGATACGACCGCAACGGCCGAACTCTATTTCCCGGTAAAAGCCAGCATTACCTACACCAAAAAAGCACCGGAGAAAAGATACCTGCAGCAACAAGGCTTGCCGCTTGACGTGCCGCGGCAAATTTCTTACGTTGATTTAAGCGACGGCATTTTGATAAAAGCCAACGGTTATTTTACCGATCAAAAAAGTTGGGTAAACCAGGGTTACTGGAGTTGGAAAAACCTGGCGGATCAATTGCCATATGATTACGAGTTAGATGACAGATGAGAGATGACGGATGATAGAGAATGGTAAGTTGAATGACGAAAGGACTGCTGCCCAAGCCAGGTAGCAAATCCCGATAATCCTTTCTCAATCCCGGCAATCTGCGGTTAGCTTTGCGGCAAAATTTTTTTCTTCATGCGCTTTCTTTTTTTTGGCCTGATTGCTTTTGTACTTGCGGCCTGTTCGCCCAACAACGTAACAACCGATAATTCGTTAAAAAAATATTTCGACGAGCAAAAGTCCGACGGCTGCTTTGCCCTGTTTAACAACGGCACCGGGCAATTCACCATCTACAATCTTGCGCGGTATCGCGACAGCGCCTTTCTTCCGGCTTCCACCTTTAAAATTATTAATGCACTTGTTGGCCTGCAAACCGGCATCATTACCAACGACAGCATGGTGATTAAATGGGACGGCAAAGTTCGCGACGTGCCCGAATGGAACCAGGACCTGAGCATGTACCGCGCCTTTCGCGTTTCGGCCGTTCCCTACTTCCAGGAGGTGGCACGGCGTATCGGCAAAGACACGATGCAACATTGGCTTGACTCGCTTTCTTACGGCACAAAAAAAATCAAATCGGCCATTGATACGTTTTGGCTGGACAACAGTTTAAAAATTACTCCCGACGAAGAACTGGGCGTGGTAAAGCGGCTTTATTTTAACCAGCTTCCTTTCTTCAATACCTATCAACTGATGGTGAAGAAAGCGATGCTGTTTGAAGACAAGCCGAAGTACATGCTTTCGTACAAAACCGGTTTGGGCTACAAAGCCGACGGTACGCCGCTGGCCTGGGTTGTGGGTTGGATTGAAGAAAACCGCCACCCGTATTTTTTTGTGCTGAACATGGAAACAAAAGACAAAAGCATCAACCTGAAAGAAGCCCGCATGACCGTGCTTCGAAACATTCTGACGCAGTTGAATTTCTTTAAAGGAGAAATGTAGTTCAGTTGGCCGTTGTTCGTTTATTGTTGATCGAAATACCGCGATAACGAACAACGGCCAACAATCAACGACCAACGGTTTCTCTCCTACTTTCGCAAAACCATTCGTGCAGCAATGATTTTTTCCCGTGCGCAATACGCTTTGTTCTTTGGCCTGCTGGCCGTTGTGTACATCCTCGGCTTGTTTGTGCCGCTAATGGACAACGACTCGGCGCACCACGCCAACATTGCCCTGCACATGTACCTTACCGGCGATTACGTAAGCCTTGTTGACAACGGCAAAGATTACCTCGACAAACCGCACCTTCATTTCTGGCTGGCCGCTTTCAGTTATTCGGTGTTTGGCGTAACGGGCTTTGCCTACAAGCTTCCGTCGTTTTTGTTTACAGTTCTCGGCACGTATTCCACTTATCGTTTGGGAAGAACCTTGTACAACGCTGAAGTTGGAAGACTGTCTGCGCTCATTGTGGCTTCGGCTTTTGCTTACATGCTTGCCAACAACGATGTCCGCATGGATGCCATCTTAACAGCCTGCGTGGCCTTTGCTACCTGGCAGTTGGTAGATTGGGTGAACACCAAAAAGTTGCTGAATGTCATCGGTGCAGCATTGGGTCTTGCGCTGGGCTTTTGCACCAAAGGACACATTGCGGTTCTCACGCCAGCCATTGGCACTTTGTTTTACATTCTTTACAAAAAAGACTGGCGAAGCTTTTATCATTGGCAACTGCTTGTTCTCTTTCTTGCGTTTGGTGTTTTTATTTCACCCGTTGTTTATTGTTATTACTTGCAGTACGATCTGCATCCCGAAAAAATCATTCGCGGCAAAGGCGGCCGCTCCGGTGTGCAGTTTATTTTGTGGAAACAAAACTTTGAACGCTTCCAGGGCGATTCGTTTGGCGCCGACGCCAAGAACGATTACTTCTTTTTCTTTCACTCGTTTTTGTGGGCCTTTGCGCCGTGGAGCATTCTTTCTTTCGTAGCTTTTTTCAACCGCGTAAAAACCTTTTTTACCCGCAGACAGGAGTGGCTGACAACGGCCACGTTTGCAACGATGGCTTTGCTCATTACCTTCTCGGGCTTTAAGCTGCCGCATTATCTCAACATCATGTTTCCGGCTGCGGCCGTGCTTACGGCTTTTTATTTACTGGAGAACGAACAAAAGCGAAGAAATGGGAAAGCATTGCTGATTGTGCAAGCAGTTCTTTGCGTTTTGCTTTTGCTGTTGGCCGGTGCAATTAACGTGTGGGCCTTCCCCGCCAGAAACGTTTTGGTAATTGGAGGCTTTTTGCTTTTGCTGGCAATCACTGTTTTTATTCTTCTTCGCCTGCGCAGCCGCTTGCAAAAAATTGTTGGTGCATCGGTTGTTACGATGCTGCTACTTTTTTATTTGCTCAACACCAATTTTTACCCGCAGCTTTTGCGCTACCAGGCAGGCAACGAACTGGCTTTTGCTACGAAGGAAAAAGTGGATGCGAAACGGGTTTGGTTCTGGCCCAATGTGTATAGTTCGTCCTATTGTTTTTACACGGCGGAACTGCGAAAAGAATTTACCGGCTCCGTACTCAATCAGCCTTCGCCGGTTTGGATCATGACCGACAACAACGGCTTTAACGACCTCAAGCAAAAAGGCTTGCCGGTTTTGCAAACCATTCAGCACGCCGACTACGAGATTACGATGTTGCAACTTCCCTTTCTTAATCCCGCCACGCGGCAAAAGGAACTGAACCGGATGCTTCTTGTAAGAGTGAAGTGAGCAGCAGGAGTTAAGGGTTATGAATTAAGAGTTATGAGTTATGAGTTGTGCGTGAAGCGTAATAAGCACGGGTTATTAAATAAATGCAAGTGTGTTAATTCAATTCCTAACTCTTAATTCATAACTCTTAACTCTCTCCGTTGCCAATAAAAAATGCGCCTGACCGATGACGCATTTTTTGGTGAACTAAGCAATTAAAATTGGCGAATTGTCACCGAATAAAGGGCCGGATGGAGAGTGCTGCTTTGTTGCGTTTAAAATAAAGAAGCACCCAGCTTATAGTAAACGTAGGGATAAAATCAAGACCGGGGATCAGCTCTTCCACAAAGGAAAATACGCCGCCCAAAAAACCCTTGCGGAAACCGAACATTCGCCAGTAAAGAAAGGCGGAAATGGGCGCCCAGATAACCTCTCCGGCAACGGGAATTAAAATAACCGCGCTGCCAATGGCGTCCATCAACAAACAGGAAAGCAGCGACGGTAGCGGCTTTTGGTTTTCTACCAAAACTGCGGTTGACCTTTTACGGGGGAGCAATTTCATTGATTGGGTTTTTCATTTTTATTGACGATGCGCAAAGGCCGGACGTTGTATGGCCCGAAATTTTTTTTGTTAAGACTGTGAAAGAAAGAATTCACGTTGGCACATCGGGCTGGAGTTACAAACACTGGAAGGCTGTTTTCTACCCGCAGGGCTTGTCGGCAACAAAGTGGCTGCCCTTTTACGCCGAGCACTTTTCCACTACTGAAATCAACGGCAGCTTTTACCGTTTGCCTTCCGAAGAAACGGTGCAAAAATGGACCGGGCAGGTGCCGGACGATTTTCTTTTCTGCCCCAAGATGAGCCGCTACCTCACGCACATGAAAAAGCTGAACGATCCAGAAGAGCCGCTTGAACGTTTCTTTTCTGTATTTGAAACGATGCAGAAAAAGATGGGGCCAGTGTTGATACAATTACCGGCCGTCCTACGTTTTCACCACGATGCAACCGAACGTTTTTATGCCTTGTTGCAAGAGCGTTATCGCCGCTATCAATTTGTAATGGAAGTGCGCCACGAAAGCTGGCTCCAAGAGATGAGCTTAACACTGATGGCCAAGTACAACATTGGCCTGGTGATTTCACAATCGGGCAATTTCTTTCCGTATTCCGAAATGGTGACGGCGAAAAACATTTACGTTCGTTTTCACGGGCCGGCCGAGTTGTATGCTTCTGCTTACAGCGATGAAGCCCTGCAAAGCTTTGCCCGCAAGTTTCTAACCTGGGCAGGAGAAGGCCACAACGTATGGGCTTATTTCAACAACGACATTGGCGCACACGCCGTGCGGGACGCAGAGCGCTTGCTTCGGTTATTGGGCCAAAAATAAAAAGCCGCACCCGTGGGTGCAGCCTTTTAAAAGAATAGACTACTGATTAAAGGTCGTCATCATCTTCGTCTTCATCAAGGTCGTCATCGGTGTCTAACACCAGGTCATCATCGTCTATTTCTTCAGGGTCGGCATCATCATCCTCGATGTCCACTTCATACTCTTCTTCATTGCCTTCGGCTTCGTCGTCATCGCCCAAGACCAAATCATCTTCCGTGTCCGCGTCATCATCGTCGTCGTCATCGTCTTCCTCGGGGAAATAATGTCCGTTCACTTGCAGCGTATCTTCTTTTAACAGGTCGTCAACCGTTACATTGGACAACTCCGGTTCGGAAAATCTATTTTCTTTTTTCATAGCCTGCTTTTGAAAGAGTACTTAAAAAGCTATGCCAGAAAATGGCTATTGCTTAAGGATTGGAAAGTCAGTGCCTTAAGTTTTTTGACAACAAAAAAGGCAGTCAGGCGAGTGAGGATTTTTTTGCCAGCAGCATGTCGCTGTACGATCCGGCCATAAAATCATCGGCTGTAACGTTCAACAGGTTTTGGTAATGCAGGCATTGCTCTTTCAGTTTGTCCAGCCCAATGCTTCCGTCTTTGTCAATGGCCTCTACTTCTACAAACTGGCCAAGGCCCTCGACGTTATCAAAATGAAACTTTACGTTGTTGATGAAATAGATTTTGCGCCGCTTGTCCACAACGGCTTTAACGCCGAGTGATTGCGCAAGAATTTGTTTCAGCGCCTCGTCCGGTTTATGTTGGTAAAGCATTACGTTCGATTGCTTAGCTGCGGCCGTGTTTGTTCGTTCGTAAAAAATCAGGGCGTGTTCAATGGTGCCTTCGCGCAATTTTAAACGGCCGTTTGCAACGTTGAAGTACGTGTCAGTCTGGTGATCTTCGCCAACGAACAAAGGCTTTTGCTGCAAGAGTATTTTTTCTGCGGCAGCAATATCCCGGAGCCTTGCTTTAAATTCAAAATTGATGTGCATGAAGCAATTTAGTTGATTCGTTGATTCGTTGACTTGTTAACTGGCAAAAGCCTCGTTCACTATTCAACCAATCAACTTATCAACGAATCAACTAACCACAATGGCATAATTTTTAAGACCTTTGCACAAAACCCTTACCGATGAAGTTCGTTTACAACAGTCTCATCTTTTCCGCATTGGTACTTTGTTTTTCATCCTGCGTTTCGCAGAAAAAATATCAAGAAGCTTTAAGTCGCGAACAAAGTCTGATGAGCCAAAGCACGCAGCAAGCCGATGAAATCGTTCGTTTGAAAGGACAGATTGAAAACCTGCAAAAAGACAATGCCCGCCTCATTGGGCAAATTGACGAAGCGCTGAAAAAATACTCGCAGGCAAGCGGCCAGGCCAACCTTACACAAAAGCAACTGGAAGCCGAACAACAACGTTTGCTTGACTTGCGCAAGCTGTTGCAACAGCAAAGCGAGGCGGTAGAAAACCTGCGCAAGAAAATGGCCGATGCGCTGACCGGCTTTAATTCTAACGAACTGACCGTGTTCACCAAGAACGGCCGTGTGTACGTGAGCCTGCAGGAAAGTTTGTTGTTCCCTTCGGGCAGCGCGGTGGTAAACGAAAAAGGCAAGCAGGCGCTGGCAACTTTAGCGCAGGCATTAAACAACAGTCCTGATATTAACGTGGTGGTAGAAGGCCATACCGATTCCATTCCCATCCGCAAAACATTTGAAGACAACTGGGCTTTGAGCGTGGCAAGAGCAACGTCTATCGTTCGGTTGCTTACGAATACCTACGCGGTTGATCCAACAAGAGTGACCGCATCGGGCCGCAGTTATTTTGAACCGGTGGACACCAACAGCACGCCGGAAGGCCGCCAGCGCAACCGCCGCACCGAGATTATTCTGGCACCCAAGCTTGACCAGATTTTGCAACTGTTGCAACAATCAAAAGCCGCGACCGAGCCGGGAACGAATTAGTCAGGAGACAGGAGATAGAATTCAGGAGACAAGAGGGACACGCCAATGGCGTGTCCTGTTTCGTTAAACACAAAACCGCATCATCATGGAAGATCTTTTTTGGACAACGCTTTCGCTCAACGGCCGGCAGGAAGAATACCACATCATTTTTGAAAACGAGATGTATTGCTTTATTCCGAAAGGATCTTCGAAGGCGGAGTATTGTTTTCGTCGCGGCCATGATGAGTGGTTGGCCGTGAATGAAGAATCAGAGCAGGTAAAAGATGGTGCGGTGGAAGCGTTGGAGAAGTATTTGATGCGGCAGCATTGAGGGTGTTTCATTCTTCCCTTATTACTATCGCACCTTTGAAAAGATTTCCTTTCTGTAAATGCTTTTCAACCTTAGCCGAAAGTCCTGTAAGCATTGCATAGGTATTGTTGGCTGCCGAAAGAACAAAGACAGTGAGTGGATGTTTCTGAAAATTTTGTTGGTGCTGCAAATTTTTATCGAAGGTTAGTAAGGCATCAAAACCGTTGTCAATCATCAACTGCATTAACCGGCCGTTTTTAATTCCGTTCCAACCTTGTTCTCTTACTGTAAAAACTTCATGTTCTGGAAAGTCCGCCTTTAAGCGTTTGGGAAGATTTTCATCCAGTAGCAGTTTCATACAACGTTGCCAAGTTTTTAGCGGTCAAAAATTTGTTCGCAACTTCCAATACGGCAACTGCTTGCTCTTTTGTAACGCCGGGAAAATCGTCGAGGAACTCATTGAGTGAAACACCGGCTTCCAAATGGTCAAACAAGGTTTCAACAGGAACACGGGTTCCTTTAAATACCGGTTGGCCGCCTAAAATTTCCGGGTCAATTGTAACAAGTTCATTAAGAAGCATGGAATGAAGTTACAAAATTCTTTTCGGGGCTTTTGTTGCAAACAAAAGTCGGCTCTCTGAAATTGTAAAGAACATGAAGGTTAGCGAGGACTTCATAAGCCGTCCATTTGTCAATACTTTCTATGCCGATTATTTTTTATGCAACCACGCTGTGTCAGTGTACGTGTACATTTTACCCTTCGGTGTGCTGAGCGAGCCAGAAAAAACATAGTAGTTCTTTGTGACTTGTAAAATTGTAAACGTAGCTGTAGATTTTCTGTAAAAGGCTTCTTGTTCCTTCGATTCTATTTTTCCGCCTGAAATGTATTGCGTTGTGTTCGTACAATTAGATATCCATTTTACTCTCCAATAAGAAGTTGTTCCTGCTCTTAGGTTCGTTTCTGTTTGAAGCGTGTCCTTCCGAATAATCAAATAATGTTCTTTGCCATTCGCAGGATAAATGTGAAATGTTCCGTTTCTCACATCAGCACAGCCTAACTTTTTTTCTTTACAGAAAGGTGCCAAAAAGCTTTGAAGAAAGGCAAAAAGGAGAAGAAATATTTTCATAGTTATCACTAACAATTGGCTGCTTTCGGACTCCGGCTTACATTATATCCACGAATTTCCTTGTTCCAAACATAAGTAAGTTTCAATTATAAAAACGGAAAGTCTCCGCTCAATAATTCACCACCTGCTCCTCCATCTTTGGCAACTCTCTCCACTCGTACTGTTGGTTGCGCAACTGCGGCTCGAAGCCCGCTTCGCGGATCGCATCCTGAATCGTTCGCGAAGTAAACCGGTGCGGCGCACCCGCGGCACTCACCACGTTTTCTTCAATCATGATGGAACCGAAATCATTCGCCCCGGCGTGCAAACAAAGTTGCGCCGTTTGCTTGCCCACGGTCAGCCACGAAGCCTGTATGTTGTTGATGTTCGGCAGCATGATGCGGCTGATGGCAATCGTCCGGATGTATTCTTCCGGCGTGGTTAAGTTGTGTACGCCGCGAATCTTTGTCAGCAACGTATCCACGTCCTGAAAGGTCCACGGAATAAAAGCAAGAAAACCTTTGGCGCCTTCGGGTTTCTTTGCCTGCACGTCCCTGATCTTTACCAAATGTTCAAACCGTTCTCTGATGGTTTCTACATGTCCAAACATCATTGTTGCGGATGTAGTGATGTTTAACTTGTGCGCTTCGTGCATAATGGCAAGCCATTCGTCTGCGCCGCATTTGCCTTTGGAGATTAAGCGACGCACACGATCAACTAAAATCTCCGCGCCGGCGCCGGGCAAAGAATCCATGCCCGCTTCTTTCAATGCCGTCAGTACTTCGCGGTGGCTTTTGCCTTCCAGCTTGCAGATGTGCGCCACTTCGGGCGGCCCGAGTGCATGCAGCTTTATCGTTGGATATTCTTGCTTGATGGCGCGAAAAGTAGTCGTATAAAAATCCAGCCCAAGTTCGGGATGATGGCCGCCCTGCAAAAGCAATTGATCGCCGCCGTACTTGACGGTTTCTTCAATTTTTTTGCGGTAGGTGGGCATGTCGGTGATGTAGGCTTCGGCATGGCCCGGTATGCGGTAAAAATTGCAAAACTTACAGTTGGCAACGCACACGTTTGTGGTGTTCACGTTACGATCTATCTGCCAGGTTACTTTTCCGTGCGGCACGCGGCCTTTGCGCAGTTCATCGGCCACGTACATCAGGGCCGTGAGTGGTGCATTTTCAAAAAGAAACATGCCTTCTTCAATTTCCAGGAATTCTGAAGCAAGGGCTTTGTCGTAAAGGCTTGAAAGGTTCATAGCGCCGCAAAGATACAGGACGGTAAAAGGGAAACTTGACGAAAGGTTTCTTGGTATATAAACCTTAGCCTATTTTTAAACACTGCCCTTTAGCAGCCTATTTCAAACGATTGTTGTCTAATCATTTCAAGAAGCGAAGGTGAGAAGATTGTTTTTGCTAATACCGTTGTTCGCAATCGTGCACGCTTCTTTGGCGCAGAAGGAAGTTCGTGAACCTGCGAGGCTTCTCACCAAGTTTAATTTTATACAACTCACCGGCGGCGTGATTCTTTTGAAAGCCCGCTTTGATACTTTTCCCGATACCTTAAGTTTTATTTTAGACACGGGCAGCGGGGGCATTTCGCTCGATTCGTCCACGGTTGATTATTTCCGTCTTAAGCCCATTGCCTCCGGGCGCACCATCAAAGGCATTGCCGGCGTAAAGGCCGTTTCCTTCCTAAATAACCGCAACCTGCACCTGCCCGGCCTTACCATTGACAGCCTGAATTTTCACGTAAACGATTATTCCATTCTTACCTCGGTGTACGGCGAGCCGATCGACGGCATCATTGGTTATTCGGTGTTCAGCCGCTACATTCTCAAGCTCGATTACGACAGCAGCACGATTGAGTTTTGGTCGCGGGGACAACTGAAGTACCCGCGTGGCGGCTACATGCTAAATCCCGTAATTACCACACTGCCTGTGCAAACGGCAAAGGTGAAAGACGAACGGCTTGTTGAGCCGCGATTCCTGATTGACATGGGTGCGGGATTAAACTTGCTTTTTACCCGCGATTTTATTAGCGACAGCGCCCTGCTGCGGCCCAACCGCAAATTGTTTGTAAAAGAAGCCGAAGGCTTGGGCGGAAAGGTGGACATGTACCTTACCACCATCAAAGAAGTAAAGCTGGGGCCTTATAAATTCCGCAACGTGCCGGTAAATATTTTTGAGGATGCCAACAACGTGCTTTCTTACCCGCATCTCGGTGGCTTGATCGGCAACGATCTCCTGCGGCGCTTCAACGTCGTTATTAATTACGAACGACGCGAATTTTATCTTCTGCCCAACAGTCATTATAACGACAATTTCGACTATGCTTATTCAGGTGTGGAATTGTATTACATCAACGGCCGCATCATCGTTGGCGATGTGGCAAGGGGTTCGCCAGCCGAAGCCGCCGGCCTGCTCGAAGGCGATGTGGTAGTAGCGGTGAACACTAATTTTTCGCAGAGCATGGCGCAGTACAAAGCAGCCCTGCAAAGCACTGGCGACAAAGTAAAGGTGATTGTACAAAGGGCCGGCGAATTAATACAAGTAACGTTTAAGGTGAAGAATATTTTGAAGAACAAATAGAAGCAGAAGACAGAGGGTGCATTTCTGTCTTCTGACCTCTGTCTTCGTTCCTCGTCCTACATTTGCCTTCCAACAAAAAACAAGCAGTGGTACAATTTGAACGGTTTACGTTAGCGAACGGTTTACGGGTTTTGGTGCACCGGGATACATCAACGCCGATGGCGGTGGTGAATGTGCTGTACGACGTAGGAGCAAAAGACGAAGACCCCAACCGCACGGGCTTTGCGCACCTGTTTGAACACCTGATGTTCGGCGGTTCTATCAACATTCCCGTTTACGACGAGCCTTTGCAAATGGCCGGTGGCGAAAACAACGCTTACACCACAAACGATTTGACCAATTATTATATACAGCTTCCCGCAGAAAATCTGGAGACGGCCTTCTGGCTCGAAAGTGATCGCATGTTGTCGCTGGGCTTTAGCGAGAACAGTTTGGACGTGCAACGCAAGGTGGTGATGGAAGAATTTAAAGAACATTACCTCAACAAACCTTACGGCGATGCGTGGCTCAAGCTGCGCAACCTCGCTTACGACGTGCATCCTTATAAATGGATGACCATCGGCAAAGAGCTTTCGCACATTGAAAACGCCGGGCTGCAAGACGTAAAGGATTTCTTCTTTAAACATTACCGCCCGGTGAACGCCATTTTAGTGGCCGCCGGAAATGTAACGACCGAACAGGTGAAAGCACTTGCCGAGAAATGGTTTGGGTCCATTGAGAGCGGAGAAAAATACAACCGGCAATTGCCCGCAGAACCGGAGCAAAAGGTAGCCAAGCGTTTAGAAGTTCACGCACCTGTGCCGCTGGATGCTTTTTACAAAACCTGGCACATTTACGGCCGCCTCGATCATCGCTATTACGTGTCGGATTTGATTACCGAAATTTTGGGCGGCGGCGGTTCGTCAAGGTTGTACCAGGCGTTGGTAAAAGAAAAAAAATTGTTCAGCAATATCGAGTGTTATCATTTCGGCACAACCGATGCGGGTTTGCTGACCATTGAAGGCAAGTTGGTAAAAGGCGTGAAGATGGCAGACGCGGAGGCGGCCGTGGAAGAAGAACTGTCAAAATTGAAAGCCGAAAAAATTTCAGGCGACGAACTGCAAAAAGTAAAAAACAAAACCGAAAGCACCATCGCTTTTGAAGACATGAGCGTGATGAACCGCGCCAACAGTTTGGCTTACTATGAACTGCTGGGTGATGCCGCTTTAATGAACACGGAACTAGACAGATACAACACCGTAACGGTGGACGAAATCCAGGCCATTAGCAAGGAGATTTTCAGGGAAGAGAACAGCAGTACGCTGTACTACCGCGCCGGAAATTAATTCGTAAATTGGAAGCCCTAACGGCCAGCACCCATGTTTTTTCAGGACGACGACGAAGACGATTTAAGCAGCCACCTTTCCAGCGTGTACGACACCGATGACGACATCAAAGTGGCGGCTTATTTTTTTCACCTCAACGGAACGGCACCTAATAAAAAAGCCTTCTTCCGCGTGGAGTATGCCGCGTTGGAAAAAGAACTGAACGCCTCCTTTCCGCAACGCTGGAAAGACGATTACACCGAGCAGGAATTCATCAAAAAAGAAAGCCGCTACAAGCAAAAGCACCGCGTGTGGTTCCTGCGGCAAGACATCTGGATACGCTACCGCAACGATTACGAAAGCATGGCCGCCACGCTGTATTATCTTTCTTCAGCCGACGGTGCTACGCTGCAAAAAACAGAACAGCTTTTGCAAACGCTTGTGAAAGAAAAAGAAGAAGACCACAAAGGCACATTTAGTTTCATCACCACGCTTCACGGCCACTTTCATTTGAAAGAATTTAAACACATCGGCGATGCCGTTGACATTGAAGACCATTACAACAAGGACTTCTACACCTTCAGCGAACGCGTAATTGAAAAGCTGCAAAAGCCCAAAAGCCACGGGCTGGTTTTGTTGCACGGCAAACCCGGTACGGGCAAGACAACGTACATCCGCTACCTGGCCAGCCGGCTTACCAAGCGCATGATTTATTTTCCGCCGTACATGGCCTCGCACATTTCATCGCCGGAGCTGATTAATTTTTTAATGGACCAGGAAGAAAGCATTTTGGTTTTGGAAGACGCCGACAACGTCATTAGCCGGCGCACCGGCAGCGACAGCAGCGCCATCTCCAATTTGCTCAATCTTTCCGATGGTTTGCTGGGACAGTGTTTGCACATTCCCGTTATTTGCACCTTCAACATGATGCACACCGAACTGGATGCGGCGCTGTTGCGCAAAGGAAGGCTCCTCGGCATGTATGAGTTCAAGCCTTTGCAACCCAATGTGGCCAACCGTTTGGCAAGCAAGATTAAAATTGAAAATACGTTTACGCAGCCCGTTTCGCTGGCCGAGATTTACAACATTGGCGAAGAGACTTATCTTCCGCAAAAACAAGAAATCGGATTTAGAAAATGACAGAAACAATTGATCGCAAAACACCGCCCCGCATAAAAGATGCCGTTGAATTTGACGTAAAACTAAAGCCCGCTGAAAAGGTCACGCTTACCAACGGTACGCAAGTATATGCCGTAAACGCCGGCGCCGAAGACGTGCTGCAGATAGAATGGGTTTTTTACGCCGGCAATTGGTTTGAAAGCAAAAACCTGTTAGCCGCAACCACCAATTACTTGTTGAAGAACGGCACTTCGTCAAAGACGGCTTTTCAACTGAACGAACACTTTGAGTATTACGGTTCTTACCTCAACCGCAGTTGCTACAACGAAACCGCTACCATTACGCTGCATTGCCTGAGCAAACATTTAGAGGTGTTGCTTCCGGTAGTGCGGGAGATGATTACCGATTCCATTTTTCCCGAAGACGAACTGGCGACCTACAAACAAAACATGCAACAACGACTTCGGGTGAATTTAAAGAAGTGTGATTTTGTTGCCGGCCGCTTGATTGATACTTACCTCTACGGCGAAGAACATCCTTACGGCCGTTACAGCCGCTTTGAAGATTTTGATGCCCTGAACCGCGAAGAAATCAGCAGTTTTTACAAACACTTTTATCAGGATGGAAAGCTGGTGCTGTTTGCCGCAGGCAAGCTGCCGCAAAATTTGTTTGAACTGCTTGAAAAGAATTTCGGCGATTTGCCCCTGAAAGGATTAACGCTTGCCGGCATTGCATCACAGCCTGCAACCGAAAGGAAATACCGCGTAACAAACGATCCGCAAGGCGTGCAAGGCGCGGTGCGCATGGGCTCTCCTTTTCCCAATCGTCACCACCCCGATTTTTTAAAAGTGCAGGTGCTGAACAGTGTGTTTGGCGGCTTCTTTGGTTCGCGTTTAATGAGCAACATTCGCGAGGACAAGGGCTATACTTACGGCATTTACAGCTATCTCGAAAACCACATTGAGCAAAGTGCGTGGGTGATCAGTACCGAAGCCGGGCGAGACGTGTGCGAAGCAACGATAACCGAAGTGTACAAAGAGATGGAAGACTTGCGCAACGAGGTTGTGGACGACGAAGAATTGCTGCTCGTTCGCAATTACATGATCGGTTCTATTCTTGGCGATTTGGACGGACCCTTTCACATCATCAACCGTTGGAAAAATCTTGTGCTGAACGGCCTTGACGAAAACTTTTTTTACAAACAAATTGAAACAATCAAAACCGTTTCCGCAGAAGAACTGCAAGCCCTCGCAAACAAATATTTACAGCCGGAAAAGTTTTACGAACTGGTGGTGGTGTAGGGAGGTGAAACGTGAGACGGCAGACGTGAGACAGGAGTGAACTACAGCTTAAAAGTTTCTTCGGTTTCACATCTGGCGTTTCACTTTTCACGCCTCACATACACAGCTTTTTCTTTTTGTGGAATGCAACGGCCAATTGGTGTCAGAAAATCAGTCAAGCCATTTAACAAAAAAACTTCTCTCAATTCATCAATATCGTTCGACGCAATCAGCAAGCCGCCGTTGGTTTGCGGGTCGGGCAAGAGTTTCAATGCTTCTTCGGTATTGATGCCATTTTCAAATTGCACTTTGTGGCCGTAGCTGTTCCAGTTGCGGGCCGTGGCGCCGGGACCTATTCCTTGTTTTAAATATTCATCCAATCCTTCAATCTTTTGCACCGTCGAATAATTCAGTTCAACACTTACACCGCTGCCTTCGGCCATTTCAATTATGTGTCCCAATAAACCAAAGCCCGTAACATCTGTCATGGCGCGAACGCTTTGGAGCTTGCCCAACGCTTCACCGGCTTTGTTCAACGTCGTTAATTGCTTCAGCAAAACAGCATAATGTTCATCTGTCAACACACCTTTTTTTACAGCGGTTGACAATACGCCAACGCCGAGCGGCTTGGTGAGAAAAAGTAAATCGCCTTCCTGCGCACCGTTGTTCTTTTTAACGTGTGCTGGATGCACCGCACCCGTTACGGCCAAACCGAAAATGGGTTCCAGCGAATCAATGGTGTGGCCACCGGCCAACGGAATGCCCGCTTCGGCGCAAATGCTTCGTCCGCCGTCCAAAACTTTTTGCGCTACGCCGGGAGAAATTTTGCCCGCAGGCCAACCCAAAATTGCAATTGCCATCAGGGGCTTTCCGCCCATCGCATAAACATCGCTGATGGCGTTGGCCGAAGCAATTTGCCCGAAGGCAAACGCGTCATCTACAATGGGCATAAAAAAATCGGTGGTGGAAACGATGGCCGTGTTCTCGTCCAATTGATAAACCGCGGCGTCGTCGCTGCTTTCGTTGCCTACCAACAATTGCGGAAAAGAACTTTTGTTTTCTGTTTTTAAAATTTCCTGCAGCACCGACGGTGCGATTTTGCAGCCGCAGCCGCCGCCTTTTGAAAATTGCGTGAGCCTGATTTGTTCTTCTGTTGTCATACGGTTTGTTGTGGTCTTAATAAATTGGTGGTGTTTTCTACCGAAACGGTTTCGCATTCGATTTTGGTTAGCAGTGATGGAAGGTTTTCACGTCCGTGCAAGCCTTTGCTGTATTGCTTGTCGTAATAGCGCAGCAAAATGGCAAAACAATCTTCAATCTTTCCTTCCTCCAAAAGCTGCGCTGCGGTCTTTGCTTCTAATCCGCCCAGGCGTTTTTTAATTCGCTCGATGGCCGCTGCTAATTTTTCTTTGTCGCATTGGCTGTATTCTTCTACGATGTGTTTTAGTCTTTCTTCAAACGGAACGTCCACAAAATAAAGCGGCGATTGCCGCATGGTTTGCCACAGCGCATGAGGAATATTCACCGAGCCGATACGCTGGCTTTCGTCTTCAAGCCAGATAAAGTTTGGCGTTATGTCTTCAGGTTCATCAGCCCTTTCCTTCCCGCTTTGCTTGCAGCTTAGATCTTGCAGCTCGCAACTCAATAAATTCTCAAACATTTCCTGCGTTGGTTGCGGCGGCATGTTGATGTTGCCAAAGGCTGAACCTTTGTGCGAAGCAAGGCCTTCGAGATCAACAACGCTTTCGCCTTGCTCTTTTAATTGATGCAACAATTCTGTTTTTCCCGAACCGGTATAACCGCCCAAAACTTTTAAAGCATAAGGCTGTTCAAATGACTTCAGCACGAGGTTGCGAAAGGCTTTATAGCCTCCCGCTAAAACAGTTACGTTGAAGCCGTACAAATTCAGCAACCACGCTACTGCGCCGCTGCGCATGCCGCCGCGCCAGCAGTACACATAGACTTTCGTTGACTGTTGTTCGTTGTTCGTTTTTGCAGCGGCCTGCGGCCAACGCTCAACGATCAATTGCTCTACGCTTTCCACCATGCCGCGCATCTTCGGGCCGAAATAATCAAGGCCGGTTTTGATGGCGGCTTCGCGGCTCACCCGCTTGTAGGTTGTGCCCACAACTTTTCTTTCTTCGTCGGTAAAAAGCGGAAAGCTAACGGCGCCGGGAATGTGCGCATGATTGTATTCGGCGGGCGAACGCACATCCAGCAACAACGCTATTCTGCTCTCTTGTAAAAATTCTTTCGCTTGTATCCGCCTCATGCAAACAAATGTATTCCAAAATAAAAAAGCTTCCCGAAGGAAGCTTTCGCATTCATTTTAGAAGGCTTAATGTTTAACGTTGCCGTTTGAGTCCACTTTCATTTTCTCGCCGTTCATTTTAATTTTTGTGTTGCCCTCCTCGTCTGTCTTCACCTTCATCTTGTCACCGTCTTCAGTTGTCATTTTTGTCTTCATGCCGTGGTCCGATACTTTCCACCGTTTAACCAGGTCTTCGTCTTCTTTTTTATAACGGGTATCGTAATCGGTCCACTTGTCATCATTGCCTTTGTACGTGAGTTTATCGTTATCCATTTTGGCCTCGCCAATTTGTCCCCAGTTCTCCACCGAGTCATTCATGTCGTTGTCGCCATAAACCCACCAATTGCGGTTGTCCACATAGCGCCATACGGGTTCGCCGGTTTCATCGGTAATCATACCGGTAGAGCGGTCAACCTTCAGACTTTTATAAGGCTTACCAGTTTTAGGGTTCAGGTAATAACCTTTTGTGGCGTTAGTTTCCACTGTATCGGCCATGGCTGCGTAATTGCCACTGCTGGTTGCCGTTGTGGTTCCAGAACTAACCGTGGTATTGGTTGTAGAACTGCTCGAATCGGTGGTGCTTGCCGTCGTTCCTGAATTGTTGCAAGCAGCCAGCCCAAGAATTACGGCTGCTGCACCAAAGCTGAGAAATCTCCGTTTCATAATCTGTAGAATTTGTTTCAGCTTTTGATTACAAAAATGAGACCAGCGGAGCAACGGGCAACCGGCAATACGCAATTTGCAATAAGCACTGAAGTAGATGAAAAAACAAGAGGGTCGCTTTAAAAGCGGCCCTCTTGCCAATTGCTTATTGCAAATTTCCTGTTGAAATTATCCGTTCATTGAAGCAAGGAACTCTTCGTTGCTTTTGGTTCCTCTCATGCGCTTGAGCAGTTCGCTCATGGCTTCTTCGGTATTCATATCGTTCAGGTAAACGCGAAGCAGGTTCATGCGTTGCAGCACATCTCTTTCCAACAACAAATCATCGCGGCGTGTAGAGGACGCTACAATATCAATAGCGGGGAAGATACGCTTGTTGGCCAAGCGGCGGTCAAGCTGCAATTCCATGTTGCCCGTTCCTTTGAATTCTTCAAAAATTACTTCGTCCATTTTCGAACCGGTATCAACCAGCGCCGTAGCAATGATGGTGAGCGAACCGCCGTGTTCTATTTTACGGGCCGCGCCAAAGAATTGCTTGGGCTTTTGCATGGCGTTGGCTTCTACACCGCCCGACAATACTTTGCCCGATGCCGGTGCTACGGTGTTGTGCGCACGGGCCAAACGAGTGATAGAATCAAGCAGAATCACAACATCGTGACCGCATTCCACCAAACGCTTTGCTTTTTGCAAAGCCACGGTTGAAACCTTTACGTGTTTTTCCGCAGGTTCGTCAAAGGTGGAAGCAATTACCTCGGCCTTCACACTGCGTTCCATGTCGGTTACTTCCTCGGGACGTTCGTCCACCAGCACCACCATCAAATAACATTCGGGGTGGTTTTTGGCGATGGCGTTAGCCACGGCTTTTAAGAGCATTGTTTTACCCGTTTTCGGTTGCGCCACAATCAGTCCGCGCTGGCCTTTACCGATGGGCGTAAACAAGTCCATGATGCGGGTAGAATAATTGTTCGGCTCATCAAACAAGTTGAGCTTTTCGTAAGGAAACAGCGGCGTTAGGTAATCGAAGGGCACGCGGTCGCGAACCTCTTCAGGACTCTTGCCGTTGATCTGGTCCACCTTCAGCAAGGCAAAATATTTCTCGCCTTCTTTTGGCGGACGAACCGAACCAAAAACCGTGTCGCCGGTTTTCAAACCAAACAATTTGATTTGCGAAGGCGATACGTAAATATCATCGGGTGAAGAAAGATAGTTGTAATCGGAAGAGCGAAGGAAGCCGTAACCGTCGGGCATCATTTCCAGCACACCTTCGGCCATGATGATGCCGTCGAATTCGATGTTGAACGATTGTTGCTGTTGTTGTTGTTCGCGGCGTTGTGGAAAAAACTTTGTTATCTGTGAACCTCTTTCCGGGATTTCAATATTCACGTCAGGCGATGAAGTCGTCTCATCGGCTTGTTGTTCCGCTTCAGTTGTTTGTTCTGTTTCTTCTGCGGCCCGTTCGTTTGTGAAGAGATTGGGTTCTGTTGCCGGTTCTTCTTCGGGCTTTTTGCGGCCGCGCTTTTGCGGCGCTTCTTTCCTGGGCGCAGCCGCCGCGGTTTTTTTGTGCGCCGTGTGTTTTTTTGGTTCTTCGGCGGCGGCTTCAATGGCCGGAACCGACGTGTCTTCTACCACGGCTTCTTCGGTGGTGTTGGACGTGGTGGCTTTAATAATGCGTTTGCGTTTGGGACGTTCGCTGGTCATCGCATTTCCCTTTGAGGGACCGCCCACCACGGCTTGCTTGTCCAGTATTTTATAAACGAGGTCTTGTTTGCTTAATTTTTTGGCGTTCTCAATTTTTAATTCATCTGCAACGTCCTGCAATTCGGGCAGGAGCATGTCGTTCAACTGCAAAATGTCGTACATAGAAAATCTTATTTAAGAGGAGCTGGTCAAAACCGACGGCGGTTGGATTTTTTTTGATTGATTTGTTTTGGGTGGAACCTGAGAAAAAAACCGGTGTCGTGAGTGATAAGGGTAGGTACTCTCAATTGTTTCCGCTGCAAGTTTACGTTGAAATGCATGAAAAGAGAAAATTTTTTTAAGGCAAAAGGTTAAAAGATCAAAGATGGTAGATGGCGAATGACAGCGCTCATGGTTGGTCATTGTTTATTAATCCTTGGTTGTTGTTTGTAACCTTGCCGGCCAACGGCTAACGAACAACGACCAATCCCGTCATCCGCCATCTATCATCCGTCCTCTGCACTCCGTTATCTTTGCCGCTCTTAAAACCGCATATGTTCAACAAACGAATCAAGATAAAAGAGCTTTTAGCTACGGCCGCGCAAGGACAACAAGTGACTGTGATGGGGTGGGTGCGCACGTTTCGCAACAACCAGTTTGTAGCGCTGAACGATGGCTCTACCAACAACAACCTGCAAGTGGTAATTGAACTTGGCAAATACGACGATGCTTTTTTAAAACGCATCACTACATCGGCTTCGCTGAAAGTGACCGGCATTTTGGTTGAATCATTAGGCAAAGGGCAAAGCGTGGAAGTAAAAGCAGAAGAGGTTGAAATTCTCGGCGACAGCGATGCGGAAACTTACCCGCTTCAACCCAAAAAACACAGCCTTGAGTTTTTGCGCGAAAAAGCGCACCTGCGTTTTCGCACCAACACATTTAGTTCGGTGTTTCGTGTGCGGCACTCGCTGGCTTTTGCGGTACACAAATTCTTTAACGATAAAGGCTTCTTCTATCTGCACACGCCCATTGTTACGGCAAGCGATGCGGAAGGCGCCGGCGAAATGTTTCGCGTAAGCACTTTGCCTTTTGACAACCCGCCGCGCAAAGAAGACGGCAGCGTTGATTTCAGCGAAGACTTTTTTGG
This sequence comes from Flavisolibacter ginsenosidimutans, assembly GCF_007970805.1. GTDB lineage: Bacteria > Bacteroidota > Bacteroidia > Chitinophagales > Chitinophagaceae > Flavisolibacter > Flavisolibacter ginsenosidimutans. Next base: position 3,864,382 of record NZ_CP042433.1, on the reverse strand, counting down.
CCGCGCCACCAACCTCACCGTAAGCGGGCAATTGGAAGGCGAATTGGGTGCAACAGCACTTGGACAGATTTATACATTTGGGCCAACGTTTCGCGCAGAAAATTCCAACACAGCAAGACATCTTGCGGAGTTCTGGATGATTGAACCCGAGGCAGCTTTTTACGACTTGGAAGACAACGCGGCTCTTGCCGAAGAATTCATTCAATACATCATTCGCTACGCAATGGAAAACAACGGGGATGATTTGGAATTTTTGCGCCAGCGTTTGTTGGACGAAGAAAAAGGGAAGCCCCAAACCGAACGAAGCGAACTGGATTTGATTCAAAAACTGCAGTTTGTTGTTGAGAACAAATTTGAACGCATTACGTACACCGAAGCCATTGATATCCTTCTTCAATCAAACCACTACAAAAAGAAAAAGTTTCAGTACGACGTGAAGTGGGGCATTGATATGCAAAGCGAACACGAACGCTATTTGGTGGAGAAACATTTTAAAAAGCCGGTGATTGTAACGGATTATCCAAAAGAAATCAAGGCCTTTTACATGCGGCAAAATGAAGACGGCAAAACCGTGGCCGCCATGGATATTTTAGCGCCGGGCATTGGTGAAATTGTGGGCGGCTCACAACGCGAAGAACGCTACGACAAATTGGTTGAACGCATGAAAGAAATGCACGTTCCCGCGGAGGAACTTTGGTGGTATCTCGACACACGCCGCTTTGGTACGGTGCCACACGCCGGCTTTGGTTTGGGCTTCGAACGCATGGTACAATTTGTAACCGGCATGGGCAACATTCGCGACGTGATTCCTTTTCCGCGTACGCCAAAGAACGCAGAGTTTTAATACAATTGATGGACGTTCAGTAAACAAACAAAGCGGCCTTCGAATGAAGGCCGCTTTGTTTACAAAAAGATTCTTTATTCCTGATCATTCACTGCTTCCGTGCAAGGTCATTACCGGCACAGACAGTTCGTGCAAAATCTCGTTTGTGTATCCTTTAAAAAACAATCGCTCCAGTAAATTGTGTTTGTGTGGCAATACGGTAACAAGATCGATCTTGTTCAGCTCTGCAAAATGTTTAAGGCCCTGCGCTACGTTTTCTTCTTTTAAAATGCGGTAAGCAGATGGTGCCAGATGCAGTGCGTTCAACAAAGAAGACGGGTCGCCTGCTTGTTCGTTTTCTGTTTCAACGTGCACAACCTGAAGGCTTGCCCGCAAGGCTTGTATTGCAGCTAAAATTTTCGCCGCGGGAACTTCACCGGGATTAACGAAATCAACGGCGAGAGCAATATTCTTCGGCGCGTTTAGCTCTGCATTTTCAGGAACAACAATAACCGGATGAGAACATTTTTTTACCAGCGCCTGCGCCGTGCTGCCAAACAAAAAACGTTCAACCCCGCTCATGCTTTTCGTGCCCGCTACCAAAGCAAATACGTCCTTTTGTTTGCTGACGTCTTCCGCTTCTTCCACTACATCACCCAGGCGGCTTTCCATTTCAAAAACCGTTTCGGGATGCAAGCGCTCCGCCGCTTCTTTTGCCCGCCGCAAACCGGCGTCGGCGCTTTTTTTAAGGTCTTCTGCCGATACCATCAGCACCGGCATATCGCTCATGGCAACGGGCAGTTGATAAACGTGCAGCAACCGCACAGAGGCTTGAACAACCTTGGCCAATTGCGCCGCGTAAGCCGTCGCGTGTTCGGCTGCGGGAGAGAAATCGGTGAGAACAAGAATCGTTTTCATGCGGCAAAGATGAAAACTATTTAAAACGAAAAAGTGATTTTGGACAGGCCACGACAAACGATTTGGTGAAAATGTTTTTCTCCACAGAACAATCATTGCGTCTTTATGGAATTGCCATGGCTTTTCATCTCAACAAAAATCAATTGCATGGCAACGATCATTCCGCAACCGCTTAGCAAGTCCAAAGCAGGCCTTCACACGGTAAAAATTGACATGACGCCGATGGTGGACCTGGGCTTTTTGCTCATTACCTTTTTCATCTTCACTACGTCAATCACACAACCAACAATTACAAAACTTAACATGCCCAAAGCCGATCCTGGAGGCGTTGCAAATGTTTATGAAAAAACATTGCTAACCGCTATCCTCGACAAAGAGAAGATAATTGTTTACGAAGGCGACTTTCAAAAAGCTCTTGCGCAAAACCGGCTGCTGCAAACGGATTACGATGTGAAGTCGGAGCTTGGAAAATTCATTCGGCAAAAACAAAAGCCCTGCAAGCCATCAACCGGAAAGACGAACTGATGGTTGTTCTTAAGCCTTTGCCTTCGGCTTCTTATCAGGACGTTATAAATGCGTTGGATGAAATGACAATAAACAGGGTGTTGCGTTACGGCATCGTTGACGTTTCGGCAAACGAAAGGGCTTATTTGTTGTCGAAGCAAAGAGGCAAGGTCATTCATTGAAGCCACATGTCATTTCTTTTTCGGTGGGCCGTCTTCCTTTAAATTCTCTAGTGCAAATGCAGCCGGCATTGTAAATTTGGTGTCCATTTACCAAATTAAAATTGCTATTATGAACATTCCCGTTGTTGACTTAGCCGACTTTTTAAGCGGCGATGAAATCCGTAAACAAAATTTCGTACAGGCCTTGGGAAAGGCTTATGAAGACGTAGGATTTGTAGCGGTTAAAAATCACGGCATTCCCGACGAACTCATTGCCGATTTGTATAAATACGTACAACAGTTTTTTGCCTTGCCCGATGATGTAAAACTTGATTACGAGAAAAAAGAACTGGCCGGACAAAGAGGCTATACGTCCTTTGGCCGCGAACACGCCAAAGGCTTTGATGCACCGGACCTGAAAGAATTTTTTCAATACGGACAAACGGTGGAAGACGGCGAGAAAACCGAAGATTATCCCGACAACGTGGTAGTTGACGAGGTGCCGCAGTTTACGCCAACACTTTACAAGGCCTACCGCAATTTTGAAAAAAGCGGCACGGCGCTTTTACAGGCCATTGCGCTTTATCTCAGTCTTGACGAACATTATTTTGACGAGTGGGTGCACAACGGCAATTCCATTCTGCGTGCCATTCACTACCCGCCCATCAAAGGCGAGCCAAAATCTTCCATTCGCGCCGAGCAGCACGAAGACATTAACCTGATTACGCTGCTGGTTGGCGCTTCGGCAGACGGCTTGCAAATTCTCACCAAGCAGGGCGAGTGGGTTGGCGTGACGTCATTACCTGAACAAATTGTGGTAAACGTAGGCGACATGCTCCAGCGATTGACGAATAACAAACTTCGCTCAACCACACACCGCGTGGTAAATCCGCCGCGGGAATTGTGGGGTACGTCACGCTTTTCCATTCCGTTCTTCCTTCATCCGAAAAGCGACATGAGCCTGGCTTCGTTGGAAAGCACGGTTGACGAACAGCATCCAAAAGCTTACGAAGACGCGACGGCAGGCGAGTACCTTGACGAACGGCTGAGAGAAATTGGATTGAAAAAATAGTCTTCCGTTTCAGACTAAAATTTGATTCTATACCTCCACAGAAGCCTCCTTTTGGAGGCTTTTTTATTTCCATTCATCAAACAATGCTGCCGGTTAAAAATCTTTGTATCCCTCCCGCTTTACATAAAGCTATGAAAAACAGTCAGTAAGGTTTTATCGCAATCCCTTGTCTCGTCCATTACTAAAAAAAACTTGGTACTATATGTTGCATAGTACCAACTAAAGCCATATTTTTGTGTTGTCAACAATTCAACATATACCGGCCAACCCTACCAATCCCGCAAAGAGCGGGATTGGAGGCGAAGCCAAAAAGAGAGAAGCCATGAACATCGAAAATACACAGAGCCAGATGAAAAAGGGGATTCTGGAGTTCTGCATTCTCTCCATCATTCGCCGGGGCGAGGCCTACCCCAGCGACATTGTGGAGGAAATGCGGGCGGCCAACATGAACATCCTCGAAGGCACGCTTTATCCGCTGCTGACCCGCTTGAAAAATGCCGAAATGCTGACCTATCGCTGGGAAGAAAGCAACTCCGGGCCGCCCCGCAAATACTTTTCGCTGACGGAAAAGGGCGAGGCTTTTTATAAAGAACTTGAACAAACATGGGTCGAACTTTCCAATGCAGTAAATGCCCTCACCAAAAACGGACAACCAAATTCCTGACACAACTTCAACCAACCACACAATGAAAAAGATCATCAACATAAACTTAGCGGGCCGGGTGATCCCGATTGAGGACTCTGCCTACGACAGTTTGCAACGTTATATTGAAAGCCTGCGGCGCTATTTTGCCAAAGAAGAAGGCCGCGACGAAATCATCAACGACATTGAAAGCCGCATTGCCGAACTGATGGACGACAAGGTGCGCAAGGGTGCCGCCGCCATCAGCGACGAAGACATGCAGAGCATCATTGCCTCTATGGGCCGGGTAGAAGATTTTGAGCAACAAGACGATGCCACGGATTCAGGGCACTCCTACCAACAAACATCCGCTTCGCAAACAACGCACAAACGAACGAAAGGGCGCTTGTACCGCGACAGCAGCGATAAAATTTTAGGCGGTGTTTGTTCGGGCTTTGCCAATTACATGAACGTTGATCCGGCCGTGGTGCGCCTCATTTTTGCCATCATCACCTTTGGCGGTTTTGGCCTTGGCTTTTTACTTTACATTCTCCTTTGGATCATTCTTCCATCGCGGGATTTGGAAGGCTACGTAGGCAAGCGGTTTTTTCGCAATCCCGATGATAAGGTAATTGCAGGTGTAGCCGGTGGGTTAGGCGCATACTTTAACCAGCCTTCCTGGATCATTCGCCTGGTGTTTGCCGCACCGCTGATTTTGAACATCGTCTTCGGTACACTCAACGGTGTGTTCTTCGCTTTTCACCGCGACATCTTCCCGAACCTTTTCATTGGTTCGTTTACCGGCACGTTTTGTATTGCCTACATCATTCTCTGGATTGTGTTGCCGGTAGCTCGCAGCCCCTTTGAAAAAATGGAAATGCACGGCGAGAAAGTGGACGTGAACCGCATCCGGCAAAACGTGCAGGAAGGCATGGGCAATATTAAAGACCGCATGCAATCCTGGGGCGAAGAAGTAAAAAACGTTGGAAAAAACATGAACGAAAAAGCACAGGAATTTGCCCGTACGCAAGGCGCCGACTTTGCCGCCGATGTTCGGCAGGCGGCCCGCCCGGTAGGCAGAGGCATCGGTCATGTGATTGGCGTTTTGTTCAAAGCCTTCTTCATCTTCGTGGCCGGATGCATTGCTCTTTCTTTGTTTGCGGTACTGATGGTTTTCATTTTTGGCGGCGTGGCCTGGTGGCCCATCAACAATTTTTTGTGGAGCAGCACCTGGCAAAAACTGCTGGCCTGGAGTACGCTTTTGTTCTTTATCACCGTGCCCGTTATTGCCTTTATCACCTGGCTTATCAGAAGAGTGCTGAAGGTTCGCTCCAAGAGCCATTACTTAAGCTGGGTTTTTGGCGGTCTTTGGCTCATCGGCTTGTTTTCCGCCATTGCCTTTGGCATCAGCATTGGCCACGACTTGAAGGCTTACGAAAGAGTAAGCATGGATGTTGCGATTGCGCAGCCTTCAAACAACAAATTAATCGTGCGGGTAACCGAGCCGGAAATCCGTTACAGCGGAAGCGCCTGGTGGATAGACGACGACAGCCGCGGCTTTGACATCAGCAACGACACGATGCGTTATAACAACGTGAAGCTGCACGTGGTCAAAAGCGACGACTCGGTTTACCACGTTCTTCTTCACAAATACAGCGCTGGCTCAGGCATAAGCGACGCACAGCAACGGGCCGCCCAAACAAGCTTTGAGGTGGTTTCGCGGGACAGCGTTTTGGCCATTGGCAGCGGCTTGGGTATTGGTCGGGGAAGCAAGTTTCGCGGCCAGGGCGTGATTGTGGAGATACAAGTGCCGGTTGGAAAGAAAATAAACTTTGACGAATCGGTGTCGGAGGCCTACAACCCCTGGGTTGTTCGCAAATACAACAAATCTTACCGCAACCGCTTTTGGCGCAATCGCTACCGGGAAGATTGGGACATGGACGAAAGCTTTGACTGGGACGCAAACGTTGATTACGTGATGAACGAAAAAGGTAACCTAGTTAATCCTTTAAAAACTAAAACAACGAATGCAGACGACAACGACTTTTCAAACAAGGATTCTTTGCGCTACATCCGCGACAAGCAAAAACGAGTACGGGATTCCATTGACCGTGAGTTGAAAAAAACCGAACGGCAGATGAACGGCCGGAATACAAAAGAGGAAGAAAACAACAGCGAAGGCGACGTGACGGAAGAAACAACCGCCCGGCCATTTGGCGAAAACACTCTTGCCATGACTGCGAAGAAAAAGGTCGTCGGCAACGCACCTATTCCGATGTCAATACCGTTTGTGCCCACGATACTTTAAGCCTGGTTGAAGTTGGTTACGCATCGGCCGTAACAACTCGAAGCCCTCAAGCAATTGGGGGCTTTTTTAACCGCGGATTTTTTAAGGATTGCCGGGATAATTTTCGCAAATCAATTTTTAAGATGGGTCAAAGAGAAAAACATCAATCGCACAATCCCAACAATCCTTTTTTAATCCCGAACATCTGCGGTTAAATTTGCGGCCATGAAGAATACACCGTTCACCCAAAAGCATATTGGACTCGGCGCAAAGATGGCTGAGTTTGCGGGCTACAACATGCCCATTTCTTACACGGGCATCAACGACGAGCATCACACCGTTCGGCGGGCCGCCGGTGTGTTTGACGTAAGCCACATGGGTGAATTTATTCTGAAAGGGGAAAATGCCTTGGATTTAATTCAACGCGTTACTTCTAACGATGCTTCCAAACTCGCCGCAGGCAAAGCGCAATACAGTTGCCTGCCCAATAACGAAGGCGGCATTGTGGATGACTTGCTTGTTTATTGTATTGAAGAGAACAAGGTTTATATGCTTGTTGTAAATGCAAGCAACATTGAAAAGGATTGGAATTGGATTCAGCAGCATAACGACAAGAAGGTGGAGATGCACAACATTTCCGACGACACTTGTCTTCTGGCCGTGCAAGGCCCGAACGCCACGAAAATTTTGCAACCGCTGACAGACATGGACATCATGAACCTGAAATACTACACGTTTGTAAAAGGCGAATTTGCCGGCGTGAAAAACGTGCTGGTAAGCGCCACGGGTTACACCGGTGCCGGCGGTGTGGAAATTTATTTTGAAGACAAAGACGGCAACGCGGATAAAATCTGGAACGCCATTTTTGAACTTGGTGCGCCGCAAGGCTTAAAGCCAATTGGCCTTGCGGCAAGAGACACGCTTCGTTTGGAAATGGGCTTTTGTTTGTATGGAAACGACATTGATGATACCACTTCACCGCTTGAAGCAGGATTGGGCTGGATAACGAAGCTGAACAAAGAAGCTTTTACGTCGAGAGAAATTTTTCAGCAACAAAAAGTCGAAGGCGTCAAGCGCAAACTCGTTGGTTTTGAAATGGTGGACAAAGGCATTCCGCGCCATCATTACGAAATCTGCGACAAGGATGGGAAGCAAATCGGATTTGTAACGTCCGGCACCCAATCGCCAAGCTTAAACAAGGCCATCGGCATGGGTTACGTCGCCATGGAGCATTCGGCTATTGATTCGCCCATTTTTATAAAAGTTCGGGACAAACTTTTGCAAGCGAAAGTGGTGAAAATACCTTTTGCCTAATTTGAAAATCAGCAAGTACACAAATGTGCAAATGAGGTTTCCGTTTACAATCATTTTCCCATTTGCACATCGTCACATTTGCACATTTAACCCATGAGTAAACCCACTTTATATACCTGCTTTTCTCCCGCACTGCTGCATTTGTACGATGTAAAGAGGACCATCGTTGTCGTCATTGACGTGCTGCGGGCAACGTCCACTATTGCAACGGCTTTGTACAACGGCGCAAGGGAAATTATTCCTGTTGACAGCGTGGAGCGCTGCATTCAACTCGGCACCCAAATCGAATGCATTACCGCCGGCGAACGCGACGGACAAGTGGCGCCCGGCTTGCAATACGGCAATTCCTCGTTTGAATATCCTGAGAGTTTTATCAAAGGAAAAATTCTGGTGCTTACTACAACCAACGGCACCAAACTTTTGCACATGGCGTTGGCCAAAGGCGCCACGGAAATTATCACCGGCTCATTCCTGAATTTATCGGCCGTGTGTGACCATTTGATAGCCATGAAGAAGAACGTGATCCTTGGTTGCGCCGCCTGGAAAGACAAACCCAATTTAGAAGACACGCTTTTTGCCGGTGCGGTTGTTTCGAAAATAAAAGAGCATTTCAGTATCAACTGCGACGCTTCGCACATAGCCGAAAACCTTTATGGCATTGCGAAAGATGACATGTACGAATTCCTGAAAAAGAACGACGCTTCGCATTATCACCGCCTGGCGAATTATGGTTTGGAAAGAGACCTGCGGCAATGCCTTACACCCGACATTGCCAACGTTCTTCCCGAGTACCTTGACGGGAAATTGGTATTGCAGCGGTAAACGCAGTTTGTCCCGCTTTTTTAACGGGAAAATTAGCCGCTATCGTCAGGTTTTCCGAAAAAGTTTCGTTTACTTTTGCCGATTGGCCTGTTTAGAAAAAGTTGGCCGTTGATGGTTGTTTGTTAACCGTTTCGGGGCTTCGATCAACCATCAACAACCAACGGCCAACTGAATCTATGGCATTACCCCATCTTCTGAAATACGTTTACACGCACGGCTCCGACGAAGTTATCCGCCGGGGCAAAAAAATACACGCCATCGGCTTTGTGGAATTGATAGAACACGACGACCTTTTCGGTTCGGCCGTGTTTCGTGTGAAGGACGATAATTATTCTACCTTTTACAAGGTTCACGTACAGCAATATAAAGACCCCAAAACGCTTTCGCTGCGCTGCGCCTGTCCGTACAATTTGGGCGACATCTGCCGCCACGAAGCAGCGTCGCTTATTCGCCTGCAGGAGATGATGGACAAAGGCCAATTGCTGAAAGACGACGTAGCCTACGATCAGCGCCATACCGTGGCCAAAATGAAGGCGATCGAATCCCGAACGGTTCAGCTTTTGTCAAGCCACGAGATTGTTTCGGAAGCCGAAAAATGGTTGCAGGAACACTCGCCGGTAATTGAAAGCGCAAAAGAGGAAACGGTAAAGGCAAAGGTGAAGCTTGAGGATAAAGAGTATTCCGTCATCATTCGCAGAAACGAAGAGCGAAACTTTGATACGAGCAGTGATTACCAGGATTCAGAGCACCTGCTTTGCCTGCCGAAAGTGATTGTGTTCCTGCACCTTCTTCAAACAAAAGGGCAGCATTATTTTGAAACCATCCGCAACTGGGACAAGGAAAAAAACAAGCTGCTCGAAGCCTATGGTTACACGTTGAGCGATGATCTTAAAGGCAAGTTTGAATTCAGCTATAAAGACGGCAAACCTTACCTGCGTGTACTCGACCGCAACATTAAACGGGTAGCTACCCCGGCACCCTTATCTGTGCCGCGATTTGAAAAAATAGAAGTGGCCGAAGAAGAACCCAAAGCAAAAGAACACATCATCGCCAAAAAACTCGGCCTTGTGTTCAACTTTCACAAAGCAGCCTATCCTTTCTTCGGTGTTGATTTGATTGAAGGCGAGATGGACGAAGAAGGCAACTTTGCGGGCAACGTACAAAAGCTTGAATTGTCTCGCTATGTAGAAACCGAACAATACAGCGAAGAAGACAAAAACCTGCTGCAAACCGTGCGCAAACTTCAGGATGCGGAGATTAACAAATACGTGAGCCGTAATTCTCCGTTTGCCGGTTTTTGGGAAAACATCATTCAGCATGAAGACGACGAACTTCCGGCGGAAACAAAGACGCTGATTGCGGAATATCTCTTGCCCAAAATAAAAAAGCTCTTCGTTGAATTTGCCGGCGCACCGGTGTTTGTGCTGCCCAAAGACAAGGCCTTTAAAACGGCTTCGCTACAGAAGGTGGAATTAAGCAACGACTACCTCACGCCAAATTTTAGCGTGAGCAAAAACGGCGACGATTACCTCATTGAATGTTACGTGAAAGCCGACAGCGCACCGCATTCACTGAACGAAAACGAATCCGCTTCGCCACTGGTTTACCTCTACAACTTCCAGCTTTATTTGTGGGAGAACAAAGAAGGCGTGGAGATAGCCGAAAGCTTTTCTGCCGAAGGCACGGAAAAAATAAAAGCAGATGACTGGCCGCAAACGCTGTTGAAAAAAGTAATGCCGCTTACCCGCGAGTACAGAGTTGACTTTGACCGCAGCCTGATTGGCGAAGTAAAAGACGGCGAGCCGGAAACAAAATTGTATTTGCAGGAAAAGGGCGAATACCTTGTTTTCAGCCCGGTTTATACTTACAAGGGCTTTGACGTAAAAGGTGCGGACAAAGGCGAATTAATCATTCCGAATGGCGACAAAGTGGTGGTGGTTCACCGCAACCGCGAAGCCGAAAAAGCCTTCCTGCACAAGTTGGAAATTCTTCACTCCAACTTTGTTTCGTTTGACGATGGGGCGGCACTCGCATTGAAAGGCGCGGAGGTTTTAAAGAACAACTGGTTCTTTCTTTTTGTGGATGCCATGAAGGAAGCAAAGGTTCCCGTTTATGGTTATGAATCGCTGAAAAACTTCCGCTTCAATACCGCAAAGCCACAAACGCACATTTACATTTCGTCGCACACCGATTGGTTTGACGCGAAGGTGGACATTCTTTTTGGCGACCAGAAAGTATCAGTAGCCGAAGTAAAAAAAGCTCTGGCCAACAAGCAGCAGTTTGTACAGCTCAACGACGGCACGTTGGGCATTTTGCCCGAAGAATGGCTGAAAAAATATTCGCTGCTGTTCCGCGTAGGCGAAGGAAGAACAGATAAACTCAAACTCTCACGCTATCATTTAAGCGTGATTGATGAACTCTACGAAGCACGCAACCCGGAAGAACTCACCATTCAGCTCGAAGAAAAATACGAACGCATCAAAGAGTTTGCCGCCATCAAAGAAATTCCGGCACCCCAAAATTTGCAACCCATTCTTCGTCCTTACCAGGTAGCGGGTTTTCAATGGCTCAATTACCTGCGCGAAGTTTCCTGGGGCGGCATTTTGGCCGATGACATGGGCTTGGGTAAAACGGTACAGGCACTTTCCTTTCTTCAATATTACTACGAGAACAACGACGGCGAGATGAAGGCGCTTGTTGTTTGTCCCACTACGCTCATTTACAACTGGGAAAACGAAATAAAAAAGTTCACGCCTTCGCTGGAATACTACATTCATCACGGCTCCTTGCGCAGCCGGCAAATTGACGAACTTCTGAAGCATCACGTCATCATTACCACTTACGGTACACTGCGCAGCGACATCAAACTGTTTACGGGGATGAAGTTTGATTACGTAATCCTCGACGAATCGCAAGCCATCAAAAACCCAACGAGCAAGGTGACGAAGGCGGCATCATTGCTGAACGCAAAGAACCGCCTTTGCATGAGCGGCACGCCGCTGCAGAACAACACCTTTGACATTTATGCGCAAATGAATTTTCTAAACCCCGGCATGTTGGGTTCTGTCGAATTCTTCCGCCAGGAATTTGCGATACCAATTGACAAATTTGGTGAGCAAGAGCAGAAAGAACACCTCAAAAAAGTATTGTACCCTTTCATCCTTCGCCGCACAAAAGAACAAGTAGCGAAAGACCTTCCCGATAAAACCGAAACGGTTCTTTTCTGCGAAATGGATGATGAGCAGCGCCGCATTTATGATGCATACCGCAATGATTTTCGTGCGAAGATCATGGGCACCATCGAAGAGCAAGGCATCTCAAAATCGCAGTTGACAATTCTGCAAGGCTTGATGAAGCTGCGGCAGATTTGCGACTCGCCGGCCATTTTAAACGAAGAAGAAAAACTCCCGAATCATTCCATCAAACTCGAAGAATTGTCAAGAGAGATCACGGAGAATATTGGCAACCACAAGGCGCTTGTGTTTTCGCAATTCCTCGGCATGTTGGCGCTCATTAGGGAAAAGCTTACGGAGCTTGGCGTGAAGTACGAATACTTCGACGGCAGCACCTCGGCGCCTGACAGGGAAAAAGCGATTCAGGCTTTCCAAAACGATGAAGAAACAAGAGTGTTTTTGATTTCATTGAAAGCCGGCGGCGTGGGCTTAAACTTAACCGCGGCGGATTACGTGTACATCGTTGACCCGTGGTGGAACCCGGCGGTGGAGCAACAAGCAATAGACAGAACGCACCGCATCGGGCAAACGAAAAATATCTTTGCCTACCGCATGATTTGCAAAGACACCATTGAAGACAAGATTATGCAATTGCAAGAGAAAAAAAGAGCACTGGCAAAAGAACTCATTGCCGATGATACGTCGTTCGTGAAGGCGTTAACGAAAGAAGACGTGGAGTATCTCTTTAGCTAAAGCCACCGGCACATCCCTCTCGCTCAATTAAAAAATTGTTCTATCTTGACGGGTAGCAACGCTGCTCAGCTTCTTAAAACCACTGCCATGCCAACGCTTCTTACCGCCGCGCCACCAAAGGCTCCCGTCCTTCTATCAACGCAAAACGAAAAAGCTTTCCGCATCAACAGCATTGATCTTTTGCGCGGGCTGGTGATGGTGATTATGGCGCTTGATCACAGCCGCGACTTTTTGCACACCACCGCCTGGACCGACGATCCGCTGAACCTGCAAACGACTACCCCCTTGCTTTTCTTCACGCGGTGGATAACACATTTCTGTGCGCCGGTGTTTGTGTTCCTTGCGGGCAGCTCCATTTATTTTCAATCGGGACGAAAAACAAAAAAGGACCTAAGCTTGTTTTTGTTGAAGAGGGGTTTGTGGCTTCTCTTCATTGAAATCGTCATCATTAATCTGGCCTTCAGTTTTGATCTCACCTACAACACCATCGGCCTGCAAACCATCTGGTCCATTGGCATTAGCATGATTTGTATGGCCGCCATTATTTGGTTGCCTTTTAAGGCCATCCTTGCTTTGGGATTGGTCATTATCCTCGGGCACAACGGTCTTGACTTTTACGAAAAAGGCCACGACAATAACTACAATCCTGTTTATCTTTTTCTACACCATCCCGGCATGTTGCACCTCGGTGCTTCGCACAACATTTTGGTGCTTTATCCTTTCTTATCATGGGTGGGTTTGATGACGATGGGCTATTGTTTTGGACGATTGTTTATGCGGTACGAAGGCGCAGCGCGGCGGCAAATGCTGCTTCGTTTAGGCTTTGGCGTGATTGCTTTCTTCATTGTTTTAAGAGCCATCAACATTTACGGCAATCCCGAACACTGGACACAGCAAAAAAATGTTCTTTACACCATCATGTCGTTTATTGACGTACACAAATACCCGCCATCGCTTTTGTACATGTGCGTCACCATTGGCCCGGCACTTTTGTTTTTGGCAGCAGCCGAAGGCGCAAAGGGAACGTTGTCGAAAGTGATTACTGTTTACGGTCGCGTGCCTTTCTTTTATTACGTGCTTCACTTTTTTTTGCTGCACGCCGTGGCTACCGTTTTCTTTTTTGCCAGCGGACATACAATGGCCGAAACGAAAGACCTTCCGCTGCTTGTTCCCAAATTTATTATTCCCGGGCAAGGTTATTCCCTGGCCGTTGTGTATGCCGTTTGGCTAAGCGTGGTTGCGTTTCTTTATCCGTTGTGCAAATGGTTTAGCGATTACAAGCAAACGCACCGCGATTGGTGGTTGAGTTACCTGTAAGGTTGGTGGCTTCGTATTGTGCAAAGATGCTTTTCGCTTTCGTTCTACCTTCTATTTGACGAAAGTTTGTGGAAATAAAGGTTTTGCCTTCATCACGCCAACCACAAACAACAAACCACAAACGACAAAGCCTTATTTTTAAGCATGAAGCCTTTTGTTTTTCTTCTTTCTTTTTTCGCGACAGTTCATCTTCACGCACAAACAACGGTTGATGTTTTAATTAAAAATGGCCGCATTCTCGACGGCACGGGCAACTCCTGGGTTTGGGGCGACGTTGCCGTGAAAGACGGGAAGATTTTTCGCATCGGTAAAAACCTTTCGTTGCCCGCCAAAAAAACGATTGATGCAAATGGTTTGATCGTCGCTCCCGGCTTTATTGACGTGCACACACACATCGAAGGCGAAGAATCAAAAAATCCAACCGCCGATAATTTTATTTACGACGGCGTGACCAGCGTTGTTACCGGCAACTGCGGCTCGTCCAATGTTGACATAAAAGCGTATTTGCAAAAGCTCGATTCAATAAAACTTTCCATCAACGTGGCTACGCTCATTGGGCACAACGACGTGCGCAAAGCCGTGATGGGAACGGCCAACCGCAAGGCAACCGATGACGAAATAAAAAAAATGCAAGCCCTTGTGGAGCAAGGCATGAAGGACGGTGCAGTTGGCTTTAGCACAGGCCTCATTTACATTCCCGGCACGTATTCTTCAACCGATGAAGTAGTGGCACTTGCCAAGGCTGCGGCTAAGTATGGCGGCGTTTACGCCTCGCACATGCGCGACGAAGGCGACAGCGTGGTGCAGGCCATTAACGAAGCCCTTCACGTAGGCCGCGAAGCAAAAATGCCGGTGGAGATTTCGCACTTTAAATTAAGCGGACAACAAAATTGGGGACGCAGCAAAGAGACCGTTCCGATGATTATAAAAGCAAGAGAAGAAGGTCTCGATGTAACCATTGACCAATATCCGTACACGGCCAGCAGCACTTCGTTAAGCACTCTCTTGCCCGATGAAATTCTATCCGATGGAGGGGACTCTATCAAAGCAAGATTGGCAAGGCCCGAAACGAGAAAGTACATCACGGATTACATGCTGAAGAAATTGAAAAAACGCAAGCTCAAACATTTCAGTTATCCCGTGGTGGCTTTTTACAAAGCCGATACAACCTACAACGGCAAGAGCATTGAAGAAGTAAACCTGTTGATGGGCCGCAAGCACAAAGCCAAAGAAGAATCAGAAACCGTGATGGACATGATGAGCAAGGGCGGCGCTTCAATGGTCTTTCACGGCATGAGCGAAGAAGACGTGAAACGCATCATGCAATATCCTTTCAACATGTTTGCGTGTGATGCATCCATTCGTGTGTTTGGACAAGGCTCGCCGCACCCACGCGGCTACGGCACCAACGCAAGAGTGCTGGCCAAATACGTTCGCGAGGAAAAAGTGATTTCATTGGAAGAAGCTGTGAGAAGAATGACCTCTTTGCCCGCACAAAAGTTCGGCTTTAAAGACCGCGGTCTTTTGCGTGAAGGCTTTGCCGCCGACATCGCGGTGTTTGACGAAAAAGAAGTCACCGATCTTTCTACTTACGAAAAGCCGCACGCTTATTCAAAAGGCTTTCGCTACCTGCTGGTGAATGGACAAATGGTGGTAGAGGAAGGGCATCATACCGGCGTGCGCAGCGGCCAAACGCTTGTGCCTTCAAGAAGCGATGCAGCACCTGTTTTGTAAAAACAGGTTTTACGTTAAAGCGAGGCCCATCGTTTCCGCGATACTTTTTATCGGCGTCCTTCGTTCTACCTTTACGCTGCCAAATGAGATGGTATTGCTTTGTGACGCTGCTTCTTCTTGCCGGCCTCCTCTTGCCGGCACACGGTTTTACACAAGCAAAGGACGACAGAGTTTTTAAAGCCGTCGTCGTTGATTCGCTGGACAAAACGCCGCTGGAGAACTGCACCGTTTCCCTGCAAACAGAAGGCTCCAAAAAATTTATCACGGACGAAGACGGCTCTTTCTCTTTGAAGCTAAAAGCCGACACGGCTTTCCTTCTCTTGCAACACGTTGGCTATGCCGAAAAGCGGTTTGCGCTCTTGCAGAGAAACAAGAAAAGCATTGACACAATTCTTCTTTCGCCTTCGTCAACGATGATGAAAGGCGTGGTGGTTAAAGCAAAACTGCCGTTGGTTGTGGTCAGAGGCGATACAACGGAATACAACGTTGACTCCTCGATGTTTGAACCCTTTGACGTGGTGGAAGATTTGTTGAAACGATTGCCCGGATTGGAGATTGACGCACAGGGTAAGATGACTTTTCACGGCAAACCCATTACCCGCATTTTGGTTGACGGCGAAGATTTGTTTGGCGGCGATCCGAACTTCTCAATGAAAAAACTACCGGCGGGCATGGTGGCAAAAATCCAGGTGATGGACACCAAAACGCTGGAACAAATTTTTAACAACATACCCGCCGACGGCGAAGACAAAACACTCAACATAAAGCTCAAGGCCGGAAACAAAACCTTTGGCAATGCCGCCGCCGCCGCGGGAACAAAAAACAATCTTGAAGCCGATGCCAACATCAGCCGGTTTAACGAAAACAAAAGATTAAGTCTTACAGGCGGCTACAACAGCAGCAACAAAACGGGGCTATTTAAAGTCTCCGGCGGACCCACCAGCTCGGAGTTAAACGCCGGCGTTAATTACGGTGATAAAATCGGGAAGCTGCGCTTCAATGGCAGTTACGCCTACAATCAAAGCACAAGCAGCAACGAAACCTACCGCGAACGAACGCAGCTAATTACCACCGATACTTCTTTCTTTACCAAAGTGGCCTCGCATTTCAACAACACTTACGGCAATCACCGCGTCAGTCTCAACGCTAATTTGTGGATTGATTCGTCAAGCATTTTGGACGCAACGCTGTCGTTCAACAAAACGAAAAACAACAACGAAAACAGCAGTTCCTCGCTCACAAGCGAAAACGGTTTGTTGCGCAACGAAAGCCGCAACAGCGCTACATCAAACGGCGAAGGACAAAACGTTTCGGCTTCGGTAACCTGGCGAAAATACCTGAACCGCAAAGGGCGCAGTTTGCTTGTATCGGCGCAGGCGGCCGGCGCCGGTCAACAATCAGAACTCTTCTCGCAATCAACCAACACTTATTTTGTCAACGGCTTTCCTGTCAGCGGCGACACCCTGAACCGTCAAACAAAAAACCAAAACAAAACAGAATCTTATTCGGCAAATTTTACCTACACCGAGCCTCTTGCAAAAAACCTTCGCCTTAATTTAACCGGCAATTACAACCGGTCGCAGCAAAGCAACGACCGCGTGATTTACAACCTTGACAGCGCAACGCACAAAGCCGCTTTCGACAGCCTGTATTCGGCCACGGTCATCTCCACCGATGCAACAAAAAGTGTCGGCGCTTCGCTTCACTTCACCAACCAGAAATGGAACGTCAGCAGCGGCTTAACAACGCTTTGGCAACGCACGGTTCGCAGCCTTCAAAAAGAAAACCTTCAGCAAGACCTCCTGCGCTACTCGCCCACCCTTAACGCAGCCTACGCAGTGGGGAAGGGAAAAATGTTGAGGGCCGCTTTTTCAGCCGTTACCATTCAGCCCTCTGTTGATCAATTGCGGCCTGTGCCCGACAACAGCAATCCGCTCTACATACGTCTGGGTAATCCAGCCTTGCGAACGGCCTTCTCGCAGAACTATTTACTCAGTTACAATTATTCAAACAACCGCACGACGCTGATGGCCAGCGCTGCTTATGCACCGGTGAACAACCAGATTGTGAACGCAACAACCTACGACGAATACCGACGCGTCACATCTCAATACATTAATGTGCAAGGCGTGTTTAACGCAAGAACCAATCTTAGCTTTTCGAAACTTTACCAACAAGACAAAAGCTTTATCAACTGGAACACCTCGTCGGGCTTCGCATACGGCCGCCAAATTTATTTCCAATCGAACAAGCGCTACGATTCGCGCAATTACTCAGTCAACGCAACGCTGTCTTTTTCCAAACACGGGCAAGGCATTCGCTCCTCCGGTTTTACGCTGTCGCTTGCGCCGATGGTTTCGCGCAACTGGACGCCGGCTGATGAAACAGTGCTCAACACCACAAGGCTTTCCCTTTCACCAATGGCCGAAGGCAGTTGCAAGCTGCTTCGTTTTGTTTACCTCACAACGTCGTACCGCCTTTGGTACAACCGGCTCGATTACCATTCTTTGCTTCGGCGCAACGACGAATACAGCCTGCACACGTTAAACAATAGCTTGCGGTTCCAGGTAATGAAGCGATGGTGGGTGCAAGCGGCGCTTTCTTATCAATACAATACACAGGCACCCGACGGGGTCAATAAGGGACAGTTCAACAGCAATCTTTCGGTAAATGGCCAGGTGGCCAAAGGCCGCGGACAAATCAGCGTAACCGCTTTTGATTTACTGGCTACCAAAACGGCCTTGCAACGGGTGGTAAGCGAAACCTACATTGAAGATGTACAGACGAACAACCTCCGCAATTATTTTACCCTGCGGCTACAGTGGGGTTTCAGCAAACTTGAGCGACGGCAGAAAGCTTCAATGCCCGATATGAAATAATCGTCTGCGCAAAAAAAGAACGGGCCGCCTTCTTTTCGCAGCTCGTTCTTTTGTCGTTTGCGTTGCGTGATTTCTGTTGTTTTGCTGCAGATTACACGCCCCTGCGGCCGCTTAAAAGTTGTATCAAAAACAAGATAATGGCAATGACCAACAGGGCATGAATAAGCCCGCCGGTTACGTGAAAGGCAAACATGCCCAACAGCCATCCAATGATGAGAATTACGGCGATGATGTACAACAGATTTCCCATGTGAATTTGTTGTTTAAATGAAGAAGAAGGTTATCGCTTATTCTTCTTAAAATAACCTTGCCAAACTACAGTCTTGCTTTTAGAGGAACGGCAACGTGGTTTATTTAAGCAGCAGGAGTGACTATATTTATGCAACCGGTACGGGCCTTTAAAAATCACATTCACATGATTCGTTTTACCTGTTTGACGCTCTCGTTTATCCTTTGCTTTAGCGGTACCGTTCGTAACGAAAAAAAAGATGCCAACGCAGCAAAAAAGAAAATTACGGTTGTCTGGCAGCCCTCGCACCAAACCGATACCGGCGTGGATTTTAGTGAGGCCGAAACCTGCAACGGCATTGCTACCGCAGCCATGAAGCTAACCGTTCCGTCGGGTAAAGTAAAGCTGAAAGAATACAAAGTATGGAGTTTAGGCCGTACTGATGTGCATCACGCCGACAGCGGCAGCAACACAAAAATTGCGCACACAGCGGCGGTGGTTGACGGGAAGATTTCGGGCTATGCTTACGAGTTGAAGGAAGCGGACGAAAAACATCCCGAAGTATTTATTGCCGTGCACAACAACGGCGGCACACGTCGTCATGCCGTGTGGGGGTATGTTCATTATGGCGATACTTATGAACCGGTGAACCGTGATTTAGCGGCTCGTTTGGTAAAAGCCATTTGCACGGCCACGGGCATGGAAGATCGCGGCGTTTTGGTTGACAGCACCACGGGCCGCAACGATTACCGCTGCGCCAGCACCGGCAAGCTTTCCTTTTACAGTCTTGACGAAAACGTGAACACGGCTCCTTACCGCGTTTTATTGGAGATTGGCGACAACGCCGCGAGCCATGAGTTTTTAAAGAATTCGGCCAATCAAAAAATCATCGGCGAAGCGATTAAGAAAGAATTGGTGAAGTGGCTGGAGGAGCGATGAGATTTATTCTGCCGTTTGCGTTGAATCGCATAACCAGAACAAGTTTCTTTTAAGGGGAAAAAGATCACACCGAATACGGTAACGCAAAACAATTGGTCTCGCATGAGAAACAAACATCGCAGGCCTTGCAACCCGCGATGTTTGTTAGGTGAAGCATCATATCACTTGTTTCAAAATTTCGCGATGGCTGCGCTCTACTAGTGGTTTGAATTGTTCGTACCAGGCCTGCCATTCTTCGGCCTTCATGCCGCCGGTTAGCGCCGCTTCGCAATCGGTCAGGCTGTTGAAGCCTTCTTCAAAGATGAGGCGATAGGCATCTCCGGTAAAGTCGGAAAACACTCTTGCCTGTGCGTTGTCCGGCATCAGACCTTTGTCCATCGCTTCCTGCAACAAGGCTTTGGCGGTTTTAAACTGGCCAAATTTTAAGTGGAAAATGTCTCTTACGAGATACGTGGCTTTTTGTTTAGAAGCGCTGACGCCCAATTGCTGCATGAGCACATCGGTTGACGTATAAATGTGTGCCTCTTGGATAAGCCCATCTTTTAAATAGTACGTTAAGCAGAGCGGGAAATCAACCTCTTTGCCGGTGGCGGCAATGCCGTTGTAATTGCCGGTATGTTTCCCTTTCACGCGGGCTTCCGCCACGGCCTTTTCTTCGGTAACGGCGTAATTCACCAATTCGGCTTTTGCCTCAAACAGAACGTGGTAAAAGAAGTGCAGCATGGCGCCTATTTCGGCCCTGCCCTTGTAGGTTTCGCCGGTGTTCATGTTGCGGAAAACGGCGTCATCGGCCAGGTACTTTACGTCGTGGGTTTGAAAATAATCGAGCAGGTTCTTTTGCGCAAGCGTGAGGGCTTCGCTTCGGAGCATTGTTTCTTCCATGATGAAGTTTTTTGAGGTGAAGAAATAGGGCTCTCGCAGGGTGGTTGTTTCTTGTTCAGGGGATAAAGGCGCCGTGTTTAAAGGTAAGATTTTGAAAGACGTTGTGCCTTTAGCTATAAACAAATTGCGCTTTTAGTTGTAAGAATGGTTTTTCAATCCAGCGAAAAGAAGCGGCCGCAATCAAAACCGTAAAAAGGATGATGAGCGGCAGTTGCAACAAGTGCAGGTTGTATTGAAAGAGCTTTGGAAGCGAGCGGGAATAATGCGCAAGCACGTACTTATCAACATAATCATCAAAAAAGAATTGAATCAACAAATGGAACAGGTAAATGCCGTAGGAAATTTTTCCCAGGTAACGAAGCGACGCCGTTTGCAAAAAGCGGCCAAAGCGGCCTTCGTACCCGAACACACCCTGTGCAATGATAAAAAAGCAACAAACCGAAACACAAAGACGAAGAAAAGTCTCTTCAAACAAAATCCTGTGCGGATAATTAAAGGCGGACAGCAGTAGAAAAAGCACAAAAAACAAGGCCGGAACAAAACGCCACCGCATCGCTTTTTTTAAAAGCGGCAGATGAAACAATTTTACGTAAGCAAGAAATGCCCCAATCCCTAGCGCATCAAGTGCCGAAGGCATTGACCGGTAATTGTAGATGTGATAATTGTGGTAATTGACAATCGTGGTTACCCACCGGAACAGTACCGCGGCAATAATCACAGCCATGATCAGGTGCTTGTGGAAACGCGGTTTGATGAGCAAAAGCATAAAAGGCCAGAAAAGATAAAACTGTTCCTCCACGCAAAGCGACCAAATGTGCGAAAGATAGCGGCCTTCCACTCCGGAGGAAGCATTGTAAAAATTGAGCGTATAGGTGAAGGCATAACCGCAGTAGGCGCGGCATCCATCAAGGTTAAAGCCTATTGCCAATAAAAGCACAATATAAAAAATGGGAAAGATCCGCAGGGTGCGTTTGACGTAAAACGATTTAATCATACGCTTCGGCTTTTCCTGAGCACATATTTGTTTCAGCAGAATTTCCGTGATTAAAAAACCACTAAGAACAAAAAACAAATCAACGCCCCAAAAACCCAAGCCAAGGGTATCGCGGAAAAAGGTGAAAGGAAGGCCGTGTGCAAGAATAACAGCAAAAACAGACAGGGCTCGCAAGCCGTCAAGCTGTTGGTAAAATACTTTCAAGGTATGATGGTCTCGGTTGAAGGTTTGCCAATCGCCACAGAATGCCGGTATAAGCAATAAAAAATCGGGCCGTATTGCAAAGGCAAATCAATGCAGGACCATTTCTTCCCGGAGCAGAACGTCGTACAAACTTTTCTATAAATAGCTTTGTTCAAAATTTAACCGCATGAACGAAACCAGAATAGCATTGGTCACCGGCGGTAGCCGCGGCCTGGGAAGAGACATGGCACTAAGCCTTGCCCGCAAGGGACTGGACATTATCCTCACTTACCGCAGCAAAAAAGAAGAAGCAGACGAGGTGGTAAAACAAATTGAAGCTCTCGGCAGAAAAGCCCTGAGCCTGCCTTTGGACATGAACGCTTTTTCCTCGCTCGAGGCTTTTGTCAAAGCATTGATCATTGAACTAAAAACCGTTTGGCAAACCGAAGCCTTTGATTACCTCGTAAACAATGCGGGCATGGGCGCCACCGTTCCGTTTGAAAAAGTAACCGAAACCCTCTTCGACGAGTTTTTAAACGTGCATTTCAAAAGCGTTTATTTCTTAACGCAAAAATTGCTGCCGCACCTGAAAGAAGGCGGCGGCATCGTCAACATCTCCAGCGGCACCACCCGCTTTGCCAATCCCGGCTATTCGGTTTATGCGTCCATGAAAGGCGCTATCGAAGTCCTGACAAAATACTGGGCAAAAGAACTGGGGCCGAAAGGCATTCGGGCAAACGTAGTTGCACCGGGACCCGTTGAAACGGATTTCAACAACGCGGCCATCCGCAGCAATCCACAAATGAAAGAGAGACTTGCGGGGCTTTCACCACTTGGCCGCGTGGGCACAGCCGAAGACATTGGCAGCGTGGTGGCCTTTCTTTGCACTGATGAAGCAAAATGGATTAACGGGCAGCGCATCGAGGTAAGCGGAGGGATAAACGGATAATGCCAATTGATAATAAGCAACAGGAAAAGTCAAAGACGTTTAATTGAAGATAACCGCCATATAAAAAGACCCACAATGCTGTGGGTCTTTTTATAAAAGGCATTGAAAAAATTATTGCTTTTCTCCCATGCCCACGATCTTGTAACTCGTGTTGCCATCGGAAGTCTGCGCTTTAAAATAAGTATTGTCAGGCGATAGGTACAACTGTTCGCCGTTAATCGTTACTTCCTTGCAACCGTCGGGCAGTACGGGAATCACATCGCCCACGTGCAAAGCCGGCTGCTGCAAGTCAGAAACACCGGCCTCGCTATTGTTCACATGCCCGTATTTTCCCACCACGGTATAAACTACCTCGTTTTTACTGTTGGTGCCTTCTTTGTAATAAGTGCCGTTGAACTCGTAAAACTTCTCGCCGTTAATAGTAGCCACAGTCGCGCCTTTCGGCAACACGGATACCTGAGCACCCAGCGGCGCATCAATCACTTCATACTCGTTGTCGTTGTAGTTTCTGTAATAAATGCCGTCGTAGTAATAGTAGCGAGTGGGACCGATATAAAAGGGATGGTATCCGATCGGCAAAATGTTCACATGAATGCCAATGGGCGCAAACACCGGTTCGTAAAAACCGTTGTAATAGCCAAAGAACAGCCCGCTGTGATAATAATAGGGATAACCACCAAAACGGATGGTTAAGGCACCGTATGGTAAAACCGAATAACGCGGCGCACCGTAATAGGCCCAACGACGCGGTGCGTAACTGTAAGCAGACGAATAGCGATAATTGTTCACAACACGGGCGTTATTGTAAACGGGTGTGTTGCGCGAAACCCGTTGCTGGCTGAAACCGTTGTTGACTCTTGATTGATCCATTCGCCAGTCGGTAGAAGAGCGAACCACGTCGCGGTTGTCGAAGTTCCGACTTTGTCGGCCGGGCGTTACCGAACTTACGCGGTTGTCAAAGGATTCGCGCCGGCTTTGGCGATCGAAGGAAGCGTTGTTTTGACGGCTTACGGAAGACCCGCTGCTAAAGCCACCGGAGCGGCGTTCATTGCTACCGCCCCTGTCAAAGCTTCTTGAACCGCCACCGTCGTGGCGCTCGCCACGCTGTGCGTTGGCCGAGCCGATGAAAGCCAAAGCAATGAATGTGCTGAGAGCAAATTGTTTTATTGGCGTATTCATAAAGGTAAATTGTAGTTTGTTAGAGCAAATTAGTAACCTAAAGTTTAAAAAGTTTTGGCGTACTGCGTTAAATAGGGTTAATAATTTTTTCCCAAAAGGAGAGGCTGAAAAGAAAGCGCTGGCGTAAATCGGTGAACGGAGGAAAAGAGCCGGCGTTTAAAGGAAAAATCTTCTTTACATTTTCAGCATGAAATTCTTAAACGTTTACTGCGAGGACCGCAAGGCCGAGGTGTTCGTCAGTCTCGATAAAATTGTTCTAATAACAAAAATTGCTGAAGGCGAAAGCAGCTTAATTGAAGTGGAAGGTGGCAAAACGGAAGCAGTGAAGGTGGCAATGACCGCAGAAGATCTGGTGCGCAAAATTAACGGTGAAGACAGACCGGGTGTTGGCTTCCGGCGGTCCTTGTAGATAAGCTTACAGGCTAGTAGGCCAACAAACGCAGCATCGTTTCATCCAGCCTTGCTTTTGCTAAAAAAGTTTTCTCCAGCTCTGTATTAAACGGTACCGGCGTATCCAGCGATGCGCAACGCATCACCGGTGCATCCAGATATTGAAAACAGTGTTCCGCAATCCACGCGGCTATATCGCCACTAATGCCGCCAATTAACGTGTCTTCGTGCAACAACAAAACCTTTCCTGTGCGTTTAACCGATGCTTCTATGGCTTCGTAATCGAGCGGCAGCAAGGTTCGCAAGTCGAGTATGTCAATGGAGACATCAGTGTGTTCCGTTGCGTATTCTTCTGCCCAATGCACGCCGGCCCCGTACGTGATTATCGAAATGTCGTTGCCGGTTTGCACCACTCTTGCCTTGCCAATTTCTACTTCGTAATATTCTTCCGGCACTTGTCCGTTCACGCTTCGGTACAAAGCTTTGTGCTCAAAATACATCACCGGATTTGGGTCGTTGATGGCCGCAATCAGCAAACCTTTTGCGTCGAAAGGATTAGAAGGATAA
Organism: Flavisolibacter ginsenosidimutans; assembly: GCF_007970805.1. Taxonomy (GTDB): domain Bacteria; phylum Bacteroidota; class Bacteroidia; order Chitinophagales; family Chitinophagaceae; genus Flavisolibacter; species Flavisolibacter ginsenosidimutans. The sequence continues at coordinate 3,839,691 of NZ_CP042433.1, read as the reverse complement.
ACCACCTTTAAACCCGGTGTGTGCACAAACCAGGCTTCGTTTGATTGCGAGTGAAAAGGCCCGGCGCCTACGCCGCCGCCCGTTGGCATGCGTATCACTACGTCAGCGTTCTGGCCCCAACGGTAATGGACTTTTGCAAGGTTGTTCACGATTTGATTAAAGCCTACCGAAACAAAATCCGCAAACTGCATTTCCACAACGCTTTTAAAATCTTCAAGCGATAAGCCAAGTGCGGCGCCCACAATCGCACTCTCGCATAAAGGAGTATTGCGCACTCTCGCTTTTCCAAATTCTTCCACAAAGCCTTCGGTAATTTTAAACGCACCGCCGTATTCGGCAATGTCTTGCCCCATGAGAACAAGATTGGAATGCTGTTGCATGCATTGATACAAACCTTCTTTAATGGCGTCTATCATGCGCAGTTCTCGTGACGACGTTGAGCGTTGAGCGTTGAGCGCTGGCCGTTGGTTATTAATCACGGTTGGCGCATGTACGTCTCTTAGTTCATCGTTGGCGCTTACCATCGTTGGGCGACTGTTGAACCCAATTTGCAACGCCTCTTCAATAGCGGTTTTCATTTCTTCCCGCGTTGCAAGAACATCCTGATCCGTCAACACGCCTTCATTCAGCAACCACACTTCATAATTTTTTATCGGGTCTTTCTCCTGCCATTGTTCAAACAATTCTTTCGGAACGTATTTGGTTCCGCTGGCCTCTTCGTGCCCGCGCATTCGAAAGGTGGTGCATTCAATGAGGTAAGGTTTCTGTTCGCGAATGCAATAATCTCTTACGCCTTTTACGGTATCATAAACGGTTAAGATGTTGTTGCCATCAATCACTACGCTGTCCATGCCGTATCCTTTTGCACGATCGGCCAACTGCGCACAACGGTATTGTTCACTCGTTGGTGTACTTAATCCGTAGCCGTTGTTTTCAATGATGAAGATGACGGGCAAATCCCACACAGCCGCTACATTAAGCGCTTCGTGAAAATCGCCTTCGCTGGTTCCGCCGTCGCCGGTAAAAGCAAGCGAAACTTTTTTTTCTTGCTTGAGTTTACAGGCCAAAGCAACGCCGTCGGAAACGGCCAACTGCGGACCAAGATGTGAAATCATGCCGCAGATGCGATGCTCTTTCGAACCAAAATGAAAGCTGCGTTCGCGGCCCTTGCTGTAGCCGTCCTGCGCACCTTGCCATTGCTTGAAAAGCTTGTGCAGCGGCATGTTTCGCGAGGTAAACACGCCAAGGTTCCGGTGCAAAGGCATGATCCATTCGTCTTGCTGTAAAGCCATCGTTGCACCGACACTGATTGCCTCTTGCCCGATGCCGCTGAACCATTTGGAGATGCGCCCCTGTCGAAGAAGCACAAGCATTTTTTCTTCAATCAAACGTGGCCACAATAAATTTTTATAAAGAGAAATGAGTTCTTCGCTTTGCAACGAACTTTTTTGAAACTGCATGAAGCATTTTAATTTTTTCCGCCAACAATTTTGGTGATGACGGCGCTGATAAAAGAAACGATAAAACTAAAGAGCAAGGCCGTAAGCCAGCCGTGTACGGCGAAACCGTCAATGAAATAATCGGCGAGTTTTACAATGATGATGTTGATGATGAGCAAAAAAAGTCCAAGCGTAAGAATGGTGATGGGAAGTGTAAGTACAACAAGAACCGGTTTGACGATAGCATTAAACACCGCGAGTACCAGCGCAACGATAACCGCTGTTTGCACATCGCGTAGCACAACGCCGGGTAAGAGGTGGGCGGTTAAATATACCGCTACGGCAACAGCCAGAATTTTTATAATGAAGCCCATAAAAGGTTTTGAACAAATGTAAGGAGGATGACGGATGACAGATGTCAGATGACGGAAGGTTGATGAAGGAAGACTCTTATTGCAAAAACACAGTCATCCGTCATCCCTCATCTGACATCTACTTTCACATTACTTCTCCCGCGCCTTCTCTTATTACTTCGGCTTCGCCGCTTACAAAACTGATAACGGTGGAAGGCACCATGCCACCGATGCCCCCGTCAATCACCAGGTCAACGAGCTTTTCAAATCTGTCGTGAATGAGATCGGGGTCGGTGTATTCTTCCACGTATTCGCCGGGAAGCGTGGCGCTTAAAATGGGATTGCCTAATTCTTGCACAATTGCTCTTGCAATGTTGTTGTCGGGCACGCGAATGCCCACGGTGTCTTTTTTTGTTTTTAAAATTTTCGGCACTTGCCGGCTGGCTTCGAGAATGAAGGTATAAGGCCCGGGCAAGTATTGCTTGAGTGTACGGTAAACCGATGTGTCAAGTTGTTTGGCGTAATGGCTTAAATCGCTTAAGTCGTAGCAAACAAAAGAGAGGTTGGCCTTTTGCGGATCAACGCCTTTGATGCGGCAAATGCGCTCTACGGCTTTGTGCTGTGTGATGTCGCAGCCAAGCCCGTAGATGGTATCGGTTGGATAAACAATGACGCCACCGCTTTTTAAAATCTCCGCGACTTGTTTGATGAGGCGGTCTTGCGGATTATCGGGATGAATGTGTATCAACATTGTTCGCTTGTTTACCTGTTATTGCTTTCGCCTGTCATCATTTCTTCGCTATTATCTTCTTGTCGTTTAACCGTTACACCGCAAAAGCAGCACCGCATTTCACGCCCAAGAAGTGAACAAAAACTTACCACTCATGGTCTTTTAATGATTCCAAAATGTTCACATAACTCACATACCGGTCTTCGTCAATCTCGCCGTCAATCACCGCCTGTTTAATGGCGCAACCGGGTTCATTAATGTGCTGGCAATTATTGAACTGGCAATCGTTTAATCTTGCCCTCATCTCGGGAAAATAGCCTGACAGTTCTTCCTTCTTCACGTCAACCAAACCAAACTCCCGCATACCGGGTGTATCAATTAGCTTGCCGTCGAAGGGAAGATCGTACATCTCGGCAAAGGTGGTGGTGTGTTGTCCCTTGCCGCTCCAGCCGCTTACGTCCTGTGTTTTTATTTTGCTGTCTGGAATGACAGCGTTGATAAACGATGATTTGCCTACGCCGCTGTGCCCGCTGATCAGTGTTGTTTTTTCCTTGAGCGTTTCTTTTATTTCGTCCAGGCCTTTGCGTTCTTTCAAACTCATGGCAAAGGCCTTGTAGCCGACGGCCTCGTAGATTGTTTTCAGGCGTTCAAATTCCTTCCAATCCTTCTCTTTATAAACATCGGTTTTGTTGAAGACAACAATCGCCGGCACGTGGTACATTTCGCAGGCAACAAGGAAGCGATCAATAAAGCCCTGCGAGGTTCGCGGCTCTTTTATCGTTGCCAGCATAAGCGATTGATCAAGATTGGCCGCAACGATATGGTGTGCGTGTTTCGCTCTTGGCGATTGTCGCGCCACGTAATTTTTGCGGTCGCCAATTTTGGTGATAATGACCGAGGCTTCGCCTTCGTTCTCAGTTTCAAATTCCACCGCATCACCAACGGCAATAGGATTGGTGGAGGTGATGTCGTCAATCTTGAACACGCCTTTAATGCGGGCATTGTAAAACTTGCCGTCATCGCCTTTGACGCTGTACCAACTGCCTGTGGATTTGTAAACAATGCCGGTCATGAGAATTAAAATTCAAAAGTAAAAAGTAAAAATAAACGCGATGTTCAGAGGCATGTTTTTGAATTTTGGCTTTTTACTTTTGACTTCATTAAGGAAATGTGCGCAAGTACGTGTACCGCAAAAGCGCTTCCAAAAGTAGAAAGAACAGGGCCGCTATCAACAGATAAAAGTATTGCTCTTCTACCCGTGTTTTGGTGATGCGTTCGAAGCTTGATTTTTCCAGGCGGTCAATTTGCGAATAAATGACTTGCAGCGTTTCTTTATCTCTTGCTTTAAAATAAGCGCCCCCGGTTTCCTGCGCAATGCGTTGCAGCAAGGCGTCATCAAGGTTGGAGGTCGTGCCCAACACACCGGCATTGGCACGTTGTTGTTCCGGCGTGCCGGCCATGCCTACGGTGTAAACTCTTACCCCTTTTGCTTTCGCAATTTGCAAAGCCATCAACGGATCAATGATGCGGGTTTTTGGCGGCTCTTCTTTTCCGTCGGTCATCAAAATCACCACCTTGCTTTTTGCGCCAACGGAGGACAAACGTTCCACCGATTTTGCCAGGCCTTCGCCAATCAGCGTTCCGTCCTGCAACATGCCACAGCGCAAACTTTTTATTTGCTGAAGAATAAGATCGTGATTGGTGGTGAGCGGCGACAGGGTATAACTCTCACCCGAAAAAGCTACAAGGCCAATGCGGTCAACGGGACGGCTGTTCACAAAATCAATGGCCACTTCTTTAGCGGCTTCGATGCGGTTGGGCGAGAAGTCACGCGACAACATGCTGGTACTTACGTCCAGGCAAAGCATGATGTCAATGCCCTCGCCTTTGTTACGGCTTTGCACGTCGCGAATTTGCGGACGGGCCAACGCAAGCAGCAGGCAAGCAAGCGCCAGCAAGCGCAGCCAAAACGGAAGGTTGATCAAATAATTTTTTGCCGTGCGGTGCTTAAAATGCTGTGCCGATGAAACGGTGAAACTGCTCTTTTTCTTTCGCAGCGAAGAATAATGAATCCATGCAAGAACCGGCACGGCAACAAGCAGCGGCAACAACCATGGATACGCAAAGCTGATATTTTGAAAGTAGTTATACAGCATGTTGTTCGATGGCAGTAATGCTTTCTTTGATTACGTTAAAGGCTTCGCTATTTGCAGAGCTGTCGGGCTTGTATTGCGCAAACTTTACGAGGTCGCTCAAACGCAGCGTTTGCACCAGGTTGTTATAGCCTGTTTGCGACATCTTCAGGCTTTGCAGTTGAATGCTCAAATCATCCGTTGTTTTTGAAAAGGATTGGATGCCTTTGGCGCCTTTGAGATACGCTCTGAAAATGTTTATCAACTCCGTGTAGTATTGTTTGACGTTTGTTGAAGCGAGGTTTTCTTTTTGAAGTTTTTCCAATTGTTGCAAAGCTTTTTTGTAAGCGCCGCTGTCGATCGTTGTCTCCTCTTTCTTTTTGCCGGGCGGAAAGAATAGCATAAACAAGGCAATCAGCACAACGATGCCTACCACGTACCACCACCAGGTTGAACGGCCCGGATCTTTTACCGGAATAATGCCTTTGATATCGTGGTAAGGTTGCTTCGGGTCCCAGGGTGAGGTGTAGCTGACTTCTATGGTTGTGGGTTGCAAACTTTTACCGGCCCGGTTCACGGTGGGCAGCGTCCAACTGCCGCTGTCCCAACTGGTGATGGTGACGGTTTGTTTTAAATAAACGCCTTCGGCTACGCGGCTCGTATCAATTTTGCCACGGTCGAGCACTTCAAAATGCGGCAGGCTGTCGGGTGAAAAAATGCTGTCGAGATGCACTCTGCGTTCGTTCGTTCCCAGCAAGGTTTCAATTTTCATCTGAATTTGCTCGCCCAGTAAAATTTTTTGTTTGTCGAAGGAGAAGCGGACGTCTTGTGCATGGAGTGCAAATGAAAAATGTAAAATGCAAAATGTAAAAAATGCAGCCCATCCCGACCTTCCCGGTGGGAAGGCCAACAACACACAGACCCACGCTTTTCGGCAACTCCTTTTTTTTATTTGAGTTGTTGACAAGCGAGCCGCGTAAAGCGAAGCGCTGGTGGCCTTCCCACCGGGAAGGTCGGGATGGGCCGTGTCTCCGTGGGTGTTGTTCTCTCTCATTTTTTGTTTCGGGAAAGGAAAAATTTCTGCAGGATTTTTACGTAGTCTTCGTCGGTGCGCACGTGCAAAAGATCGGAGCCGCTGCGCTTGAAGGTGCGGCTGGCGTATTCGGTTTGCGCAAAAAACTCTTTCTGGTATTCGTGGCGCACGTAAGCGCTGGAGGTATCTACCCAGCCCTGTTCGCCTGTTTCAGCGTCTTCAATTCGCAGCATTCCCATCTTCGGTAAATCCTTGTCCATCTTGTCCCAGATTTTTACACCAATGATGTCGTGCCGCGAAGCGGCCACACGCAAAGCGTCTGCATAGTTCGTGTCAATAAAATCGCTCAAAATAAAAGCCGTGCTTTTGTGTTTGTTGATGTTGGTAAAATAACGAAGCGCCGTGTTCAATCCCGTTGCTTTTTTGTACGCAGAAACCGAAAGCAGTTCGCGAATGATGAACAGCGCATGATCTCTTCCTTTTTTTGCGGGAATGTATTTTTCAATTTTGTTGCTGTAAAAAATAACACCCACTTTGTCGCCGTTGTTGATGGCCGAAAAGGTAAGCACAGCGGCAATTTCGGTGGCGATGTCTTTCTTTGATGCGTTTACCGTTCCAAACAAGGACGAGGCGCTCACGTCCACCAGCAACATCACCGTTAATTCTCTTTCTTCTTCAAACACTTTGCTGAACGGCGTACCAAATCGTGCCGATACGTTCCAGTCAATAAAGCGAATGTCATCGCCGGCCGCGTATTCCCGCACTTCTTTAAACGACATGCCCTTGCCCTTAAAGGCGCTGTGGTATTCGCCCGAGAACAAATTGCTCGTAAGCTGCTTGCTTTTAATTTCAAGCTGGCGAACTTTTTTGAGTATGTCTTTTAATGTAGCCATGATGACGGATGAAAGATGATGGATGACGGCTATTTAAGTGCAGCCTTGTTCATATAATTTATGAGACCACTTAATAGTTTCATCACTTCATCAATCGTGCTTTCAAATATTTTAAATTTTTCCGTGTCAATAATATTTACCATCAATGCAATGTTCAGGTGCGTTTCCAATTCGTATCTGAACCTCATGCAATATGAAGAAAATGAACAGTGTCCTTTTTATATTGCTGGCCCATTCCTTCGGCAATATTAGCTGGAATGGAGGTGGCTGCTCGTTTCGTCTGCGAAGTCAAAGCAAACAGTTCCTCTTTGGGATAATCCTTTGTCAACAAGTAGACCTCCTTCACTAATTGCATGCTCGTTTTCCAAACATCAAGCGTTTGATAATTTCTCATAACAGTATAGTTTGATTGAATTAAAACGCTGTCATCTGCCATCCACCATCCGTCATCGCTTCTACGGCGTACTCACTTTCTGCAACAATTGGTCAATCACATTCTCCGTTGTAATGTTTTCCGCTTCGGCTTCGTAGGTTAAACCAATACGGTGACGCAAAACACTGTGTGCAATGCTGCGCACATCATCAGGCGTAACGTAACCGCGACCGTTCAAAAAGGCTTGTGCTTTTGATGCGAGAGCAAGGCTGATACTGCCCCGCGGCGAAGCACCGTAGGAAATGACGGGCTTTAATTTTTCAAGGCCGTGTTTCTCCGGTTCGCGGGTAGCGAAGGTTAAGCCGAGAATGTAGTTCTCTACTTTCTCGTCCATATAAATCTGCCGCACCAGTTTTCTTGATTCCAGAATTTCGTGCGTTGATAAAACAGGATTGATGGTGGGCTGCGTCATGCCTTCTACGTTCTGCCGGACAATGAGCTGCTCTTCTTTCATGCTTGGATAGCTCACAATCACTTTCAACAAAAAACGGTCAACCTGTGCTTCGGGCAAAGGGTACGTGCCTTCTTGCTCAATGGGGTTTTGCGTAGCCAGTACCAGAAAAGGTTCATCCAGTTTATAGGTTGTATCGCCGATGGTGATTTGCCGTTCCTGCATCGCCTCCAGCAAAGCGCTTTGCACTTTGGCCGGCGCACGGTTTATCTCATCGGCCAAAATAAAATTGGAGAAAATGGGTCCTCTGCGCACCACAAACTCGTTGCGCTGTTGGTTGTAAATCATGGTGCCGATAACGTCGGCCGGTAAGAGATCCGGTGTAAATTGAATGCGGCTGAACTTTGCCTGTATCGCCTGCGCCAGCGATTTAATGGCGAGTGTTTTTGCCAGGCCCGGAATGCCTTCGAGCAAAATGTGGCCGTTGGCAAGCAAAGCAATGGTGAGTTGTTCCAGCATCTTCTCCTGCCCGATGATGATCTTGCCCAGTTCGGAAAAGAGCTTTTGCTTTAAATTGTGCCGGTCTTTAATTAAGTTCGTCAGGTGGTTGATCTGCTCGGAAGTAGCCATAGGAAATTTTAGTGCTCAACAGTTATCAAATAGTTTGCCCTTTTCAAAATTACACCAACACAAACCCGATAATTATGAAAATCTTTTTGCCGTTTGTTCTCTCTATATTCATGTTAAACGTACTGGGTTGTCACAAGACTGACGTCATAAATCCCAACATCCCTACAAAAACCGAACTGGCTACTTCTTCTGCGTGGACGTATGCGGACGGTGGCGTTGACGCCAACCGCGACGGCGTGGTGGATGCGGGCGGTTCTTTTTCGGCGCTGTTGCCAACTTTAGTACCGTCTTGCCGCACCGATAACCAGCTTAGTTTTAAGAAAGACAATACAGGCATCGTAGACGAAGGCACAACCAAATGCAACACAACCGATGCGCAAACAACAACCTTCAACTGGAGCTTTGCCGATAATGAGGCCAACCTTCAAATCAGCAATAACGTGTTTGCACTGCTTAACGGCAAATCAAAAATTTATGCCTTAACGGCCACGCAGTTTTCACTCACACGCGATACTGTTTTGGGAGGCACTACCTATCCCATCCTTGTTATCTTAAAACACTAGGACAGATACTTCGCTACAATCGGCAATCGCCGCCCCACGCCAAAGGCTTTGCTGCTCACGCGAATGATGGGACAAAACTGGTTGCGTTTGTACTCGTTCGTGTTCACGAGTTTTAACACTCTTGCCACCAGTGCTGCATCATAACCTTGTGCAATAATTTCCTTGGGGCCTTGCCGAAGCTCGATGTAGTTGTAAAGAACTCTGTCAAGAACGTCGTATTCCGGAAGGCTGTCGGAATCTTTTTGCCCCGGCCGCAATTCTGCTGAAGGTGCTTTAATTAAAATATTTTCGGGAAGGATTTCGGTTTTGCGGTTGATGAAACGTGCCAGCGCATACACTTGCGTTTTGTACAAGTCGCCCAATACGCTCAAGCCGCCGGCCATGTCGCCATAAAGCGTTCCGTAGCCCGTTGCCAGTTCGCTTTTGTTAGATGTATTCAAAAGAATATAACCAAACTTATTGGCTACGGCCATCAGCAGATTTCCGCGGGTGCGGCTTTGCATGTTTTCTTCGGCAATGCCGAAAGGCAGGTCGCCGAAAATGGGTTTTAAGTCAGACTCGAAAGCGTCGAAAATATTTTTGATGGCAACGATGTCGTAACGGTTGCCGAGGTTCTTGCTCAGTTGCTCCGCATCGCTCACTGAATGATCCGAAGAAAACTGCGAAGGCATAAGCAACACGTGCACATTCTCTTTACCCAATGCTTCTACCGCCAGGGCTTGCACCACGGCACTGTCAATACCGCCGCTGGCGCCAAGCGTTGCTTTTTTAAAACCCATCTTTCCAAAATAATCGCGGATGCCAAGAATCAGCGCACGGTAAATCTCATCAATGTTTTTGTCGTCGGTGAGGTAAGCAATGATGTCTGAGCCTTTGCCTACATCGGCCGCGGAATAATAATAAATGGAGCGGCCCATCCCGACCTTCCCGGTGGGAAGGCCACCAACGCTTCGCTCCTCGCTTTGCAATGAGGCATTTATTTCCTCCCTATTATTTATTGGCGATGTTTCAATGACTTCTTTTCGTCCACTAATAATTTCTTCATGCGGTGCAACAGGTTCTTTTAAAGAAGAAATCGAAACAGGGGCGGAGTCTGCGGTAAGTGAGGCATCGTGCGGATGATGGCCTTCCCACCGGGAAGGTCGGGATGGGCCGTTGGTCAACTCGTTCAAATCAAACAAACCAAAGTCTTCTTCGAAGTATTTCATCTCCTTCACTCGGTTGCCTTCGGCGTCGTACACCAAACTTCCGCCGTCAAACACAATCTCGGTTTGCGAGCCCACGGTGTTACAGTACAACATCGGTATTCCATACTTTTCGGTATGCGCTTTTACAATGGAGTTGCGTACCGTGTCCTGCGCATAATTATAGGGCGAAGCTGAAAGGTTGAGCATTACGTCGGGCGCCTCTTTTATCAGCACTTCCATCGGCGTTTTGCGGTACAGCGGGTTGTCGCCAAGGTTCCAGATGTCTTCGCAAATGGTGACGGCTAATTTTTTCCCCTTGAATTCAATACATTTCCATTCAAAGGCCGGTTCAAAATAGCGGTTCTCGTCAAATACATCGTAGGTAGGCAAAAGCGTTTTGTGTATCTCGGCTTTAATTTCTCTTTCGTAAAGAAGAAAGGCTGCGTTGAACAAATCTTTTCCTTCTTTCAGCGGGTTGCGTGCGGGTGCGCCAATGAGTACGCCGATGTCGCCGGCGTGTTCTTTTATTTTTTCAATAGCGGCATAGCTTGCGTTTACAAAATCATTAAACTCCAAAAAATCGCGGGGTGGATAGCCGCAAACGCAAAGCTCCGAGAACAGCACCAGTTCGGCGCCGGCGGCTCTGGCCCTGTTAATTCCGTCAATTATTTTTTGCGTATTGGCCTCAAAGTTTCCAATGTGATAATTTTGCTGCGCTAAATAAATTTTCATCGTCGTGGGTTATACTGAACTTTCAAAGTTCCGAATAATTCAAAAACAAAGCCGGACATGATGCGTTGGATTTCTCTTCTTCTTTTCGTTGCCTTCTTTTCGTGCAAAAATAAAAACGGTGCACCCGATGTTTCGGACGTTAAAATGAACGTAACGGTGCTACGATTTGAGAAAGATTTTTTCTCGATGGACACGACGCAGTTGCAGGCATCGTTGCAAGGTGTTGAAAAAAAATACCCGGCTTTTTTGCCGGTCTATTTTAAATATTTTGCCCCGGTAAGAGACATTGCGCAACAGCAACACCTCACCTTTGAGACGGCGCTGCTGCAATACTACCGCGGCATTAAGCCACTGGCAGTTGAGGCGGATAAAAAGTTTTCAAACCTCGATAACGTGAAGAACGGGTTGGATGACAACCTTCGCTACGTGAAGCATTATTTTCCTTTGTTTAGGCCGCCGGTGGTGCTTACCTCGGTGGAAAGTTTGAATCCTGAAAACCCTACCGAGATTTACGGCACCACGTATTACAACGACACGCTGGTGATTAGCCTGCAAATGTTTTTGGGCAAGGATTATCCGGCTTACGATCCTTCGCAATACCCCGATTATTTACGCCGCCGCTTTGAACCGGCTTACATCGTTCCGAACTGCATCCGCGCCGTTGCTTCTGATATTTATGCCGACAGCACCGAAGGCGCTTCTCTCATTGAACAGATGATTGAAAAAGGAAAGCAGTGGTGGCTGATGCACAAGTTTATGCCGGACGCACCGGACAGTTTAATCACCGGTTACACGGCGCAACAAACAACGGACCTGCAGCGCGAAGAAGGCAACGTGTGGGGCGTGATTACAAAGAACGAGAACATTTTTTCCATTGACCAAACCACCATTCAAACTTACATCGGCGAAGCGCCTTTTACGCAAACATTGCCGCAAGGTGCGCCGGGGAATATCGGGCCGTGGATTGGCTGGCGCATCCTCAACAAGTTTGAAGGAGATCATCCAAAGATGAGTGTGCAACAGATTTTGCACACAACCGCGAAGAAAATATTTGAAGAGGCGAAGTACAGGCCGAAGTGAGGTAAGTCTTGTCGAGGCGCAGACTTCCATCTCATTTTCCTTACTCTTCTTTTACCATCAAGAGTATTTGCTTGTCAGAGCCGTCATCGCCAACGATTGCTTTCGATGCAATGTGCAAGCGTCGAAAAGTTTGATTGCCGTTATCAACAACGTAAACCTTTTGTATGGGCGTGCTGTTTACAATTGCATTCCGCAGGTCGTCGTGGATTTCTTTTTCGTTCCAGAAAGGATGGGACACTTGCCGGAGTTTGGTGCCGGCTGCTACCGGTTCGGTTATGCCGAACATCTGTTTGAAACGCTCGTTTGTTTTTACCACTTTCATTTGCGCATCCAAAATAACCAACCCGCTTTGCTGAACCGATTCGAATAATCCCTCCAACAGTTCGGAGGTATGTAATAAGTAACGCTCCAGTTGCTTTTGTGCGTGAATGTTGTGAATGATTTTAACAACACAAGGTGATTCAGGCGTTTTTACCAACACCGATTCGCCGGTTACCCAAATGGGTGTTCCGTTCTTGTGAACAAGATAATTTTCGTCGGTGCTCGAACCTTCGCGTTGCGTAATGTTCAATTCAATTTCGGGTTTGCGAATCAGTTGGTCTTTTTCGGTGAACAAAATGCGAAAGTGTTGATCGAGCAGATCTTCTGTTTTGTAACCGTAAGCCGAGGTAAAGGCATCGTTCACGCTTTTTATGTGCCCGTTTTGGTCCATTACGAGAATGGCGTTAACCTTGGCGTTGTTGAATATACCGTCGAAAAATTGCCGGGTATCACTCATAAAGGTTGAGTTGATAAAACAGCAATCTACGCCATGTTGGAAAAGAAAACGGAAAAGACTGGCAACGTTGAGGATGCTTACGCTGTTGTTGGTATGCCGCTGGGCCTTGCGTTTGAGCGAACCAACAACGGCCCGTTTCGATAATTTTACCGGATGAACGCACTCATTCAGGACCAAACCTTCACCAACAAGGACTTCACAACTTCATCACCCGCCGCCGAATACGAAGCCTGCGAATTCATCAACTGCAATTTTGCAAAAGCAAACCTTTCCTCTTTTCGTTTTGTGGATTGTACGTTTACGAACTGTGATTTAAGCAACGCCAAGCTCACCAAGACAACTTTGAATGACGTAAAGTTTACCGGCTGCAAAATGCTCGGTCTTCTTTTTTACGAATGCGATGATTTTCTTTTCACCGTTTCCTTCAGCAACTGCAACCTGAGTTTTTCTTCTTTCTATCTGCGAACGCTTAAGAAAACCGTTTTTCAAAACTGCACTCTGCACGAAGTGGACTTCACCGACGCCAACCTTGCCGGCTCTTCTTTTGTTGATTGTGATTTAGCCAAAGCGTTGTTTCAAAACACGGTATTAGAGAAGGCTGATTTTCGAACGGCATATAATTTCACACTGGACCCCGAGCAAAACAAACTAAAAAAAGCACGGTTCAGCAGCGCCAACCTTGCCGGCCTGTTGGCAAAATACGATCTTGACATTGGCTGAAAAAAGCGTACTTGTTCCACTTTTCACGCAAAGCGATAACCCGTACAAAAACAAATCGAAATGCTCCGCAAGCAAGAAGTGGCCCGCCTCATTGAAACACACACGCCGCTAAAAATTCTTTCTCTTAAAAGAGCCGGAGAGGGAATGCACAACGAAGCTTTTCTGGTCAACGGTTCTTACCTTTTCCGGTTTGCAAAAACAGAAGGCGACAGACAAAAAATAAAAAAAGAAAGCCTGCTTTTGCCGGTCATAAAGCCGCTTCTGTCTGTGGCCGTTCCTGCTCCGGAATACGTATCGCCGGACTTTTCTTTTATAGCGCATAAAAAACTTTCCGGAATCTTTCTCACCAAAAAAATATACAACGCATCAACCCCTGCAAAACAAAGGACACTGCTTTTTTCGCTTGCGGGCTTTCTTACCAATTTGCACCACATAAACGTTGAGGCATTGAACGTTCCGGAAGTAGAGCGAACCGATTTTGAAGCGGTGTACCGCGAAGATTTTAAGGAGATAAAGCAAAGGCTTCTGCCTTCGCTGCCTGCTGATGAACAAACATTCGTTGAAAGCCGCTTTCGTTCTTATTTTGAAAACAGGGAGAATTTTCACTACAAGCCTGTGCTGCTGCACAGTGACTTTAGCCTTGACCACATCCTTCTTCATGCAAACGGCCAAACGCTAAAGGCCGTCATTGATTTTGGGGATGCGGCCATCGGTGACCCTGACTATGATTTGTTTTACCTGTACAAAGAAATGGGCGAGGCATTCATTCTTGACCTTCTTGGTTTCTACCGTTCTCCCAATCATTCCTTGTTGTTAGAAAAGCTGCGCTTCTTTGTTTTTGTTGAAGACTTGCAAGACAGAATTGAAGCCATGCAGTAATACCGATGAATTCTTTACGAAGGGCAGGTCTCTTTCACTTTATTGTGCTTGCCTGGCTCTCTTTCGCGTCCACAACCAATCGTTCACATCCAAATTGCTTTCAACTTTTCCCTCCACGTCATCCGGCAGCTTGGGAAAGAAATCGAGGCCGGTTAAATGCTCGACGCTGTCAATGGAAACGGCAAAACTTTTTAGCGTAGCGGCCGAAGCCTGGTTGGGCAACACAAAGCCAATGCCCCGCACACCTTGCGGATTGTATTCCAAAATAACCTTGTAATAAAACTGCGGCACCGCCACGTTATCGTGACCAATCGTTGGCAAACCATCCGTAAGCACAGGACCGGTTACCACGTAAATACTGTCGTAAGCCGACGACCAATAACGCACCAGTTCTTCCAAACGCTTCCACACGCCGCGGTTAAAGGCCGGCACCTGCGGACTCATGTTACTGTAATAAAACGATTCAGCCATCGTTGTTGCCGACCAACTCATGTCTTCAGCCGAGGCCAAATGCCCGCGGTCGTAACCTGAAGCTTCGTAGTCTTCGTCATCGGCGGAATGCGGCTTTGCCAGGGGATCGGTCATAAATTGGTTGGTGCGGTCAAAATGTGCTGCTTGAAGTTGATTGCCGCGCAGTACGTAAGCCACCCAGGAAGCTTGTTCGTACTTGGGCACAAAGCAAAGCGTATAGCCTGTGTGTTCAATGATTTGATCGGCGGGTTTTACGGCGGGAATTTGCATCGCATTTAGCGTGCTGTCGTGTTTGTATTTGTTTCCCGTTGACAGTTTTTGCTGACGACAGGTGAACAGAAGAATGGCCAACAATACCAATAACAAAATGAACACAACAATCAGTACCGTTGTGTTTTTGTTCGTTGTTTGTCTGAACTGTTTATCTGGCTTTGCGTTCATGGCCATCTGTGTTTGTGTTGCGAAATCTTTGTGCTTATTGCCACTACAAATCTATTTCAAAGCTCTTAATGAAAACTGCGGATTCGCGCCTTGCAAAACGAAATGGGGTATTCTGGTTTCAACAAACTTGCGGTTGGTTTCTGCAAACTCAATAGGTTTGCGCCGTGAAATATTTTCTGCTGCTTTTGCCCTTTTTCATCTTATCCTGTAAACAATCCATGATTAAAACGCATCCGCTTCGCTTAAAGCCCGGCGCTGATTTAAAGAAAGAAATTGAAGCCTACGTGAAAGCCCAAAACATAAAAGCCGGATGGATTGCTACTTGCGCAGGAAGCCTGACGCATTACAACATCCGGTTTGCCAACCAACCCAATGGCTCATCGGGTGACGGTCATTTTGAAATTGTAAGTTTAGTAGGAACGGTATCAACAAACGGTTCACATCTGCATTTGAGCATCAGCGACAGCACCGGCAAAACAATCGGCGGTCACCTGCTCGACAGCAACGTTGTTTACACCACCGCTGAAATTGTTTTGCAGGAAGATGATGCTTTTGAATTTACCCGCGAAAAAGACGGAAGCACACCGTGGAAAGAATTACAAATTAAAAATAGGAATCAATAATAACGGCTGATCATCCAGTAAACAATCGGGCCGGTTACCGCTACGTAAAACCACAGCGGCCAGGTTATTTTTGCCAGCTTGCGATGCTTGGCGTTTTCATTTATTAAAGCACGATAAGCTGTGAACAAAATGAAAGGCAGCGAAATGCCGGCAAGCAAGATGTGTGTGCTTAACAAGATGCGGTAAACGGTTCGCATGCCGCCCGCAGCAATGATTTCAGCCGCATCTACTTTGCCGTTCTTGTCCAAATCTCCGTACAACGTAGAGCCGGCAAACAGATGATGGGCGATGTAGGTAACAAGAAAGATTACCGACAAAATAATGGCCGAGAGCATGATGTTTTTGTGCGTTTGATAAGCGCCTCTTTTCGCGGCAATCAATCCGGCCAGCAACAAAACAGAAACGATTGAATTGATTACCGCATTCACCAGCGCCAGCACGTGCGGATCAAAACCAAGATTCACGTTTAGTGTCACTCTTTCCAAAACGGTAACCGCTAAAAAAATAACCACGCTGAACGCAACGATCAACATCCTTGCTTTTCTATCGTTCTTCTGCAATGTCAGGTTCATAGGTTTTGCTTCTTTTTAAACAGCACCATCATCAAGGTTATCAGTATCACGGCAATGCCCATCACGACGCCAATCAGTGGAAGTTCATCTACCAAGGGAAACTTTTTGTGCTTGTCTTTTTCCAGTGAAAGTAGAATGATGTCTTCGGCAATGTTCTTTACGTCGTTTGAGTCAAGACCGTTGTACAACCGCACGTTGCCAAATTCATCGCGCCGCGAACGCAGCACACGGTCTTTGTCGATGAGCACAAATTTTTGCGGGTGAATGAAAGCCGTATCCACTTCGGTTGTGTCAATGCCCAGTTTCATGCCGTTAAGGGCAAGGTCGTAAATCTGCTTTTTATCGCCGGTAAGTAGCCACCAGTTTTCCGGGTTGATCTGAAAACGGTCGGCAAATTTTTTTAATTCCGGTACGCTGTCGTGTGTGGGGTCAACGGAGAAGGAGATGAATTGCACAAAGTCAGCGTCGCGGCTGCCTGCTTTGTTGTTGTTCTTCACAGCGTCCTGCAAGCGTTTCATGTTGCGGGTCATTTGCGGGCAAATCACCGGGCAACGGGTAAAAAAGAAATCGGCCACAACGATTTTCCCTTTCAAATCTTTCCAGGAAACCTTTTGCCCCAATTGATTGGTAAGTGTGAAGTCGGGCACCTTGTGCCAGATTGTGTCCATCGTTTCTTTGCCGCCTTCAATTTTGGTTTCGATGCTGTCAACAAACAGCCGGTGCGGCATTTCGTTTACGGGAATAAACTTCATAACGAAATAAGCCATCACCGGTATAAACACGCCAATCAATAAACCGTATAAAGCTGTTTTGTTCATAATCGCGGATGTTCAGGACTATTTTAAGGATGATTGGGATGACTTCCTCAACCGTTTGGTTACTAAAAAAACATGTCGTCGCGAAAGCACTGATTTAAAACCCCGACAATCTTTCCCAAATCCCGCTAATCCGTAGCCAAAAAGAAACCGCCGCAAAAATAAGCGGCGGTTTAGCTATTTAAGGGACTCTAACAAAAGCTTATGCTCTATTCCCTGTGGTGAGGTTTTTGGCATAAAGCATCCTGACAATCATTTCCTAATCCCGGCAATTTGTGATCAATGCAACGGATGAACGGCTGTGTCTTGTTTTACGGCAGGCGGTTGAACGCCTTTGTGCTCGTATTGCTCCTGAAAGCTTTTATCATAACGGTTGCGAATGGTACGGAAAGCGTTGCCATCCCATAAAAAGGCGCCTATGAACCATACAAAAAGCATGAGCGGCACCACGACGGTCATGATCATGTTGCGCAATTCATCGCCGAGGTGCATAAAAATGCTTACAATGTAAAAGGCTTTCGCCAACGATAAAATCACAATGACACCTTTGATTAAAAGCACCATTCCTATTGATAAATCGTGAAGGACGTACATAGTCAGGCCCAGGCTTAATTCGATGATCGTAATGACCAGCAGTATCCAAAACGTTTTCCAGATGCGCTTCGTTCCCGTTGCCGGCTCGTGGTGAAAGGTGATTTCTGCCGATTCGCTATGATGTTGATCCATTGTAAACGCTTAATTGTTTTGATTAAATAAGATAGAAACAGAGAAACACAAATACCCAAACCAAGTCCACAAAGTGCCAGTACAGGCCAGCTTTTTCAATCATCAGGTAATGACCGCGTTTATCAAAAACGCCGTTCACCGTCATCAGCAGCATAATGATGTTAATGATAACACCCGATGTTACGTGAAAACCGTGAAAACCTGTAATGGCATAAAAGTATCCGCCGTAAGCTTTTGGCCCGGGTTCCTGCACGTGCATTTCGCCTGCGGAAACGGCTTTGTTAACCATGTCCATCAACTGAGGCGATTGCATCGCTTCCAGTTGCTCGTGGCTCATTGTGTGGTTTGCACCGTGCGCTAATTGAACCAAAACATCGTGTGGCGTGCCTGGCAGTGCGGCTGCAACCTGCGCTGCACTAACGTGAGGTCCCCATGGGTTGTGTGTTACTGTTTGACCCATGACGGATAAATGGCCGTCAACCAACACGGCGTGTTCGCCGGTGATTAAGTGCGTCCATTCCCAAGCCTGGCAACTCAAGAAAGCGATGCCGCCAACAATGGTCCAGGCCAACCATTTGATCACTCCTTTTTTGTTGTTGTGATGTCCCTCGTGCACAGCAAGCACCATGGTCACGGAGCTCATGATCAAAATAAAGGTCATCAAGCTCACAAACGCAAGTGGCAGATTGGTATGTCCCGCGCCGGGGAAGGCGTTAAAAACTTCATTTGGGTTGGCCCAATAGTTTTGCGAGAAACGAATGGTGCCGTACGAAATCAGAAGTGCGCCAAAAGTGAACGCATCGCTAATTAAAAAGTACCACATCATCAGCTTGCCGTACTCCACGTTGAACGGGCTTCTTCCTCCGTTCCACCAATTTGTTCTTGTTGCCGCAGCAGTTGCCATAATTGAGTTTGTAGTTTGTAGTTCGTGGTTTGTGGTTTTGCTTACCGCTCAACAAACCTGCTTTTCTATAATTTTCTTTTCCTTAATGTTTGTGGTTTGAAAAAAGTGTTTGTAGTTAATACGCCTAACCACAAACTACAAACCCTAAACCACAAACCTTTTATCCGATCCAAATAAAAAACACCACCAAATAAATCCAGAGCAAGTCCACAAAATGCCAGTAGGTGCTCATGATTTCGATGGGTGTTGCATTGTAGGTTCGCACGTTTCCAACATATTGCCGCAACAGCAATACAATGAGAGCGACCACTCCTCCTACCACGTGTAATGCGTGCAAGCCGAAAATGATGTACAAAAACTGTCCGGCTCCCGATGCGCCCTGAAAATGCACGCCGTGATCCCAAAGCCAATTAAATCCTTTCCACTGCATTACCACAAACGCAAGCCCCAGCACCAAGGTTACCAGCAGTAAACTGCGGTAGGCCGCCATTGCTTTTTGCTTAAAGCTTCGGAGAGCGGCCTGAATGGTAATGCTGCTTATAAACAGCGTTGCCGTTGACACGATGAAAATAGTAGGCGTTTTTACTTCGTGCCAGCCGGCCTGCCCGCTTTTTACAATGTACGCACTGGTCAACCCCGCAAACATCATTACAATGCTGGCAATGGCAACCCACAAGGTAAACTTGTGTGGATGAATTTTATTTCTTTGTTCTGTACTCACTGTCACTGTAACACGATTTCTTTATGAACGAATATGTTTATCTATGTTTTACTTGCCAGGAAAGCAAGCAAAACAATGGGCAAATAAATATAGCTGCTGAACATTACCCGTCTTGCTGCTTTCGCATTCATCTCACGGTACAAACGAACGCATTGTCCTACCAAAAACAAATTAGCCAACATCACCAAAACCAAACAGACTTTGCCTTTCGTTGTGCCGAACTCCGTTAGTTCAATCACGTAAGGCAGCACGCAAACAGGAATCAGCAAAACTGCATACATCACCGTTTGAATGGCCGTAAACTTTGTTGGTCCTTTCTCTGCCGGCAGTAAACGGAACCCTGCTCCCGAATAGTCTTTGTGCGCTATCCAGGCAATGGCCCAAAAATGCGGAAACTGCCACAAGAATTGTAAAAAGAACAAAACCCATCCACCCCAGTTTTTTACTTCGCCGTAACCAAATACCGCGTCATTTCCAGCCGCCCAGCCAATGAGGCAAGGCAAGGCGCCCGGCACAGCTCCCATCAACACTGCAATGGCACTTACTTTCTTTAGCGGTGTATACACAAACGCATAAAGAAAGAGGCTAAAAGCAGCCAGCATTCCACTTAACGGGTTGAAGAAATACGTCAGCAAAAACACGCCGACAACACCAACGACAATTGAAAAGATCCATCCTTCCTTCACGCTCATTCTACCGGATGCTACGGGCCGGCTTGCCGTACGTTTCATCATAGCATCCGTATCTTTTTCAACAACCTGGTTCATTGCGTTAGCGCTTCCCGTTACGCAATAACCTCCCACAAATAAAAGAGCAATCATCAGCCAATCGTATTCCACCACTTTTGGCGCCAGCAAGTAACTAATCACGCTGGAAAACACAACCATAATGGTTAACGATGGCTTCGTAAGCTGCAGATAATCCCGCAGCCTGCTGTTCTTTGCCTTGTTTGCTTCGTCTTTCAAATTCTTTTTTTGCGTTGCAAACAAAACTATCTCAAATAACTTTTATTGAATTGTCCTATCTGCACACCTTCGTATCTCCTCATTTCCACGTTTATCAGTGTTTCGATTCGTTCGGGTTCAATGGCTCGGTTTGCGGAATAAAGTCGCGACCATCTTTGGCATAATCATAAGGCCAGCGGTGCACTTCCGGAATTTCACCTACCCAGTTCCCGTGGCCTGGATTGATGGGCGTTGTCCACTCCAGCGTCGTTGCACCCCAAGGATTTAACGTACGTACTTTTCTGCCTTTAAAAATGGAATAGAAGAAGTTGAATACGAACATAAGGTTCACCGCAAAGACAATGATGGTAACGACGGAGATCATTTTGTTGAGGTCTGCAAACTGATTGAAAGACTTCCACAGGGTGAAATCCAAATAGCGGCGCGGCACGCCGGCCAAACCCATGTAGTGCATAGGCCAAAAGATCAGGTATGCACCCGCCATGCTTACCCAAAAATGGATGTAACCTAACGTGTTGTTTAAATAGCGTCCAAACATTTTGGGGAACCAGTGGTAAACACCCGCGAACATGCCAAAGAACGCCGCCACTCCCATTACGAGGTGAAAGTGTGCAATGATGAAATAAGTGTCGTGGATGTGAATGTCAATCGTAGAGTTTCCCATCCAGATACCCGTTAATCCGCCCGATATAAATACACTCACAAATCCGAGACAGAAAAGCATTGCGGGTGTAAATCGTATGTTGCCCCGCCAGATGGTGGTAAGCCAGTTAAATACTTTGATTGCCGACGGAATAGCAATCAATAACGTTAAGAGCACGAACACAGATCCCAAGAACGGATTCATGCCCGAAACAAACATGTGGTGCGCCCATACCAGTAAGGCAAGGATGCAAATGGCGAACAAAGAGCCAACCATCGCCATGTAACCGAAAATGGGTTTTCTTGAATTCACGCTCATTACTTCCGACACGATTCCCATGGCAGGAAGGATAACGATATATACTTCGGGGTGACCCAAGAACCAGAACAAGTGTTGGTAAAGGATAGGACTGCCTCCTTCGTTGGGTAGAGCTTGCCCTGCTACATAGATGTCGCTTAAATAAAACGACGTGCCTAAATTTCTATCGAACAACAGCAGAATGAAACCCGACAACAATACCGGGAAAGAAAGTACACCCAGAATGGCTGTAAAGAACAGACTCCAAATTGTCAGCGGCATACGCGTCATGCTCATGCCTTTTGTGCGCATGTTCAAAATTGTTGTGATGTAGTTTAAGTTGCCCAACAATCCCTGCACAACGAACAACGCCATTGAGACGAGCCACAAATCCGTTCCCAGTTTCGAACCAATATTGGCTTGGCCTAAAGCACTTAACGGCGGATACATCGTCCACCCGCCGGAGGCAGGACCCGTTGAGATGAACAGTGAAGTAATCATTACAACACTGGCCAGGAAAAAGAACCAATAAGACATCATGTTCATCAGCGGCGAAGCCATGTCGCGGGCACCTACCTGCAAGGGAATAAGAATGTTTGCAAAGGTTCCGCTAAGGCCGGCTGTTAATACAAAAAAGATAAGGATGGTTCCGTGCATCGTGATCAATGCGTAATAGAACTCAGGCTCAATGTGCCCACCCTTCGCCCATTTTCCAAAAACCGTTTCGAGAATGGGAAAGCTTTCATCGGGAAAACCTAATTGAAGACGGAACAGTACGGAAAACAGGGCACCGATAATGGCCCAGATAATGCCCGTAATCAAAAACTGTTTGCCGATGACTTTATGGTCCTGGCTGAAAATATATTTTGTAATAAAACTCTGCTTGTGATGGTGATCATGGCCATTTCCGTGACCATTGCCAAGCACTTCATGGGTACCTTCCGCTCCCTGGTGCACGTGTATTGTCTGGTCGTTGTTCATATCAAGTTCTTTTTGTTGTTCATCATAAATTGTAGACTCGCAACAGGATTATTGAATTGATTTTACCGGTACTGCGTTCAGGGCAGTGGTTTTGTTTTTAGCGCTATCAGCGGCGGGTGCGGCCGGCGCTCCTTTCTCTGCTTCCATTACGGTTGCGTATTGCGATTTTTGCTTTTTCAACCAGATGTTAAATTCTGCCTGCGATTCCACCACAACCGTTCCCCTCATGCTAAAGTGGCCGCGTCCGCACATCTGGTCGCAAGAAATTTCGTATTCAAAATCGTCGCCGTATTTCTGCTTCATTTCCCTTGTGGTAAATTTTGGCGTGAACCACATTGTCGTTGGTTGTCCCGGTACGGCGTCCATCTTCATGCGGAAATGCACAAGCCCAACGTCGTGAATGACGTCTTTAGAACCGATGATAAGCTTTACTGGCTTGTTCACCACAAGGTGCATTTCCTGACTGCCCACCACGTCATCATGGTTTGCCGGGTCTGTCCATATTTGCCCTAGTGGATTATTTGCGCTGATTTCCCGGTAATATTTTTTCCCCAATTGTCCGTCGGCACCCGGATAACGGAATTCCCATTTAAACTGGCTGCCCGTTACTTCTACTATTTGTGCGTTTTTGGGTGCTTCTCCCGTAATTGCATACCAATAGTATAGACCAAAACCGATGAGCACCGTTAAGGTAATTGCCGGAATAACCGTCCAGATCAATTCGAGTTTATTGTTGTGCGGATAATAAAATGCTTTACGTCCTTCTTTTTCCTGGTATTTATAAGCAAACCAAAACAAGGCGATTTGCGTAATCACGAAAACCACAGCCGTAATAGCCAGCGTGATGTACAGCATTGTGTCCACTTTTTCGCCATGGTTAGAAGCGGCTTCACCAAGGATTCTGTCTTTCAGGGCGTGATTGCAGTACCACACACCAAACAATCCCGCCACTAAAAAAATCAGCAGCATAAAACCGTTTACACGGTTCGAATCGCGTCGTGTTTTTTCCTCACCGTGTAAAATGGCTACGTATTCACTTGCCTTGGCAATCTGAAACACGATCAGAAAACCCAAAATAAACGCAACGATTATCCAGATAGATGACATATTCTAATTCAATTTCTTATTTCTAATTCCCGACTACTACTTCTCACTTAGAGATGAGAAAGCGGTAATCAATAATTCGCTTAGGTATGGTGTACAATGCTTTCTTTCAGGAACGGATGGTTTTTTGCAACGAGCGGATGCTTTGCAAGCGAACGGACCGTTACAAACATAATCAACCCAACAAACCCTAATGCAATTCCCAAATCGGCCAGCATGTTGGGCACGTACGTCTGTTTTGTTTCCGGGTTCATTACCGCCGTTGGCATTACCATTTGATAGAAATCGAGCCAGTGACCAAACAGGATTAATACCGACATCATGGTAATGGTTCCGTAATTCCGCTTTGGCGCCCTCTTCATTAACAGTAACAAAGGAGCCAAGAAGTTAATGATCAGATTTAACCAGAAGATTGCCCGATACGGCCCTTGCAATCTTGGTTTGAAATAAATTGTTTCTTCCGGAATGTTGGCATACCAGATCAGCATAAACTGAGCAAACCACAAATAGGTCCAGAAAATGGAAAACGCAAAAATGAATTTTCCCAAATCGTGCAGATGTTCTTTCGTTGTCAGCTCCAGGTAACCATTATTTTTCAAGTACACCACAAAAAGAGTGATGAGAGCTATAGCCGCCACAAAAACAGAAGCGAAAGTGTACCAGCTATACATGGTAGAATACCAGTGCGCATCAATGCTCATGAGCCAAAGCCACGGAATAGAAGAAAGAACGGTAAGCGCAAAGAAAACCGTGTAAACCGCGGCCCAAACCGTATTGTTCCAAATGTATTTTTTCCCTTCTGCAATTGTCAAAGGACGGTCGTCAATGCTGCGCGAAAGCTGCCGCATTTTTTTGCCGAGCAGCCACCAGCCTGCAATCGTGATTACGGTCCACACGGCAAAAAATCCTTTATTTAAAAAGCCTGATTTGTGTTCTATGGCAGGATCGTGCACGGCATCGGGGCTGGCCCAATGGTAAATAACGTGGTTGCTTCCAAAAATCAGCGCAAGCAAAATGGCGAGTGCGATAACGCCAATAACCGGTACGCAGGTTGAAATGGCTTCGGATACCCTTCGAAAAGACATTTGCCAGCCTCCCCAGGCCAACGTTGTGGCACAAATGAAGAACATTGCTGCATTGGTCACCAACAAAAAGTAAACGCTGTTTTGCAAGATGGAAGCCCAAAAGCGTGCGGCCACGTGTTCATCGCTGCTGGTGCCGTGCGTGATGAATAGAATAATGATGGACAACACGCCAACCGCCATAAATGCCAGCGACAAGGTGTTGTATTTTTTGGGTATAACAAATTGTTCTCTCAGTGTCATTACGTTCTGTTTGTTCAATAAGCGAATTATGGTTTTGCCTTCTTGGTAGAGTCTGTTGTTGCTGCGGAACCCATTGAGGCTTGTGCAGTTATTGCCGTACCTTTTGCCGTGCTATCACTTGCTGCTCCGCCTTGTTTGCTGCGGATGTAATTGATCACCATCCAGCGTTGCTCTGGCCTTAACTGAGAAGCGTAGCTTCCCATTGCGTTTTTACCAAAGGTGATCGTATAATAAATACTTCCGTCGCTGAGATTTTTTGCATAGTCTCCGTTCAGAGGTCGTGGAGCCGCCGGATACGGTCCGTCACCACCTTTATACAAAGGTCCGTTGCCGTCCAACGCCGGACCGTGACAAATGCCGCAATTCACGAGGTAGAGCCGCTCGGCTTCTTTCATGATGGCCTCTTTTTTTGAAGAGCTGTCTGTTGGGTTCTTCAGGGCGTCGGCCGCTTTTAAACCAGCCGAATCGCTTGTTAAATGATAAGGTAAGAGATCGCCGCGAGCCACCGTTCCGGGGACCAGCAGAGCATTGTAACTAATGCCTCTTGCAGCGAGACTGTCGCGTTCACCACCCACATCGTTGTAACCATAGGCTTCGTAAGCACGGCTATAATACATGTCGGGCATATAAGAATGTCCCGGATCATCGCCCTTTGCGCCGCCACAGCTCACAAGGCCAAGGCTAAAGGAAAAACCAAGAGCAGCTATAACTATTTTTTTCATCCAACTGTATAATTAAGATTGGGCAATGGCTGGTTCAACGGGTTTGCCAAATATTTTTGTCTCTTTATCATAGCGGCCAATCCACCAGCCGGTTTCTTTGTATTGCGTACTTACTTCTACGGCGCCGAGATTTTTTAAGAAATCCGATGCTTCCTGGTCGTTCGTTTTATCAGTACACTCAATGGCCATCACAAAAAGATCGTCGGTAGCGCGAAGGTGAAAATGGTCTTTTTTCACAAACGGCGCCATTTGACACAGGTAGCAGAACGTAAGCACCATGCCCACGGCCGAAAACAAAACCGTCAACTCGAACATAATGGGTATCCATGCCGGAAGAGAGAAGAAAGGTTTGCCGCCGATGTTCAGTGGCCAGTCATAAGTAAGCGTCCAGGTGATAAAGCTGAAAGCTGTTGTTGTGCCTGCAATGGCATAGATAAAACCCGCCGTATGTAAGCTCGTGTCGCGTAGGCCCATGGCCGCATCCAAACCGTGTATCGGCATCGGCGTATATACGTCGTGAATCTTATAGCCTGTTTTGCGCACACTTTTTACCGCCGGGAACAACGTTGCCTCATCATCAAAACAAGCAACCACAAATTTTTTTACTGGCATAGAATGATTTCAAATTTCAAATTCTAAATTTTCAATTCTCAGTGCGCATACTCGTGCGCAAACTCTTCTACCGACTCCTGTTCGATCACGTCCATTTTTTCCTTGTAATTCTCGCCGCTTTTTTTCAGGATATGCTTGATCTCGGCTATTGCGATAACGGGGAAGAATTTGCTGAACAAGAAGAAACAGGTAAAGAACAAACCGAAAGTGCCTATGTAGAAACCAACCTCCCAGATTGTGGGCGAATAATACGGGCTCCAGCTTGATGGCAGGTAATCTCGGTAAATTGAGGTAACGATGATCACGAAACGTTCAAACCACATACCGATGTTTACCAGTATTGACATAAAGAAGGTTACCAGAATGCTTCTTCTCATTTTGCGGAACCAGAAGATTTGTGGCGACAACACGTTACATCCCATCATTAAGTAATAGCTCCAGCCGTAAGGGCTCGACAAATCAACGCGGTTGTAACGAAAAGCAAACCATTCGTATTCTACGTGTGAGTACCAGGCGATGAACAATTCCGTCAAATAAGCTATACCTACAATAGAACCGGTCAGCACAATTACTTTGTTCATCACCTCGATGTGCTCAATGGTGATGTAGTCTTCAAGATGTAAAACTTTTCTTGTTACCAACAAAAGCGATTGCACCATTGCAAAGCCTGAGAAGATGGCACCCGCAACAAAGTAAGGAGGAAAGATAGTTGTATGCCAGCCTGGAATTACCGACGTAGCAAAGTCAAAGGATACAATGGTGTGAACCGAAAGCACCAGCGGCGTTGCAAGTCCCGCTAATACCAGCGACAAAGCTTCGTGACGCTGCCAGTGCTTGGTAGAACCCGACCAGCCAAAAGAAGCCACCCCGTAAAAATATTTGCGCCATTTTTCTTTTGCACGGTCTCTTAAGGTTGCCAAATCCGGGAGCAAACCTGCATACCAGAATAAAAGCGAAACGGTAAAGTACGTAGAGATGGCAAACACGTCCCATAGCAGCGGAGAGTTAAAGTTCACCCAGAGCGGCCCGCGGGAATTTGGATAAGGCAGGGTAAAAAAGGCATCCCAAACACGGCCCATGTGAAAGATCGGGAACTGGCCGGCGCACATCACCGCAAAGATGGTCATGGCTTCCGCCGCACGGTTTACCCCTGTTCTCCATCCTTGGCGGAACAGCAAAAGAATGGCGGAGATAAGCGTTCCGGCGTGACCGATACCTACCCACCATACGAAGTTGGTAATGTCCCAGCCCCAACCTACGGTGCGGTTCAGATTCCATTGTCCAGTACCGAACCAAACTTCGCGTGTTACCGAAACAACACCGAACAATAAACACAGTACCGAAACGATAAAGCCAATCCACCAGAGTTTGGAAGGTGTGGCTTCCACCGGGCGGCAAATGTCTTCACTGACCTGGTGATAATCCTTGTTTCCTTCAACCAGCGGGGGTCTAACCTGCGATTCGTATTTAAGTAATGCCATATTGATAAGCTATGAGCTGTCAGCTTTCGGCTGTCAGCTTTTTAATACTTCGTTTTCTTATTTTAATTATCTGCATTTCGCCAACTGCCGAAGGCTAAATGCTGATAGCTTACTTGTGTCCTTCCGTTGCCGGTTCCTGTTGCGGCGTTGCGGGTTCGCTGTGCTGCTGCGCCGCGTGTTCGTTCGCATTTTCTTCGCTCACAATCAGTTCATCTGTGTTTCTGATTTTGGCCAGATAGTTCACATTCGGTAAAGTGTGAATCTGCTCAATTACATAGAACAAACGTTGCTGGTTGTCGGCTCTCATTTTGGCTACGCTGCTGTTTTTATCGTAAGCATTACCAAACACAATGGCGTTTGTAGGACAAGCTTGCGCACAAGCCGACGTCACGTCATCGCCCCCAAGCGGACGATTTTCCATCTTCGCCTGCAGTTTGCCTAGCTGTGTCCGCTGAACGCAGAAACTGCACTTCTCCATTACACCGCGGCTGCGGGTTACAACATCCGGGTTTAGCACCATGCGGGTCAATTCGTCGTTCATTTGATGAACAACCTGGTTCAATTCACCCACGCCACTGCTCGGGCCTAATACACCGTGTGTGCTGGCGCCGGTGTAATCGCCCCAGTTAAAACGGCGTACTTTATACGGACAGTTGTTGGCGCAATAGCGCGTACCGATGCAACGGTTGTAAGCCATTTGGTTAATGCCTTCGGAGTTGTGCATCGTAGCCGCGACCGGGCAAACGTTTTCGCAAGGCGCATTTTCACAGTGCTGGCAAAGCATGGGCTGGAAAACGACTGTCTTCAGATTGTCTGGATTTTTCTCATCCGTTACAAAGTAGCGATCAATGCGCAGCCAGTGCATTTCGTGAGCTCGCAGCACTTCGTTCTTGCCTACCACGGGAACGTTGTTCTCCAGATGGCAAGCCACCACGCAGGCACCGCAACCAATACAGCTATTGAGGTCTATGCTCATGCCCCACTTGATCTCGTGGGTTCTTAATGCCGGGTCGTCGTACAGCGTGCCTTCGGCGCGGTAGTTACCGGTGCGGGCCGCAAAGTCTTCTTTCAATTCCTCGCGAAACTTCCGAAATGCTTCGGGCTTTGCCTTAAAGGTTGCCAGCGTGGTTTCTTTTACCACTTCGGTTCTTCCTTCGTAAGAATTGTGAACCTGTGAACGGGCAATTTTATAGGTATCTACCGGCTTGGCCGATGTGGTTACGTCGTTTGTATAATCAATCGTTCTCGTCGCAGCATTCCAGCGGGCAAATGGATAAACGTTTTGGCCTATTCCTTTTTCTTCAAACATCGCCGGATTAAAATTCTTGCTGCGTCCATATCCTACTGCTATGGCGATTGTATTGGCATCCATGCCTGGAATGACCAAAACCGGAAGCGTTATTTTTTTGCCGTTCGCAGTGAATTCAACTACCGGCTTGTCTTGGTAGTATTCATACTCCATTGACTTGTAATCTATGCCCAGTTCTTCGGCCTTTTTGGTCGAGATCATAGCATAGTTGTCCCACGTAGCTTTTGTTATCGGGTCGGGCACTTCCATTAACCAGGGATTGCCTGATTGCTTGCCGGAAAGAAGCGAAACTTTTTGGTACAACACCACTTCATCCTTGCCGCTTTTGCGTGCCGATGAAAGCGCAGTAACAGCGGCGCCCACGTTACCCGTCTGCGCTGTGTCGGCCCTTGTTGCGGTCGTTGTAACGGGAGTTGTAACAGCTGTTCTTACCGTATCAACAACCGCTGCTGCGGTGGTCGTAGCGAAAGACGGCTTTGCGTTGCCCAGCACACCGTCTTGCAAAACCTTGTCAAAGCCGGCTTGGCCGCCAAGTTTGCCTGTCCAGTACGTACGGAAGTACGTTTCGTAATCGGTATTATTCCCGCTCCATTTCAACAAAGAGGTTTGGAAAGGGCGGGTTTTAAACAGCGGGAAAATAGTCGGCTGAATGAAACTAATATAACCGCTTCTTGGCTCCGCATCACCCCAACTTTCGAGGTAATGATTCGCAGGAATGAGATATTGGCAAAGCTCAGACGTCTCGTCTAATTTCTCGTTGAACGAAACCGACAACTTTGTTTTTGCAAGGCCGGCTTTGAACTTGTCGGCATCAAAATAATCGTAGGCAGGATTGGGGCCATAAATCAATAAAGCACCCACACGGCCAGCGTTCATGTCGTCAACCAACGTGGCGAAAGCTGCGTCATCCCCCTGGCGGAAGTTTAAGGTTGTTGCCGTATCTATGGTCGTTCCGAAAGCGCCGGCCAAACGGTTGATTTCGCGAACAACAGTTTGCACGTTTGGATCGTTGCTTCCGCTAACAACCAAGGCTCGTCCGTTGTGTGCTTTTAAATCATTGGCCACCTTTGTAACAGCTTGCGCTAACGGTGTAGGCAAAGAAGGTGCAGAACCACCGCCCATGGCAGCCAAGAGAGCCAGAGCCACTGCGCCGGTTTCTGACGGGCGGTGCGTAAAGCGTTCATCGGCATTGGCGCCGGTCATGCTCAAATAGCTTTCAAACTGGTAATGCTTACTCATGGCCACGGCCTTCTCGTTGATCTTGCGCTTCACGCTCCAGGCGCGGGCAAAT